>JBCCYF010000012.1:0-59352 GCA_039190275.1 Pseudomonadota bacterium | reverse complement strand
CATCCGCCCCGAGCCGATGGCCGAGGTTGAGTACTTCCACGTGCTGTTTGACCGGCATCAGGTGATCTTTGCCGAAGGCGCGGCCACCGAAAGCTTTCACCCTGGCGAAGCCTCGGATGCGATGTCGGATGCGACCCGTGCTGAGATCTTGGAGCTTTTCCCGCATCTTGAGGGCGAGCTTGCCGGATACGGCAGCGCCGCCCTGCGCGTGATCACTGCCGGTGAAATGGGGGCATTTGATGCGTAGCACCATAGGTCCCAGCGCAGGTTGAAGGGCACTCGATGCCGGGGCCATGCGGTCCCGGCGGAAATATCTCTGAACGGATAATCCTGCCTTCTCTCCGGCGCCGCCGCGCTTTAGTGTTGTCGCAACGAGTCGAGGGTTACCTTGACATATGTGTCCGCAGGCCACACCTCATGCGTCTGAATTGGAGGCATCCAGGACCGCTGGTCAAACCGGGGTGGAGGTGCCTTGCAACAAAAGGATAATAACATGACCGATCAGAGCAGCATTACGCATCCCGTTCTTCCGTTGCGCGATATTGTGGTCTTTCCCCATATGATCGTTCCGTTGTTCGTGGGCCGTGAAAAGTCTGTGCGTGCGCTTGAGGAAGTGATGCGGGATGACAAACAGATCCTGCTAAGTTCACAAACCGATGCAAGTGACGAGGATCCGAGTACCGATAGTATTTACGAGACCGGTGTGCTGGCCAATGTCCTGCAGTTGCTGAAACTGCCCGACGGCACCGTCAAAGTGCTGGTTGAAGGCCGTCAACGTGCCAGAATCGTTGAATTTCTGGACAACGATAGTTTCTTCGAAGCGCGGGCCGAACTGCTGCAAGAGGAACTGGGCGATGAAGCAACCGTCGAGGCCCTGACCCGATCCGTTGGGGAAGAGTTCGAACGCTATGCCAAGCTGAACAAGAACATTCCGGAAGAAGCGCTGCAGGCCGTTACCGATGCCGACAGTGCCGGTCGCCTCGCCGATACGGTAGCCGGGCATCTGGGTGTGCGTCTTGAGGAAAAACAGGCGCTTCTGGAAACCGCCAGCGTGGCCGGGCGGCTTGAGAAGATATACGGTCTGATGCAGGGCGAAATGAGCGTTCTGAAGGTCGAGAAAAAGATCAAGACACGCGTCAAAAGCCAAATGGAGCGCACCCAGCGCGAGTACTATTTGAATGAGCAGATGAAAGCCATTCAGAAGGAATTGGGCGATGGCGAGGGTGGCACGGACGATGCCACTGAATTTGAGGAGAAAATCGCCGAAACCAAACTCAGCAAAGAGGCGCGCGAAAAGGCCAATGCCGAGGTTAAGAAACTTCGGAACATGTCGCCGATGTCCGCCGAAGCGACGGTTGTGCGCAACTATCTGGACTGGATGCTTTCGATCCCCTGGGGCAAGCGCAGCCGGGTGAAAAAGGACCTGGGCAACGCGCAGATGATCCTGGATCGCGACCACTATGGCCTGGAGAAGGTCAAAGAACGCATCGTTGAATATCTTGCGGTTCAGCAGCGGTCCACCAAGCTGCGCGGCCCGATCCTGTGCCTCGTGGGGCCACCGGGCGTGGGCAAGACCTCACTTGGTAAATCCGTCGCATCCGCCACCAATCGGGAGTTCATCCGGATCTCGCTCGGCGGGGTGCGCGACGAGTCCGAGATACGCGGCCACCGGCGCACCTACATCGGTTCGATGCCCGGTAAAATCATTCAGTCGATGAAAAAGGCAAAAACGGTCAACCCGTTGATTTTGCTGGATGAGATTGACAAGATGGGTCAGGATTTCCGGGGCGACCCGGCAAGTGCGATGCTTGAGGTCCTGGACCCTGAGCAGAACTCGACCTTCATGGATCACTATCTGGAAGTCGAGTATGATCTGTCGAATGTCATGTTCATAACAACGGCCAACTCCTACAACATGCCACGGCCGCTGCTGGATCGGATGGAGATCATCTCGCTGTCGGGGTACACCGAAGACGAAAAAAGCGAGATTGCCAAACAGCACCTGCTGGACAAGCAGCTCAAAGGGCATGGTTTGAAGAAAGGTGAGTTTGAGCTTACCGACGCCGCGCTGACGGACATCATTCGCTATTACACCAGGGAAGCGGGTGTTCGAAACCTGGAGCGCGAAATTGCCAAGCTCGCGCGCAAAGCGGTGACCAAGATCGTCAAGGGCGAGGCTGAAACAGTCGTGGTCAAGCCCGATGATCTGGAGGATTTTCTGGGTGTCCGGCGGTTCAAGTACGGGCTTGCCGAAGTTGAGGACAGCGTTGGCGTCACGACCGGTTTGGCCTGGACCGAGGTTGGCGGCGACCTGTTGTCGATCGAGGCTCTGCGCCTGCCCGGTAAGGGCCGGATGAAGACGACGGGTAAACTGGGCGATGTTATGAAAGAATCGATCGAGGCGGCGAGTTCTTATGTTCGCTCGAAGTCGCTCGATATCGGGGTAAAGCCGCCCGAATTCGATAAGCTCGATATCCACGTTCACGTGCCCGAAGGGGCGACGCCGAAGGACGGTCCGTCAGCGGGTATCGCGATGGTCACATCGATCGTATCGGTGCTGACCGGAATTCCAGTGCGTCGGGATGTGGCGATGACCGGCGAGGTTACCTTGCGGGGCAATGTGCTGCCGATCGGCGGTCTCAAAGAGAAACTGCTGGCCGCTTTGCGCGGCGGGGTAAAGACCGTGCTGATCCCGGACGACAACGTCAAGGATCTGCGCGATATCCCCGACAATGTGAAGGACGGCTTGGAGATCATCCCTGTCGGCGATGTGACCGAGGTGCTGGGGGTGGCCCTTACGCGGCGCCCCGAAGGTATCGAATGGGATGAGGCGGAAGAGGAAGCCGCTGCCGCCGCCGCGGCCAAACAGGCCGGGACCGGGGCAGGGGCCACACCTGCCCACTAAAGCGCCGCGTCTTGTTGGTACATCACCTAACGCGGAGTGAAATCAAAGATTTCAACGCGTTAGGGCAGGCTTGATGTTCATACGCAGAGGCAAAATGCCCTAAACGAACTCGGCCCGGCGGGAGTGGTACCCGCCGGGCCGCATGCTTTCACCTCAGAAGATGAAGTTAGCCGCGTCCTCGATCTGGGCGAGGTTGGTGTTTTCGACGGTCACCGTCAGGCTTGCAAACGCAATCTCCACATCGCTGCCAGCCTGCGAAAAACTCATATCGGTCAGGTCGTTCGTCCCGCGGATTTCGATCAGATCGGAACCTACGGCAAATTCGCGGATCACATCCTCCCCATCATTTTTGCGGAACAGGAAGGTATCGGCACCGCCGCCGCCGTCCAGCACGTCGTTCCCCTTGCCACCGTTGATCATATCGGCGCCTTTGCCGCCGCTCAGATCGTCGTTTCCGTCAAGGCCGCGCAGCATGTCGTTTCCACGCCCCCCGGACAACACATTGTCACCAGAACCGCCCTCCAGCACATCCGCACGCCGTGTACCGACAAGGTTTTCCATGCCCGAGAAGGCAAAATACCCGAAAACCGATGTTTCGAGGTCTCCTGTCGGGTCGCCGACATCCTGAAACTGGCCGGCCAGGTCGAGTGATACGAACACCGGACCGCTGAAGCCTTTGAAGCTTGCGGTGTCGCTGCCGTTCCCGCCGGACACCGTTGTGCCAAAGAAAGGGTTGATGTCCGAGAGGTTGACCAGATCGTCACCATCGTTGAGGCGGACCATACGCGCGCCTTCAAAGCCGACGCTGACCGTATCTGAGCCGCGACCGGCCCGAACCAGATCCGCGCCGTTGTTCACCTCGATCGTATCCCCTCCGTCGCCGCCGCGGATGAAGTTTACAAAGCTGTTTGTGACGATGTTGTCATTTCCATCGCCCAGCGACACGGTCTCCGCACCATCGTTGATGGTCACGGTGTCGTTCGCCCGTCCAGTGCGCAGGAAGTCGACAAAGCCGTTGGTGACCACTGTGTCCAAGCCATCGCCGAGTTGGATCGCTCCGGCACCGCCAGACCCGATGGTAACATCGTTGTCCCCGGCAAAGGATGTGATCGAATCCTGAAAACGGTTGCCGGTTTTCAGCATATCGTTGCCGTCACCCAGCTTCATGGCAAAGACGCGGGCGTCATCGTTCAGCGTCACACGATCCGCCTTGTCGCCGAGTTGCAGCAGGCTGATTTGCGCGTCATCTGACAGCACAACACTGTTCTTGCGCTGGCCGAGGTCTGCGCTGTTGATACGGGCTGCATCGGTCAAGGTGAGGGTGGTTCGCGCATTGCCGAAAACGCTGAGTCCCGAGATTTCGGTATTGTCCGCAAGTGTGATCGTTTTCTTCCCGTCACCTGCAAGGACAGCATTGATATTGGCGTTGTCGGACAGAACGAGCTTGTCGCGCCCCCGATCCATATCCGCCAAGCGCGCGCCGCTGTTGCCCGAAAACCGGAAGGTATCCGCGCCTTCAAACGCCACGATTGTATCAACGAAACGCTCCGCGACGGTCACGGTGTTGTTTCCCGAGCCCACATTCACGCTGCCGGCTCTTCCCTGATTTACAAATGCAACTGTGTCGTCTCCGCCGCTGGTAGAGATCGATCGGACAAAGCCGTCATCTACGGTAATCGTGTCAGCGCCGTCTCTTGTCGCGATGCTACCGGCCCCTTCGGATCCGATATTGATGTCGTTTCGACCGCGATTGTCGATGGAGGCTATGAAACTGCCGCCCGAATTCACCGTGTTTCTTCCATCGCCCATGCGCAACGCTTCGATCGAACCGGTGTCGCCGTTCACAATGTCCCGACCGTTTCCCGTATCAATCAGGTTGACGGATCCAGACCCCATGTTGATCACGTTTCGGCCGTCGAACAGTTCAATTGCAGTGACCCGCTCGCTTCCAAGGGAGAGCGTTGTATCGGCGTCCGTACCGCCGCGGATGAAATACACCCTTGTGTCTTCGAGCGATATCGTCTGCTCACCGGACCCAAGCCGCAGGAAATCAATGCGCCGGTCGCCACCGTCTGCGGCGTCGTTGATGGTGGCGGCAAAGTTACCATCGCCGTCGAACTTCATCACTTCGACACGCCAGTCGCCGCTAAAGTTGAAAGTTAAATCGCTATTGTCGTTATCGCTGTCGAACGCGTTAACACTCACACGATTGATCCGCTGACCCTCCCATTCGAAGAGTGTTCCGAATGCGGTAAAGTCTGTGACTCCATCCAATGTGTGCGTTTCTGATACGTCAGCCATCACTACCCCCCTTAAGAGTACGTACGGTTACAAAGAACGATTGCCGCCTTATACCAATTGGCCGCAGCCGTTCAGACAGATTGAGTTACGTTATATTTTGTGTAAATATTTAAGTGGAGAGAGACATCGAATAGTTTGTATTGTAAGGAAAATTTTCTTACAAAAGTGCCGAATTTTTCAAATTAATAATATATAGCGAATCGCTTGGCAAAAAATATTGCGATGCACAATACCATGTGCGCCTGCAACACCGATTTCGCACCTGGCGCTGTACTAATTTGGATACAAGGTAATAAAAGTAGAAAATCGGATAGTTATTAGGCGCTGGGGCTATCAAGATGCAGCGGTTAGTGTTTGCGGCGTAAGACCATGCTGCTTGCCTCTTTGTGTACTTTCTTGAAGCCGTCCGAGGTGTATTGCCAGCTGCTATTGGCGGCGGTGGTTCTGCGTTCGATCAAATACGTTGCCTGATCGCGGTCCGGCTGGCACAATTCTGTTAAGGTCGGGACTTTTCATTACTTTTTGCATGAGGAGGGTGCCACTTGGCCACATTCCCCGAAACACCGCCAGACGGTTGGCGCGACGACTCGCCCGAGATGGTTGAACTCCGTGGCGGGTTGAGCCGCTTTGTGGAGGCAGACCCCTTTCGGCGTTTTGGCGCGACGGCCATTGGGTCCGGTCCGCGTGTCCGTTGTGGCGAGTATCATATGGATCCCTGCGTCCGTATTTATGTCCCGAAGAAATACCCGCGCGATGCGCTGAGTGAGGATCTTCGCGTGCCGTCCGAAGTTACGCTTTCGCTTGACGGCGGCGGCACCTGCCGCGTTCCCACAGATGTCATTGAGATGTCGGCCCCGCGACCCGCCAACGGCCACAAGGATCTGCATCGTCCGGTTCCCGGCGGGGTGTCGGTTAAGGTTGCAGATACCGGCGGCAGGGGGACTTTGGGCGGTTGGGTATTCGACCGCACTGATGAGACCGTTGTGGCGCTGACCAACCACCATGTGGTTGGGCTAACGGCCGGGTCGGCCTGCATCCACCCGGTTTCTGTCGGAGGTGGGTTTGACCCGGCAAATCGCATCGGCACGGTCAAACGCTGGCACCGGCTGAACGTGATGCCCGATCCATTTACGATGGCGGACTGCAACCTTATCGACGCCGCAGTCATTGCTGCGGACGACCCGGATCTGATCGACCTGACGGTGCTCGATCTGGGTCCCGCTATTTACGACACCGGTTTGGTGGCAAGCTTCACGTCGGTGATCAAGTCCGGTTGGGTGACCGGCACGACGACCGGCCGCATTATCGATACGACCTTTCACTGGCCAATGACCGTGAACATTTCGCCCGGGGTTCCCCGGACTTTCCTGATGTGCTGGGGTCTCTTGTTCGAGGGAGATCCTGGTACGCCCCCGCCGGGAGTGATTGCCCAGGGCGACTCGGGTTCGATCCTCTTTATCCGCGAGGATCCGGCCCCGGCGTTTCCCAGGGCGACCGGCCTTGTCTACGGTATTGCCGACGGCAACGGCGTCGCCTGCCGGATCCAGGACGTGTTCTCGGCTCTGGACCTGGATGTGCTCTGCGCCTCGGGATATCCTGCCTATCTGGACGGCCTGGCCGCGGATGTGGCCGAGCCTTCTGGCCTGCGGTTTACACCGGCCGAGCGGACGCGCCCCTCCGGCCGGTTGGCCAGTACCGGGCTTGCGCGTTCGGTCGATCAGCGCCTCAATTCCAGTGACGACGGGAAAGCCCTGGCCGCACTTATTCGCGAAAGCCGCCACCCAATTTTTCAGGGCCTGATCCGGAACGGAGATTTGCGCCGCGCGGCGACCAAGGCGCTGCTCCCCGTACTTTCCGGCGCACGCATTTCAGATGACGTGCTGGGCCACGTTGTAACGCGCCAGGACGCGGCGAATATCTCGGCACTGTTGAAGGTCCTACGCAGCCAGGGGCTTGAGGATCTTGCGCGCCGCCTCTCTGCGCAACCGCTGGCAAAGGAGGAGGCTATTGGCAGGAAGGTCGGTGCCCTCTACAAAATCAAGGACATGTGAGGGTAAGCCGGGTCACAATCCGCGTGCCAGCGGCACGCATAGCAGCGGGGTGAGTGTTCTTGGGGCCTGTCTTCGGTGACTACCAATGGTTGTTCTGATACCCCCGGTGACCTGGCTGCTCGGATACGTCTTTCCAGTTACACAATGCCAGATCCGGTGGGCCAAGGTGTCTTGCTCCGCCTGCGTTGGTTTGTCCAAGAGGTGTTATACACATTGGCGCGTGTCGTAGCGCTCCGAAAGGGCGCACAGATGTAAATCCCGTTGTCTGTTCCTTGGTGACTTGACGGAGGGAAAATCGTGCACCCTGACGATATGTTTTCGCTTTAGCGGCAACTGCGTCCCCCTCGCCGTGCCGGCGAAGCAATTCGACGCGGAGGGGCGCCAATTATGGCGTTGATATGGCAGCATTATGTGGAAAAGGAGGCGGATCAAAAAAGGCGGATATTCAGATATAAATTGAGGCAGTTTGCTCGGAATTTTGGCGCGATTGATTCGAGAACATGGCGCATTCATGCCATCGAAGTATTCATTAATACGAATGTTTTTACGCCATATCGCAGGGACTGCACCTGGGTACTTCTTCCTACACGTGTTTAAGCAGATGAAATACGGGGAAAAAAGCGGGTCTGACGCGCATATGTAACAGGTTGTTCTGCGCGATTCCTTTTTGTTCCCAATCCAAGGCGTTACTGGCATCCTGTACGCGTTAAGAGTGTGTTAAGTATTTGTGGGCGGGACAGTGTTACGTGCGTCGAGTACACAGCAGAAAATTGAGCGGCCGGGGGCGTCCGTCAATTTATCGGCTCTAGACCAACACCCCATCAGCCGTGCGTGGGTGCAAGGATGTGCACCATCGTTACAGCGACTACCTTCACATTTTAACAAACAAAGTTCGGATCCAGGGTTTGTACCGGCCCTGGTCACTAAAAATGACACTGGTACGCCGAGCCCCTGGTTCGGCGTATTTCCAGCGCTTGATCGGATGCCGCATTGCTTGCGGAGCGGTCCTGCGCGCCATCACCAACAGCTTCAAGTGCGCCGGCGGGGTCTGAACTGATCGCTGCCGATGATCACTGCAAAACACAATCGTTCGCTTAACGGACATCTAGGGGAAAACGCATGCCTATCAGCTTTACCGAGATCGGAGTAATTGACGGAATCAGCGGTGGACCGTCGATTAACAACCCCACGTCACTGCAGTTTGGTCCCGACGGGCGCCTCTATGTGGCCGAGCAGAACGGAACGATCAATGCAATCAGCGTTGCGATCCAGGACGGCGAATACATCGCAACAGCGATTGAGGAGCTTAAACTCCCCAGCGGTCTGGATGTGGTCAAATCGATACAGAACCACAACGACGACGGTTCTCTTTTTTCGGGGACAGGCACGGCCAGCAATCGTCAGGTCACCGGTGTTGTCGTTGGTGGGACCCCAGGTGAACCGGTTCTCTATGTTTCGTCCAGCGATCCTCGGATCTCAAAGAACGGCGAAGTCAACCTGGACACCAACTCAGGCGTCGTGACCAAAGTCAGTTGGGACTCGACCGCAGGGGAATGGACTGCTGTCGACATTCTGCGCGGACTCCCTAGGTCCGAGGAGAACCACGCAGTCAACGGCATGGTGCTGGCCGATGATGGCGATACCCTTTACCTGACGGTCGGCGGCAATACGAACAACGGTGCTCCGTCCTCGTTCTTCTCCTACACGGCTGAATACGCACTTTCGGGAACAATCCTTGAGATCGACCTTGCCGCAATCGAGGCTATGGACGTCAAAATCGATGAGAACGGCGGGCAGGGCGGGAGCGCGCGCAGCTATGTTTATGACCTGCCAACGCTGGATGATCCCAACATCGCAAATGATGGCATCCGCGAGGATGCAAACGGCAATGATGTGGATGGACCCTGGGGTGGCAATGACGGTCTGAACATGGCCATCCTGCCGGCCGATGCCCCGTTGCGGATTTTCGCGGATGGCATGCGCAATGCATATGATTTGGCGATGGATGACCAGGGCCGGCTGTTCACAGTAGACAACGGATCGAACGACGGTCTTGGCGATGATCCCAATACTGAATCCAATGATGAAGACGGCGACGGCATTACCGGTGAGGCGGTGAATACACCGAACAATGGGGGGGATGGTGACCCCGAGCCGCTGTATCTGATTGAAGAGGGGGGGTACTACGGCCACCCGGCCCCGATCCGTTCAAACCAAAACCAGTCCTGGACTGTCTATGACGACGACGGCGACCCGGACACAAGTCCGGGCTTCATAAACACCGTCGATGATATTTCCGAGCGGGTTCCAGACGGGGTGTTGATCGCTGACGGTTTTATCATTGATCCATCAAAATATGCGGCGTTGGACGGGTTGGATCCCACCGTTGCGCAGGACCTGGAGCAAATCAATGCGCTGCTTAAGGAGCGCGGCGAGCGTGTTGAAGCCAGCAGTGACGAAAGCGCGAACATCGTCGCGGTCGGTTCCTCAACCAACGGCATCATCGTCTATGACAGTGAAGGCGAAGTGTTCGATGGCATTCTGGACGGCAAGATCTTTGTCACCCAGTTCAACGACAACATTACACTTCTGAACATCAACGACGCGGCCGATGGGCTGGATGGCGTGCCCGAAGAAGGTCCTGACGGGATTTTCGGAACCCCCGATGACGTGGTGCCGGGGGCCAATCAGGATGGCATCCTCGAAGTTGCAAACAACAGCCTGGGTGTACCGCTTTCAAATCCGTTGGATGTGACACAGGGTCCGAACGGAACGCTTTGGGTGGCCGAGATTGGCGGCAACGAAATCACCGTTCTGGCGCCCAGCGATTCCGAGATCATCATCGACAACGACGCGGATGATGACGGGATCATCAACGCACTTGACCCGTTCCAGCGTGACGCGGCGAACGGGACCGGCGTAACGATCACCCCCGATGAGACGTTCTTGTGGGATTTCGATCCCGATCAGGAAGGCAACCTTCCGGGCCCCGACGGGTTTGGTGGCGGTCTGACTGGTGTCATGATTGATGGTGAAACCGACTATGAGGCTTTCTTTCAGGAGCCCTCGGACCTACAGGATCAAATCATCAAACTGGACAACGTCAAGTTCATCACCGCCGCGGGCGGTGGTACGACGGTCATCGAACAGGTTTCGAATGGTGATCCGTTCAAAGCGGTCAACACCGGCGAATATCTGTTCCACACCGGCGTGAAGATGGCCGAAAATGTCGGAGTGGCAACGATCAAGTGGTCGATGTTCAATCCGGGTGATGCGATTACCGGGAATTTCCAACAACTCGGTGGTTATATCGGAAACGGCACGCAGTCCGACTATATGAAGATTGTGGCAATTGATACCGGCGGCGACGGCCCCGGTATCCAGGTCTCACTTGAGAACAACGACGGTATTGTCCAAACGAATACGGTTTTGGTGGGGAACCTTTTTGAGGCCTCGGATCTGCCCGAAGCCGCGAAGATCTTCGTCGAGCTGCAGATAGATGTTCAAACCGGGATTGCGACGCCCAAGGCAAGCTATGAGACCAACTCGGGGCTTGTCGAGATCACGGGTTTTGACACTTTTGACTTGGCGGATACGGATGTGCTGTCCGCCATCCGGGGCGAAACCACGGTACAGGGCCAGGAAACCGGCCTGGCTGTTGGACTGTTCTCCAGCAATACGGGTGAACCCACGGCGGACGCGTTCCAAGCGGTGTTTGACGACATTGAAATCACCGCGACCGAGGCGGAGCTGCCGCCCGATGCGCAGGATGATCAGGTTTCGACCGGGGTGAACGCGGTTCTGACCATTCCGGTCGCAGATCTTCTTGCAAATGACTCGGATCCAAACCCAAGCGATGCTCTTTCGATCACCGGCGTGTCGAACCCGACAAACGGCACCGCCGTGCTGGACGACAACGGGACGGTCGGCGATACCAGCGACGATTTCATCACCTTCACGCCTGACCAGGATTTCGAGGGTCAGGCGGGATTCTCCTACACCGTCAGCGATGGAACGAGCGAGGTCGACGCGGATGTCGATGTCCTTGTGTCTGATGCGCAGGTGATCTATCGCGTCAACGCTGGTGGACCCGAGGTTGCGGCACTGGAAAGTGACCCGAACCAGATTGCCTGGGCTGCAAACACTGGCACAGGTGCCCAGTCCGGCCCTGGCTTTTCGGTCAATACCGGGAACATCAGTTCCCACAGCATCGCAAATCAGAACGAGCCGGGCGCGCGCGACGAGTCGCTTCCCGATTATGCTCCGTATCTGCTCTTTGATCTGGAGCGTTGGGATCCGCCGGCGGGGTCCGAGATGCTCTGGAACTTCGACGTCACGGCGGGCCAGACCTATCAGGTCAACCTGTTTGTGCGAAACGGTTTCGATGGCACCAGCGAGCCGGACGAGCGGGTGTTCGACATAGCAATCGAAGGGTTCGAGTACTTCAGCGACATCGACCTGAGCGAGCAGTTTGGACATCAGGTTGGCGGCATGCTGTCCCAGACACTCGTTGTCGAGGACAGCAGTCTGGACATCGAGTTCCTGCACGACATCGAAAACCCGTTGGTCAACGCCATTGAAATCATTCAGCTTACCGGCGCTGTCAGCGACCCTAAACCGGTTGTGGACATCCTGAACACGGCGCAGGTCCTGCCCGAGGATGCGGGCGAATTGTCGATTTCAATCACCACCGATATCATCGTGCCCAATGATGAGATCGTGGACATTGAGTTCACAATCACACCAACGGGTGGTGCCACCGCGGGCCCGGACGGTGACTACGCATATGACTCCAGCTCTGCCATCTTCGAGAACGGTGTCTATACCGACACCAAGAGCATTCAGGGCGGTTCAGCCGATCTGACAATCCCGCTCACCATCCTCGATGACACTCTTGGTGAATTGAACGAGGGCTTCATCGTCACGATCACCGGGGTCAGTGAAAATGCCAATCTGGGCTCGTCCACCGTTGCGACGGTGACCATCCAGGATGATGATGCTGCGCCGGGCGACGTATTGGTCCGGATCAACTCCGGCGGCGCCGAGGTTGCGTCAACCGATGAGGGGCCGAACTGGCTGGCGGATCAGAACCCGAACCCGACCCCGTTCCTGGTCGCAGGGGGGGAGAGCACGTTCAGTTCCAATACGGCCATTCTGGTCGATCCTGCGGATGTGAATGACGCCCCAGCGGCAATCTTTGGCACCGAACGCTTTGACCAGCCGTCCGGAGCCGAGATGGCCTATGAGTTCAATCTTGAGAACGGCCTCTACACTGTAAACCTGTATCTCGCCGAGGGATCGGAAACTCAAAGCGTACCCAATGGGCGCAGTTTCGATGTTGCGGTTGAGGGGGTCGTCCCGGCCACTTTTGACAACATCGATCTCTTCGCGTTGGGTGGCAGCGGCAACGGGGGAACCGGCAACAATGCTTTCCTGCTTTCGGTGACGGCCGAAGTTACGGATGGCACGCTCAACCTCGACTTCCTGCATGATGAATTCAACAACCCAGCGGTTCGGGGGATCGAAATCGTGGCAGGCGGGGAACCGAGTTACGATCCGCCGTTGGATACCTTGTTCGGGGAGGAGGTCGAGATCTCGGATGAACGCCTTCTGCCCACCAACGGTGGCATCCTGACCATCGGTGACAATGTGGTCGTGGCGACGCAGGAAGGCGAAATCGACGGCGAAAACGGTGTGCGGGATCGTGATTACTTCACCTTCACGATACCCCAAGGCGGGCTGCTGACCGGTATCTTCCTGGATGGCTATGACAACCAAAATCCGGTGGGTCCGGATGGTTTCCTCGCGATCCAATTGGGCGACCAGATCACCGTTGATCCGGTCACCGGAGCGCCGGACAATGACGCGGGGTTGCTGGGCGCCATCATCTACGGGACCGGCGAAGCCGATGGCACCACCAACCTGCTGGATATCATGTCCCAGGGTGGCATTTTTGACCCGGGTTCCGGCGCCTCTCTGCCGGCATTTGATCTGCCCCTGACGGGTGAGGTCACGGTCTGGCTGAATCAGGGGGCCGGTCCGGGCACGCCGACGCTGCGGTTTGTCGTTGAAGAGGATCCATCGGGTCCCAGCGATATCGACAGCGACGGCACACCGGATACAGCCGATCCCTTTGCCTTCGACGCACAGAACGGGTTGGACAACGTGCTCGAGCCGGGTGGCGAGGTCACCCAGGACTTCAATACACCTACCGAAGATCCGTTCGACGCGGATGGCGGGTTCTCGGGTATCCTGGTGAACCCGAACTTCGCCGAACCGGGCGCAAGCCCGACGGACCCCTATGGCGACCGCACGCTTGAGGAAGATGTGTCGATCTCGGGCGGTGTGCTGTCGATCAAGTCCTCGCCAGAGGACAGCTTCGGTGACGGCACGGATGTGAACAACACGATCCGCGACAACTATCAGTCGGCGGTTGATGTTTCGGGGGTTGAGGTCTTTGAGGTCTCGACCTCGGTGTCCAGCCCTGACTTTGCCAGCAAGCAGAGCAGCACGAACGGGTTCGAACAATTCGGGGTTCAGGTTGGTACTGGAACCGTGGACCAGTACATCAAACTCGTTGTGAGTGACGACGGCGGTAACGCGCCTCGGGTTCAACTGGCGGGCGAGAATACCCTCCTTGCCGGGACGGGCGGTAGTGGTCCGAACTATCCGCTGAGCCTGGACCTGACGCTGGTTGTGGATTACGAGATCAGCCTGACTGTTGATACATCGGTCACCACAGCCAACGTCACGGACGCGCCGACCGCTGGTCAGGTTGTCGGCGTCGTAAACTTCCTCGATGCTGACGGCGCGATCATCGAAACTGTGACCACCGATCCGGTCTTCATCGACCCCGACAGTGATTTCGCGGATGCGATTGCCGGGAACAATCCGGCGACCGGCGGATCCGGCGGGATTGGCTATGGGGTCGTGATCACTGACTTTAATGCTGGAAACAGCAACGAGATCACCGCAAACTTCGACTTCCTCACCATCAAATCGCTGGATACGACCGAGGTTTCGATCTCGGCGCCGGTGGCACCTGTTGTCGAGGACGGGGATAGCGGTGATACGCTGCTGGAGTTTGGCTTATCCGCCACGAACAGTTTCAGCGGCAACCTTGACCTTGTTATCAGTCTGGATGGTGGGACCACCGAGACGCCCGTTACAGGTGTGGTGTTTGTGGATGGGACAGCATCGCTTTCGATCCCTGTCGCCAACGATGATGTCGCCAACGGTCCTGACGTTGTAACGGTCACGCTTGTTGACGCGCCAGCGGCGTTTGCGACCATCGATCCGGTCGTGAACAGCGCAAGCGGCACGGTGACCGAGGACGATGGCCCGGCGCTCACCGTCAGCATTGATGCGGACACGATCTCGGAGCCGGATGGCACCGCGACGGTCACCATCACCCGCAACGACGGCGGCGCGGGCATATTGGAGGTTCAGCTCACCAGCAGCGATCCGACGAGTGCGACCGTTCCCCCGACGGCAACCTTCCCGGATGAGATCACCAGCATCGACGTCACCTTGACGGTTGTTGACGATGAAATTGTCGAAGCGCTTGAAACTATTACGGTTACAGCGACGGCAACCGGCTATGCCGACGGGTCCGATACGGTCGATATCGAGGATGACGATGTCGAGGTCGGCGATCCGCTGGCGCTGGATGGTGATCTGGACGGCGACACGACACTGAACAGTGCCGACGATGATATCGACGGTGATGGTATTGCCAATCTGGATGACCGTGAGGCCTATCGTGCTGAATCGCTGGCTCCGCCGGTTGTGGAAGAAGGCACCCCGATTGTCTTTGACTTTTCGGGACTGGCTGACGGTGCCACACCGTTCGAGGCAGGGTTCACCGGGGTCGCGCAAACGGCAGATGGCTCCCCCGAACTGGACTACACGACAAACGGTGCCTTTGGGCCATCGGGGCTGACCAATCCGGCCACTGTCCAGAACGGTAAGCTGGTCGTTGAGACAACCAATGACGATACCTCGTCGGCGGACAGCGGCTTTATCTTCCTTGCCGAGACAGGTGGCCAGAGCTTCGAGCTGTCGGGTACCTTTGATAACCCAGCCTTTGGGGGGGATCCGCTGGTCCAATTCTCGCAGTTCGGCCTGATCCTCTCCCTTACCGGGGCACCGGGGACCACAGGCGCGGACTTCGTCAAGCTGACGACCGGTAACCCCGGCGCGGGGCTGGAGCTGTCGGGTGCTGGCAGTGCGGGCAGCGTGCCAAAACCTGCCTATCCGGACGGTGTGACGGGCACCAACTATGCCGAGGTTGATCTGACGATGAAGGCCAATATCGTCAATGGTGCGGTACAGATCCAAAGCACGGCGGTCTACAAGGACGATCAGGGCAATGTTCTGGGCGAGTTGTCGACTGCGCCGCTGAGCATCCCGCCCGGGACGCCCATGGCCAATGCGCTGCTTGATCTGCCCGGCGCGCCGGATCCGGCGTTCGGCATCACCAGCACCGACTTTGGAGGTGGCGGGGCCTATAACGTGGTTCTGTCAGACCTGTCGCTGTCATTGACTGAAGCGGATGTTCTTCCGCCCGAGGGGGATGACTTTGGCCTTGAGCTGATCAGCGAACTGGATGCCTCGGACGGCGTGGCGACAGGTGGATCGTATGCGCCTTCGGCCGTCGGTTCAGCGGTATTGGATGTCATGTCCACTGTGGACAACGTCCAGAGTTCGAACTTCGGTTCCGGATCGTTCAAGGTGACAAACACCGGAGACAAGGGCATTGCGGCCGTCTTCATCGACTTCCGCGACGCGGTGTTCGGGGACTCGGTCGTCGACTTTGACGGCACAGGCGGTGACACCACCGCCAAACCCTTTGTCGTCGATAACCAGGGCGATCCGGACACCGGGGCGTTCTTCGATGGCGCGGGAAGCTACTTCCTGCCCGGTGATGCGCCGCTGCCAAACACCACCGGGTCGGGCAACCCGGCGACGGGTGGCTTCCGTGGGCTGCTGCTGAAGGCCGGAACAGCCGATGGCGGCTTTGAAAGCGGTGAGGTGGTGAGTTTTGCCGGTGATATGGACCCCAACTCCATCGCCGGTCTTCTCAAGGGCCTCGTGGACACCAACTCAGTCCCGGATTGGGACGTTGGTGGTGTGTCGGGCGCCGAAGTGGCCGGGTCGCGGTTCTTCGTCCTCTTTGACGACGGTTCAACAGCCGAAGGTGTGCTTGGTAACAGCGGTACACAGGCAGGGTCCATTGGCCGCGCGATTGAGGGGCAGGCGCCTGTACCGGTCAGTCTGACTGTGAACGACGGCAGTGGAACCTATGGTGGGACCGAGCCGGTGATCCAGATAAGCGGTGTCCCTGGACAGGTGGTCCAGGTGGTGCTCTCGAAGGGCTTCCAACCGGTTCAAAACACCGACGCGGGCGTCAGCCAACTGGTGGATGACCGTCTGGCGCTGTCAAACCCCGAGTTCCCGGTCAATAATGCCTTCGATATCCAAACCATCGAGGTCACGATCGGCAACAACGGGACAGTTACGGTGCCCAGCGGTGTATTCGACTATGTCGACACGGAATCCGGTGTCTCCTTCGATGGGGACGATGTGTCACCGATTGCAATCTCGGCTGTGGCCATAGACGGGGATGGTTTTGCGATTGGCGAGGTTGAGCGGGAATATCTGACCAACCCGACTGAAACGCCGGTCAGCGATGCACCACCAACCGACCCGGATGTGATCGAACTTACACCGCAACAGGTGGTGTATGAGGGCACGTCCAGCGCTGATGTCTATGTGATCGATGCTCTGACCGACTCGACCACCAGCGCACTGGACCGTATCCGCGAGTTCACACCAACCGAGGGTGATAAGATCGACTTCTCGGCCCTTGGGCTGACAATCGATGATCTGACCTTTGTCGAGCGTGGGACCGGGCAGGCCTGGGTGTTTACCCGGATCGACGGACCCAGCGGTTTCCGCCTCAGGGTGGACGAGCCGCTGTCGGTGGTGCAGCAGGGTCTGATCTTCGGCTCCGCTGACCCGGTTCCGCCGGTCGCCGAGGATGACAGCGGGTCGACGGTCACCCAGACACCGCTGATCCTGGATGTTCTGGCCAATGACAGCGATGCGAATGGCGATGACCTTTCGATTGCCGACTTCGACCAGACCACCAGCAATGGCGGGACGATCGTGCTGGACGACAACGGAACCTCGGACACCTCCGACGATACGCTGGTCTACACCGCGGGTGCCGGGTTCGAAGGGGTCGATACCTTCTCCTACACCGTTGCCGATGAAGGCGGGCTTGAGGACACCGCGACAGTCACTGTGACCGTTGACGGCATAAGTCAGAACCCGCTGCCACCAAGTGCCACCAACGATACGGCCACGACCGAAGAGAACCAGCCTGTGATCATCAGTGTTCTGGCCAATGACAGTGACCCGAACGGCGATGATCTGGAGATCGACGATTTCCAAAGCACCACGGCCAACGGCGGTACGATTGTCCAGCAGGGCGATACCCTGGTTTACACACCCGGCAACGGTTTCACCGGGACCGATGTGTTCAGCTACACCGTGGGGGATGGCACCGGACTGGACGATAACGGGTTGGTGACGGTAACGGTGACGGGTGAACCCGATCCGGTCGAAGGTATCGAGCTTACATCGGCCAAGGTGACCTATCAGGGGACCGGCGGCGCGGATGTGTATCTGGTCGACGATCCCAACGATTCAACCCAGAATGCGCTGGATCGGATCCGGGCCTTCAACACCCTTGAGGGGGACAAGATCGATGTCTCGGCCCTGGGCCTGACCGAAGGCGACCTCACGTTCACCGAAAAAGGCACGGGGCAATCCTGGGTCTTTACCCGCATCGACGGGCCCGACGGGTTCAGGCTGCGGGTGGATGAGCCGACAAGCGATATCGAGAACGGGATTGTCTACGCGGTCGAGGGCGAAGTGCCCCCGAATGCAATCGATGACAGCGCGAACACCAACACCGACACCCCGGTGTCGATCGACGTGCTGGACAACGATAGTGATGCCAACGGCGATACCATCGAGATCACCGATTTCGACACGACCAGCGCAAATGGCGGAACCATCGTTCTGACCGACAATGAGCTGGTCTATACACCGCTGGCCAGCTTCACGGGGCAGGATACCTTCTCCTATCAGATCGGTGACGGTGTCACCGGCTTTGATACCGCGACGGTGACGGTATCCGTGGGCACGCCTGTACCGGTGGACGGTATCGAACTGACAAGTGCTCAGGTCACCTATCAGGGCACGCCGGACGCGGACGTCTATATCGTCGACTCGCCGGAGGACTCGACCCGCAACGCGCTTGATCGCATCGAAACCTTTACCCCGTCCGAGGGTGACCTGCTGGATCTGTCGGCCCTTGGCGCCGGTCCGGACGACTTCGAGTTCGAAGAGAAGGGCTCGGGCCAGGGTTGGGTGTTCACGCGGATCTCGGGACCGGATAACTTCCTCATCCGGATCGGCGAGGACATGGATACCGTTATGGAGGGAATTATCTACGAAGATACACTCCTCTGATATCCGGTCGCGGCGCTGCTCAACAGGCGCCTCGCCCATTGGTACAACCAGACGGCGCGTCCCCTCGGGAACGCGCCGTTTAATTTGGTAGAAGGTAGCTTTGTCCATGGGGGTCGCAACGATGATTTCGGCGCTTGACCCTGACCTGCCGGGTCCGTAGAAGAGGCGAACCCAAGCGGCAGAGTCCTTGGGCATGGGATGCGGTTGTAGCTCAGTTGGTTAGAGTGCCGGCCTGTCACGCCGGAGGTCGCGGGTTCGAGCCCCGTCAACCGCGCCACATCCAGACAGTATCGGCTTGGGATAGGCGTGTACCGCCCACGTCACAATGTTGTCGGACTCTATCTGAGGGTCGGCAAAAACAGGCCACCGTTTTCAGCTGTTATCTACAGTGTCAAAAAACGTGCGGGTAGCGTTGGATTTGGGTATCGCCTTTGCGAGATCCCACACTGATTAACTAAAAAGGGAAATTTATACTGAGTTACTGATTACGGTTCCATTTTAAGCACATTGTAAACACTATTCTGCGACCCATTGGACCGGCCCGCGCTACGGGTGAATATGAATATGTTCATAGAGTCCCACATGACGAGCTTTATCTACTCTGGTCATTCGCTTAACATTGGCGACGATGGCCGCACCGCCGTTTCGACAACACCGATGGAGTTTCGCGTTGTCGCGCTCGACGGAGAACGGTCATTCAACTACTCGATTATCAGGCAGTCACCAGATTCACTGGCCGAAGTAGACATTGATGCCGGTGATGTCATCGCCTCCATTGATGGCCGGCGGTTGGAGGACTTCGGCCCTGATGTTGAGGATAACATCGGCGTTGTCCGGTGGGGCAACGGCAAAAGCACCACGCTCCTTATCTTCTACGATGAGTCCGCAGGTATCGATCATGTGATCCAGATGGCCGGCGACAGGATTGACTTTTCCACCCTGTCCTCATTGCAGAACTTCTTGGACAGCATCGATACCGCCGGACCGGTCACTTCCGGGCCCTTCCAGCCCGGTCGAAACATCGCGTTCGACAGCTTTGGTTCACCTGAGGTGACGGAGGATGATGATGTCCTGGGCTCAACGGCGGGCGAAACGCTTAATTCGGGTCGCGGCGACGACACTGTAAACGGTGATGATGGTAATGACCGTATCAACACCGGCAGTGGCGAGGATGTCCTTATAGGCGGTGCCGGGCGGGATCGCTTGAATGGCGGTTCCGATGATGACGAAGTGCACTATAGCGCCGAGGAGGAGTTCTACGGTACGACGCGCGGTGTGGTCGTGAACCTGGCCCAGGAGTTTGCCCGCGACAGCTTTGGTGATCGGGACACGCTAACCAACATTGAGGTCGTTCGAGGCACATCCTTTGCCGATAGGATCCAGGGCGCGGATAACCGGGAATTTCAACAGTTTCAGGCGCTTGGTGGCGACGACACGCTGAACGGATCTGACCTGAGCTTTGATACTGCAGACTACCGCAAGGATGTTCAGTATGGCGGCCGCGGTGCCATCGATGCGAACCTTGAAACCGGCAAGATTGTGGACGGGTTCGGCGATACCGACACGGTCTCAAGCATCGAACGGGTCCGCGGAACCGAAAAAGGCGATACCATGCTGGCCGGTGCCGAAGGTGTTCGTTTCGACGGGTATGGCGGCAATGACAAGCTGTTTGGCAGCATGGCCAACGATCGCATCTATGGGGGGACCGGGAACGACCGTATCGAAGGGCGTGACGGTGCGGACGTCGTCTCGGGCGAAAGCGGCAACGACCTTGTCATCGGCGGTCGCGGGCGCGATCAGGTGCTTGGCGGTGACGGCAATGACACCCTGCGCGGTGGCGATGCCGCCGACCGTGTACTCGGTGGCGACGGCCGGGATGTGATCTCGGGTGGACGGGGCGATGACCGGCTCAACGGTGGCGCGGACGAAGATACATTTGTGTTTTCGGGCAAGATGCGCAATGACCGGATCGAGGATTTCGAAGACAATGTGGATACCATCCGCCTGGATGAGGACCTCTGGGGCGGCGGTTTGTCGGTCCGCAAAGCGATCAAAAGCCTGGGCGAGGTCACGGATGACGGATACCTGCTGACCTTCAACTCCGTCGACAGTCTGCTGATCGAGGACGTTACAGCCCGCAAGATCCTGTTCAACGACATCGAATTGATCTGAACCTGGCCGCCGGGCCCCCTAAAACAGGGCTCGGCGGTGCTTCCCCGTTGCAATTCGGCGCCGCTTGCGGAAAACAGAAGACTGTATAACGCACCGTGCCAGCCTTTCGGGCGGACCGGATAACAATCAGGGAGCTATAGTGATGAAAACAAATACCTTCACAGGTCTGGCCGTCGCCAGCGTCGTTACCTTTGGATTTGCCGCAGAGGCCGTTGCGGTTGAATGGAATGTGTCGCTGTGGGGCAAGCGCCGGGCCTTTACCGAACATGTCGAAAAGCTGGCGGAACTGGTCAGCGAAAAGACCGGTGGGGAGTTCACGCTGAATATCTCCTATGGCGGCCTCAGCAAGAACACCGAAAACCTGGACGGGATCTCGATTGGTGCGTTCGAGATGGCGCAGTTCTGCGCTGGATATCACGCCGACAAGAACCCCTCCATCACCGTGCTGGAATTGCCGTTCCTGGGTGTGGACAGCCTGGAGAAAGAGATCGAGGTTTCGATGGCGGTGTACAATCATCCCGCCGCGCAGGACGATCTGGGGCGCTGGAACGCAACGCTGCTGATGCCAAGCCCGCTGCCGCAGTACAATATCGTTGGCGTGGGTGACGCGCCGCAAACCCTTGATGACTACAAGGGCCTGGCCGTACGGGCGACCGGTGGCATTGGCGCGGCCATGGCTGCGATCGGGGCCGTTCCCACATCGATGAGCGCGTCCGAGGTGCGTCAGGCCATGGACTCAGGCGTTGTGAAGGCCGTAAGCTTTGCGCCGCATGCACATATGTCCTTCGGCACCGTTGAGAACGCGACCTGGTGGACGACCAACCTGAACCCGGGAACGGTCAACTGCCCGGTGGTTGCCAACAGCGACGCGCTTGCCGCGCTCAGCGACACGCATCGCGATGCGTTGATGTCGTCAATTGATGAGTCGCTCGCCTATTACGTGGACTACTACAACAACCAGACCATGAGCGCCGGGGGCCCGGTGCTGGAAGAAAAGGGGATCGAACAGATCACCTATGACGAAGCCAGCCTGACCGCGTTCCGCGAAGCTGTTGCCGGTCCGGCCGCAGCATCCTGGATCGAGGAAAACGCCGGTCGCGGTTTGCCGGCGCAGGAGCTCTATGATCTGGTGACCGGCCTGATCGGCGAGGGCAGCTAAAGCGACAATAGGGGTGGCGGTCCAGCCGCCCCACCTTCGACACGCCTGATATGGCGGGATCCTCCTCGGTATTGGAAGACGGTTCGCGGCTTAGCCGATTGGACCGTCTGTTGTTTAAGCTCGAGACAAATCTGGCGCTGCTGGGCGGACTTGCCGTGTTCAGCCTGATGTTACTGGCCGTGGTGAGCGTGGGCGGCCGCAACTTCATGCAACAACCGTTGCCCGGCTATGTGGACTGGATTGAACAGGCCATGCCGCTGATCGCCTTTGTGGGCGTCGCCTATACCCAAAGACTGGGCGGGCATATCCGTATGGACATCCTGGTCGGACGGCTGCAGGGCAGAACGCTGTGGATCGCCGAGTTTATCAGTACATTTCTGATGCTCGTCCTGATGCTTTTGCTTGTGTGGGGCTCATGGATGCACTTCCAGCGGTCGTTCGATTTTGCCGCGCCGTTGTGGAGCCGGGACAGCAGCTTTGACATCCGGCTGCCGCTCTGGCCCGCGAAATTGATCGTCCCGGTGGCGTTCTCGGTTCTCTCCCTCCGACTGATCCTCCAGCTATGGGGGTATGCCGTTGCAATCCGGCGCGGGTTGGAGCACCCGGTCGCGGTGCCCCTGATCGAGGATGCGGCCACTGTCGCGGCCAAAGAAGCCGAAACAGTGTCCGGTTTTGACCAAGACCCCGGAGCGCGGCCATGACATCAATCGAAATAGGGCTTTGGGTCACCGGCGGCCTTTTGGTGATGGTCGTTCTGGGCATGCGGGTTGCGTTTGCCGCGGCACTGGCCGGGGTCTTTGGCCTGATCTGGATATTCTGGTCAAAGAAGGGATATGACCCGGCCGAGTTCACATGGGCGTTGGGGGTTGCCGCCCAAACCGCAGGAACGGTGCCACATTCCAAAGTAGCAAGCCAAGCACTGAGCCTCATACCCACATTCATCCTGATCGGCTACCTTGCCTACTATGCGGGCCTGACCAAAGCGCTGTTTGAGGCTGCAAAACGGTGGGTTGGCTGGTTGCCCGGCGGGCTGGCCGTTTCGACCGTGTTTGCGACCGCCGGTTTCGCGGCCGTATCCGGCGCCTCGGTTGCAACCTCGGCCGTATTCGCCCGCATCGCCATCCCCGAGATGCTCAAGGTCGGCTATGACCGGAGATTTGCCGCTGGGGTCGTGGCCGCGGCAGGAACCCTGGCCTCGCTTATCCCGCCATCGGCCATCCTCGTGATTTATGCGATCATCGTTGAGCAGGATGTCGGTGCGCTGTTGCTCGCCGGCTTTCTTCCGGGCGCATTCTCGGCTGTGATCTATGCTGGACTGGTCATCGGCATGGCCTTGGTCTTTCATAATTTCGGTCCCCCGGTCAGTGGATTCAGCTGGCGCGAACGTCTGATCTCGCTGCCACCAGCGATGCCGATTTTCTTTGTCGTCTTCATCATCATCGTCTTTATCTACAATCCCTTTGGTGGCGACGCCTGGGGCACTCCGACCGAGGGCGGGGCGTTGGGCGCTTTTGTTGTGTTCTGCATGGCGCTGTGGCGGGGAATGCGCTGGCCGCAGCTAAAGGACGCCTTGCTTGAGACGGCGAAGCTTGCGGTCATGATATTCACCATCATCTGGGGGGTCCTGATATACGTCCGGTTCCTGGGGTTCGCAGACCTGCCGGGCGCATTTTCCGACTGGATCTCTACCCTGGAACAGGATCCAATGCTGACGTTCGTCCTGATCCTGCTGGCCTATGCGGTCTTGGGCATGTTTATGGATGCGATCGGGATGCTTCTGCTGACGCTGCCTGTGGTGTATCCGGCGGTGATCGCTCTGAACGGGGGCGAAGGGGTGGCGGCTGCCGACAGCGCGTTCGGACTGTCCTCGGTCGAGTGCGCGATCTGGTTCGGGATTATCGTTGTGAAGATGGCCGAGCTCTGTCTGATCACTCCGCCGATCGGGCTGAACTGTTTCGTGGTCGCCGGGGTGCGCCCGGATATCTCGGTCCAGGACGTTTTCCGGGGCGCGGCACCCTTCTTTGTCGCGGATGCCCTGACCATCGCCGGTCTGATCGCCTTTCCAGGTATTGTGCTCTGGTTGCCCCGCCTGTTGCTGGGATAAGGGCGGAACCACGCCACCGACTGTCGCAGTTGGCGCAGCGGGCCTTGTCAGTTCCATGTCATCGCCCTAGGAAAGGGGCGAGCGGAGGACTTCTGACGTGACATATGCCGACCATCTGGATCCACAGGACGACTATTCCGAGGCAACAGCAACGTTTGGCGACCGGATTGTCGCCGCCCGGGACGCGATGGGCATGACAAGCGCGCAACTGGCCCGCCGTCTGGGGATCCGCCCGCAGACCCTGACCAGTTGGGAGCATGACAGGTCCGAACCCCGGGCGAATAAACTTCAGATGCTTGCCGGTGTGCTCAACGTTTCGATGATCTGGCTGATGAGCGGTGACGGACCGGGTGTGCGTACCCGCGCGCAGGAGGACGGCGAAAACGGAACCGATTGGCAGGCGCTGATCGACGAGTTGCGCGAGATCCGGGACCTGCAGGGCGATCTGACGGCCCGCACCCTCAGGCTCGAACGGCGCCTGCTGGCCCTGGCCGAGTGAGCACCGGCAAGGAGGAGGCGTCGGTCCGCCGCAAAAAACTTGGGATGCGCAGTTGGCGGCGCGGTACCAAGGAAATGGACCTTATTCTGGGACCTTATTCCGACAGCATGCTTGCAACGCTGTCACCGGCGCAGCTTGACGCATACGAAGCCCTCCTGCAGGAGAATGATCAGGATCTCTATACCTGGATAACCGGCCAGGCGACGGCGCCGGAGACACATCGTGCGACCATCGGTGCAGTGCAGGCTTTTCACGACATCTGACACTCGATACCGGTTGTGCTCAATTAACGGCTTATTCTTGTTTATCCATCATGACTTGGGAAACCTTGTTGAGAATGGATGACAGATATGAACTTAGCAATGGATCATACAAGCACGGAGACGGGGCAGTCCGCTTCTGCGTTCTTTCCGCGCTATCTGGACACGTTGAGCATGGTGGAACGGCTCCACCGATTGTTGCTGGATGTGATTAAGGATGAGTTTGAACGTCTTGGTATCATTGATATAAATTCGGTTCAGGCTTTGCTCATCTTCAACATCGGTGACAATGAGGTGACCGCGGGGGAGCTGAAAACCCGCGGATACTATCAGGGTTCGAACGTCAGTTACAATCTGAAGAAACTGGTCGAAGCGGACTATATGCATCACCAGAAATGCAACATAGATCGACGTGCCGTGCGGGTACGGCTGACCGAAAAAGGGCGGGGCATCTGTAAGATTGTCGGTGATCTGTTTGAGCGCCATGCCTCGACAATTTCGCAAAAGGGCGGTGTCGAAGAACACAAAATCCTGGAGCTGAACAAAACGCTGCGCGATGTTGAGCGGTTCTGGACGGATCAGATCAGATATATCTACTAACCGCGGTTGTCCGCGCAAGATGGCCCCCAGCATATATGCGGCTGTGATCGGCATCCGTTTCGACCGGGGCAATGTGCAGCGCTTGGAGCAGCGAGAATCCCAATTCGGCGTGTGTGCAGACAGATAGTTGATCTGTCACCCAACGCATAGAAATCTTTGAATTCCGCTGGGGCAGAATTGTTCAGGATGAACGTCAGACACTCTTCAGGCGTGGTTTTCTCAGATCATCCCGCTGGCCCCGGTTTTGACGATAACCTGACGGCGGGAGGTTGTACGCGCTATCCCTTGTACGCATTTGGCAAACACGGGTAAGCGATAGCCTAAATCTCTTCGTCCACGGTGTTATGATATCCTCGATGCAGGCTGGCATCCGGGAACACGGGTATCCGATCGGCGCGATGCGATCCGGTTTGCGCTAGATGCATTGTCCTGCGGACAGCAGGCCCAAGGCTTCCGGAAGTTTTACTCCGCCGGTGTGCTGGTCTGAGATGGTCCCCGGCCGAAAACCCGTTTCCATTGAGGCCAAAGTGCCGGAACCGAATTCTGATACGCTTCAAAATCCGGGCGGGTGCGCGCCATCCGCTCTTCCAGGATCGTCACACCCGACACGTACCTGAGTAATACTACAACCAATACTGCCGACAGAACAGACCACCAGACCCCCGCGAGGACACCCATAAGGCTGAGAGCGACCCAAAACACGATCTCGGCTGAATAGCTGGGGTACCGTACATGGGACCGCAAGCCTGACGTGAGCAATCCGCCAGTGGGAACTTTTGCGCGGTATATGTCGAGTTGCACATCGGAAATCATCTCGAAAAGTGCTGCGGCCATAGCCAGACCGGATAGCGCGATCACTGCCCAGGTCACCTGTGCGCTTGGCGCAGCTGCCAAACCCGCAAGCACGCCAACACCGACCAGACCCTGAACCACGGCCTGCAACACAAAGACCATAAAGAGGCTCTTCATCGCCCAGTTCGGCGACCGCGCGGCCCGCATCTCGGCATACCGGGGATCCTCATGCCCCTCCCGGATACGCCGTATCCCCAGTTGTATGCCTAGGCGCGCCGACCAAAAGAGCAGCGGTATCAGCATCGCCAGGGTAAACCCGTCGACCGGACGACCCAACGTCCACCATATTGCCAGCGCCATGGCGCCAAAGCCGGGACCCCACCAAAAGTCCACCACGCTGCAGTCCCGCCGCAGCAGGCTGAGTGGCCAGAGCGCCAGAAACCCTGCCAGGCTGATGCCCCAAATCCAACCATACTCCGCCACGAAACTCATACTGCTCTCCTGCGTTTGGATATGTATACGTGCCGCGTTTGGGATTGGATGTTATGCATGGCAGGTACAAGGTGTCGCAGATGCGCCCGTTTACCATTGGGCGAGATCTAAAAATCCCTTGTCTACATATGGTTGCGTAAGTGTTATTATGTGCAAAAAGACGTTTACAGGCATATGTCGGCGATTCGGCTGTAAAGCGGATAGCCAAATGAAAGGTTTCGCTCGAGGTAATGAGCAGCGATATCGATCAAATTGTTGTCAAAGGGTACGACGACTACGACGTCCGGCTTGGCGATGAGCTGCGTGGAGAGCGCGCAACGCTCGGAAAATCCCTGCTGGACGTTCAGCGGGACCTGCGCATACGCGCGGCCTATATCGCCGCGATTGAGAACTGCGATCCGGCGGTTTTTCCGAACCAGGGCTTTATCGCGGGCTACGTGCGATCCTATGCACGGTATCTGGGACTGGATGCCGAGGCTGTTTTCGCCCGGTTTTGCGATGAGAGCGGCTTTCACGGTGTGAACGCAGGGATGCAGGTCAAGAAGTCGGCCGCTGGGCAAATTGTGTCCACTGTGTCGCAAAAACCCAGCATTGACGACCCGCTGATGCGCCCGGTCTACAAACCTGCGGCCGAGTTGACACCAGGTTTTTTTGAGCGGATGTCGATCTCGGCCATTGGCTCGCTTATCGTTCTGACCCTGCTGACCGCCGGTGTCGGATACGGGGGGTACAGGGTTCTGCAAACCGTTCAGCGCGTGACCATCGCACCGGTTGAGCAACGCCCCGAAACGCTTTCTGACATTGCCGATTTCACTGCTCCCGGCCTGGGTGTGGAGGAGGTCGCGCTGACAACGGGCAGTGCGGCACCCGTCGCGAGTGACTCGGATCTGACGCGCCTCTACCAACCGCGCGAACTCACCATACCGGTTGTGGATGCACGCGATGGCCCGATTGTCGAGATCGATCCGCGGCGTGCCGGGCTTTACGCCAATGATCTGCGCGCGGAAGAGGATGATGTCCCGATCGATACACTTGTCGCGATGGCTGTGGCCGAGAAACCGGTTGTGCGCGAGCAGGTTGGCCCGCCGACCGTTAACGTGGTGGCACGCCAGCCAGCCTGGGTTCGTGTGTACCAGAGCGACGGGACGGTATTGTTCGAGAAAATTCTGGAAATCGGCGAGATTTACAGTCTTCCGCCGGACGCGGACGCACCCTTGTTGCGGGCCGGAAACTCTGGCTCGGTCTACCTCCTGGTCGACAGCGTCGCCTATGGTCCCTTGGGCAACAGCGCCTCGGTCGTGAAGGACGTGTCACTGATCCCTGACGAGATATCGGGCGCCTGGCCCGAGGTCACAGATCCGCCCGAGGTCATTCAGGCAACAGTCAGCACACTTGTCTTGGACACCGCGCAAGAGTAAGGCGATAGGGTAGCGCTTGGGTGACAAGCCATAGACTGTACAGTATCACATATGTGAACGTGAAAGTGGAACCCAGGCAGCCATGTCTCTGAATCCGGTCCGACCCTGGCGAAATATCTACCGGCGCAAGAGCCGACAGATCCACGTGGGCCCGGTCGCCGTGGGTGGAACAGCCCCGATCAGTGTTCAGACGATGACCAATACGCTGACCCACGATGTGGCCGGTACACTTTCCCAGATCAGGGAATGCGCGGATGCGGGGGCCGATATCGTTCGCGTGTCCTGTCCGGACGAAGCCTCGACCAAGGCGATGCACGAGATTGTGCGCGAAAGCCCGGTTCCCCTGGTTGCTGACATTCACTTCCACTACAAACGCGGGATCGAGGCGGCGCTTGCTGGCGCGGCCTGTCTGCGCATCAACCCGGGAAATATCGGGTCTGACGTGCGCGTGCGCGAGGTTATAAAGGCCGCGAAGGACAATGGGTGTTCGATCCGCATCGGGGTGAATGCCGGTAGCCTTGAAAAAGACCTGCTTGAGAAATATGGCGAGCCTTGCCCTGAGGCGATGATCGAAAGCGGGTTGCGGCACATCAATATCCTTCAGGACAATGATTTTCACGAATTCAAAATTTCAGTGAAAGCGTCGGATGTGTTTCTGGCAGCGGCGGCGTATCAGGGGCTGGCGGATGCGACCGACGCACCGATCCACCTTGGCATTACCGAAGCCGGGGGCCTTGTCTCGGGCACCATTAAATCTGCAATTGGCTTGGGGAACCTGTTGTGGATGGGGATCGGCGACACGATCCGTGTATCCCTTTCGGCCAATCCGGTCGAAGAGGTGAAAGTCGGCTTTGAGATCCTCAAGTCTCTGGGCTTGCGGCATCGGGGCGTGAACATAATCTCCTGCCCATCCTGCGCGCGCCAGGGTTTCGATGTGATCAAGACGGTGGCTGAACTGGAACGGCGTCTGGAACATGTGAAGACCCCCATGAGCCTGTCCATAATCGGTTGCGTGGTAAACGGGCCGGGCGAGGCACTGATGACCGATGTCGGCTTTACAGGCGGCGGCGCAGGTCACGGAATGGTTTATCTTGCAGGAAAACAGGACCATCGCCTCGACAATGCCAAAATGATCGATCACATCGTTGAATTAGTAGAAAAGAAGGCGCGCCAAATAGATGCGCAAACGGCCCCTTCGGATGAGCTGGAAACGACGGGTTAAGTGAATACATGAAAACGATGTTCCTGATTATTCTGCTGGGGATCCTCGCACTTGGTGGATACCTGGCCTATACGGTTCAGACGGTGACCCATGACCCGGCTGTCTGGCACGTCGATCCGCTTGAAGTGCCGCCCTCCGACACCCCGAATTCGTTTCGCATCGCAATCCCTGAATTTACCGAACATCCCGTCGATCTGCAGGCGCCGATATATGCGGTGGACGCGATCACCCTGTCGCGGGCGTTTGATACATTTGTTATTGGCCAACCTCGGGTCGAGCGCGTGGCTGGCACGCCCGAAGAGGGATGGCTGACCTATGTCCAGAGAACCCCTCAGCTGCAGTTGCCGGACTACATCAGCGCACGCTTCTACAACCTTGAAGACACAGGGCAATCCACCTTGGCGATTTATTCCAGATCGCGCTTTGGCTATGGTGACTTGGGCGTAAATGGCGCCCGTGTCCGAGCCTGGCTTGGGGCCATTGATTCTTTTGTCGATGAGGAAGCGACCGAAGCGGCACGGGCCGCATCAGAGGCGGCAGAGCCGACGGCGACGGCAGCCCAGCCCACCGAATGATCCCGGACGACACGCTGGACCAGATCCTCAACCGATTTCAGTATGTTGAGGCACAGCTGGGTGAGTTGTCAGGCTCTGGCGACCTTGCCACGCTGAGTAAGGAATATGCCGAGCTTAAGCCGGTGGCCGAGCAGATCCAGGCCTATCGCAGTGTTCTTGTGCAGATCAGCGAGGCCGAAGCGCTGATTGCGGATCCCGAGATGAAGGAGCTGGCCACCGCAGAACTGGAGGGGTTGCGCAGTGACCTTCCGGAGCAGGAACGCGCGATAAAACGCGCTCTTTTGCCAAAAGACAGCGCCGATGCCCGCCCGGCGATCATCGAGATCCGGGCGGGTACCGGGGGCGACGAGGCGGCGCTGTTTGCGGCCGATCTGCGGCGGATGTATCAGCGTCTGGCGGAACGGCGCGGCTGGACGTTTGAGCCGTTGGACGAAAGCATGACAGAGCTGGGTGGCCTTAAGGAATTCGTGGCCAACATTGCCGGTACGGATGTCTTTGCGCAGTTGAAGTTCGAGTCCGGTGTGCACCGCGTCCAACGGGTGCCCGCCACCGAATCCCAGGGGCGGATCCATACTTCGGCAGCAACGGTCGCGGTGTTGCCGCAGGCCGAGGATGTGGACGTGGACATTCCAGCCAGTGATATCCGGATTGATACGATGCGGGCCTCGGGCGCCGGCGGGCAACATGTCAACACCACCGACAGTGCGGTGCGCATCACCCATCTGCCCACCGGTATTGTTGTGACCAGTTCCGAGAAATCACAGCACACAAACCGTGCCCGGGCCATGCAGGTCCTACGCACGCGGCTTTACGATCTTGAACGTCAGCAGCAGGCCGACGCGCGCGCGGCGGAGCGCAAGGACCAGGTGGGTTCGGGTGATCGGTCCGAGCGGATCAGGACCTATAACTTTCCGCAGGGACGCGTCACGGATCACCGGATCAACCTGACCCTCTATAAACTGGATCAGGTCATGCAGGGCGACCTCGACGAGTTGATCGATGCGATCACAGCGGATGATCAGGCCCGGCGACTGGCAGAGTTGGAACAGTGACCGGATCGCTGCGTGAAGCGTATCAAAAGGCGCTGCGTGACCTGAGCCAAGCGGGCGTCGCCACTCCGGGCCGCGACGCCCGCGACCTGACCGCCTGGGCCGCGGGATTGCAGCCGATGCAGGTGGCGCTTGAGGCGATGGCTGTGTTCGACAGCGGGGCGGCCGGGCGGTTGCACGCTGCGGTGGCGGCGCGGGCGCGAGGCAAACCGGTGGCTCAGATCATCGGTGTTCGGGAGTTCTGGGGGCGTGAATTTCGGGTGACGGAAGATGTCCTTGATCCCCGGCCCGAGACCGAGACCCTTATCGAAACGGCGCTTGCGGGCGCGCCTGCGGATCGGATCCTGGATCTTGGCACCGGTAGTGGAATTCTTGCCATATCCCTGCTGGCAGAATGGCCCGACGCCCGCGCGGTTGCGGTGGACCTCAGCGCTGCAGCCCTTGAAGTTGCTGCTGTAAACGCCGACATACATCGGGTAACAGACCGGATCGACCTGCGTCACGGTGACTGGTTTCAGCCGGTTGAGGGTGGGTTCGACCTGATCATATCCAATCCGCCCTATATCGCGGCGGCCGAGATACAGTCGTTGGACCGCGATGTCAGGGACTGGGAACCGCACCTGGCCCTCTCACCCGGATCGGATGGATTGGCGGCTTACCGCGAACTTTCGGCCAATGTATCACGTTACCTCAATCTCCAGGGTTTGGTGATACTGGAGTGTGGTCATCAGCAGGCGAAGGCCGTTGCCGAACTATTTCAAGGTGTTGGGGCAGGTAATTATGTTATTCAGAAAGATCTTAACGGGCATGATAGATGCATAAAGTGCTCGAATTTTTCGTGAATGACTACAATCCTAGAGTTTGGGGTTGTTTTTTCAGAGATCAGGAGTAAAACAATCTTACTTGCCGTTCCGATCCAGCACGCGCTGAGGGGGCAAGCTACCACAGGAATTCGGAAAGACCCGGCCAAATGCGCAGAGGGTGCGCAAGGAAAATTGCCCGGTCATAAAAAACAATCAGATAATGGGACCCTATGAGATCCTCTAACAAATCGCGCTCACGTAACAAGAGCAACAACCGCAACCGTAATATCGGTAACGTCGTCAATCGTGTCTTCGACAGTGCAGGCCCTGAGGGGAAGGTCCGCGGCACACCTCAGCAGATTGTCGAAAAGTACCAAGGGCTGACGCGCGATGCACAGTTGTCGGGCGACCGCGTCGCGGCCGAGAACTTCCAGCAGCACGCCGAACACTATTTGCGGATGCTCAACGACGCACAACGCGAGCAGGCAGAGCGCCAGGCTGCGGATGCGCAGAAGCGTCAGCAGCAACAGCCGAACCAACAGCCGGATGTCAAAAGTCAGGACGGCGCGGTTCCGGGTGATGTGGACCACACGCAGCCTGTGGTTGCGCAGGACAACCCGCAGCCGCCGGTTGAGCCAAGCAGCGCACCCGCGCAGTCGGCCAACGATGTCCTGGGCGAGGTTGAGGACGAAGGCTCAAACCTGGTCGAAACCCCCGAGGCTGCGTCGAATGGTGTCGAAAGCGCGCCGACGCGAAAGCCACGCGGCAGGACCCGCCGCTCAGCCCCGAAGGAGGTGGATGGCGGCGAGGCCGATCCGCAACCAACCGAGACCGCCCCTATCCAGTAAGGCCAACCTCGCGCGCCAAGGTGCAGAACGCCGAAAGATCCAGTGTCTCGGCCCGGGCGGTCGGGTCAATGCCGGCCCGGGTCAGCACGGCCACAGGGTCCGCTACAACGGCTTTCAGGGCGGCGCGCATCATTTTCCGACGCTGCTGAAATGCCGCAGCCACAACACGCTCTAGAACCTGACGATCGGCGGTAAACCTGGGCTCTGGCAGAGCCGTGAAATGCACAACTGCCGAACTGACCTTGGGCGGTGGCGTGAATGCCGTGGGCGGCAGATCCATCACGATACGCGGCGTGCTGCGCCATTGCGATAGGATCGACAGGCGACCGTAGGATTTCGAGCCGGGAACTGCCACAATGCGCTCGGCCACCTCGCGCTGGAACATAAGGGTGAGCGAGGCCCAGTCCGGCGGCCAATCCTCGGGAGACAACCAGCGGACCAGCATTTCCGTACCGACATTGTAGGGCAGGTTTGCCACGACCCGGTATGGCTTGCGGATCGTGTGGCCCAGGTCGACCTGCAAAGCATCTCCTTCGATCACTGTCAGCCGATCCGGCCAGGCTGCCGATACCTCGGCAAGGGCAGGAATGCATCGGGCATCGCGCTCAATCGCGACTACTTTTACTGCCCCTTCGGCCAGCAGCGCGCGGGTCAGACCGCCCGGTCCGGGCCCGACCTCCAATACATCGTAGGCAGATAGATCCCCGGCGTGGCGGGCAATTTTACGGGTAAGGTTCAAATCCAGCAGGAAGTTCTGGCCGAGGGATTTTCGGGCACGCAGCTGATGTTTGGCTATGATCTCGCGTAGCGGGGGCAGGCCGTCGGTCATGGTCGTGCCTTGGCCCGTTCAAGACCCATCTCATGCGCCAGCTCTATCGCCTCGATCAGGCTTAGTGGATCCGCCACGCCCCGTCCCGCGATATCAAAGGCGGTGCCGTGGTCGGGTGAGGTGCGCACGAAGTCGATCCCCAGCGTGACATTCACACCTGCCGAGAAATTCAGCGTTTTAAGGGGGATCAACGCCTGATCATGGTACATGCAAAGCGCTGCGTCATAGCGCGCCCGCGCCGGTGGGTGAAACATCGTGTCTGCGGGCAGGGGCCCTTCGACGTTGATGTGTTTGGCTCGGGCGCGGGCAAGGGCAGGCGCAATGATGGTCTGATCCTCGCTGCCCATAACACCGCCCTCACCGGCATGTGGGTTCAGGCCCGCCACGGCAATCCGGGGATCCGTCAGGCCAAAGTCAGTGCGAAGCGCAGCGTCCATTATGCTCAGCGTTTGATCGAGGACATCGGCGGTCAATGCCGTCGGGACCTCGCTCAACGGGATGTGAATGGTGGCCGGGACGACTCGCAGCTCGGGCGCGACCAGCATCATGACCGAACGATCGACACCCGCAAGGGACGCAAGAAATTCGGTATGGCCTGGGAATCCGAATCCGGCCCCCTCGATCAGTACCTTCTTTGAGATCGGGTTTGTCGTTACCGCACAGACGCGCTTTTGTTGCGCATACGCAACCGCCCTTTCGATACTGGCGACAACCGCCGCCGCATTTACCGTGTCCGGCAGGCCTGACGTGGCGTGTTTGGGCAACGGATCATGCAGAACGGGCAGGGCGCTGGTGCAACAGGCGGCCGCGCCCTCTGGTGTCTCAATGATCTGGGTGGGGACATCATGATAGAGCGACCGGTCACCAATGACAAAGAACGGGATCTTGTTGCGGAGGGCGGACCAGGCCTTTTGTGTTATTTCCGGGCCGATCCCGGCCGGGTCGCCACAGGTCAGGGCGACCGGGCGCGCAGTCATCTCTCGACGATGACAGCGTCGCCGCGCAGGTCTTGCAGGAAACCCTCGGCAAAGCTGGCCATGCGCTGGCTGAACAGCTGTCGACGCAAAGCCTCCCTTTCCTCGGGGGAGGTTTCACCTGCGCGGGCGCAAAGCATCAGCAGCACCACACCGCGATCGTCTTGAAACACCTGAATGTCGCCGGTCTCCATCTCGCGCAGCCGTTCGGCAATCGCCCCGGGGACCGAGCCGAGCCGGGAGGGTTCGCTGCGGCCGCTGGACGCCCCGAACTCAGACACCTGGTCGTCCAAGTCGCGGCAGAGCTGCGTATCGGACTGCACCGCCTGGGCGCGGGTTAGTGCGGCGCTCACCGCATTTGGCGCAGCGTTTGCGGGAAGCGGCTGGATCAGCTGGTAGTAGGTCACGGTATCCTCGGCAACTGCGGCGACGCTTCGGGGCTCCTCACGAATGCCGAGCAGTTTAAACAGCGAGATACCGCGTCCCAGCGGGATCGGCGCCGAGACCTCGCCCGGCTGCAATGCGACGACCTGTGTCGACACGATCCCCGGCAGTTCCGAGGTTGGCAGCCAGTTGAGCCGTCCGCTGTTGGGGGCGGACGGCGCGCGGGAGTAGCGCTGAACGGCGGATGTAAAATTGCCGCCCCGGTTCAACCTGCGTGACAGGTCACGTGCCAATTCGGTCGCTTCAACCTCACCGAACTCTTCGGTCGAGATCGCGATTTCCTGCAGCAGGACGCTTTCCTGCACGGGACGATTTGCAAAATCCAGTGCCAGGTCCAGGTCCTGCTCGGACACGGCGGCCTGCCTGCGGAACCGCCCCTGCACAAGGTTGCGCCAGGCGATCGCGACCGACACGAAATCGCGCAATGTCTTCTCCGCCACCCCACGCTCATCCAGGGCGGCGAAAACCTGTGCCAACTCAAGGTTCCTGCGTGCGGCAAAATCCGCCACCGCGGCGTCGATCTCTTCCGATGACAATTCCTGCTCGAACCGCTCGATCACAGCCAGCCGCAACCGGTCATCGATCAGCTGCGTTCTGGCCAGTTCGGTCGTATCCCCACCCGCACCAAGGGCGCGCAACAGCAGGGCTCTTTGCGTGATCTCATACCCGGTGATGACCTTTTCATTGACGAAGATAGCCGGTTCATACGGTTGTGCGGCTGTCGGCACCGGCAACACTGACAACAGGAACAGCAACGGAATGCAGAGCAGATTCGGTTTCATCCCTTGGGAATACCCCGGCACGCGTGCCTCGGCCACCCCTCGGAACGGCCGACGCCGAGGCCTGCCAATTGGACCTCGAACGAGAACTGTGTGCTGGGCGATACGTTGTTTACATTCGTGAACCGACGTGCCACCGCCATTGTCATGACCAGACACTCATTCCCATAGGTTACACCCGCTTCGGCAAATATGCTGCGTTCCGCCGCGATGTCATAGCGCCATTCGCCGATCATCTCCCAATTGGGCGTAACACGGTAGCGGGTGTCAAAGGCGATCTCCTGCCGTTCGGGCACCAGACCCAAAATCGGGTCGCTGTCATCCTCCTGAAGAAAGGTATAGCTGGTGCCCACGTCGAATTCATCCGAGTTAAAATCCAGCTCCAGTTCTGCGCGTTTGAAGTTTAGGTCCGTATCGAAAAGCGAGCGGCCGATACCGCGGAAGCGACCCGGCAGCTCGGCCGATACCGCCGTCACATAGTCGGATGCCCGCGTCCGCAGGCCGGTTCCCTCGGCGAACTGACGATCAACGCGGGTCTTGAAAACCCGGCCCGCGGTGACGCCCAGGTTCCAGCCGCTTGGGTCATAGCGCGTATAGCTGATGCCGGTGTTTGCCCGCAGCCCGATCTCGCGGCGGTCGGTGCCGGGAAACCGGCTTATGCCGAACAGGTTTGTTTCATCGAATTCGGGCAGCAGACTGTCCTCGTTCGGGACATTCCTGTCGCCAAGCGTATCGGAATACAGAACCTGTGCGATTGGTTCGATCACATGGGCCGCCCGGCGGCCGTATCGAGCCCACGGCCAACGCAGATCGATGCCAATGGTGGGCGTTGTGCGCAGCAGCACATCCTCGTCAAAGTCGGGATCGTCGGACACCGAGTAAATCTGGCCGTCGATGGTCCCCAGCCCGGTAAGCTGTGCGCCATTGCGCAGGGTGAATGTGCCATTCCAATCACCTGTCACCTCCCCCTTGATCACGTCGCGGCCATCGACCCGGCCCAGATTCAGAACCTGTGCTTCGAAGGCAAAGGTACCGGCACGATGCCACACCTTGCGGTAGGTTGCCTGTGGCAGGACGAAGGGCACTTCACCTTGGATCTCGTCCTCGCGCAAGGTCTGATAGGCCTCTGCGCGCACATCCACAAAGCTGTTCGCGCGCACACGGCTGGCGCTGATCGAGCTGGTCAGCCGGTCGTCATCAGAATAGTCGAACTGGCCAAGAAAGCTGCGGTCGCTGGCCCGGTAGATCGCGATGTTCAGAACAAAGTCGTCGGGTAATTCATGATTTGCGTTCAGTTCGATGTACCCGCGCAGATCCTGCTGCTCCAACCCGTCCGTCAGCGCCAACGCACCATTGACTTCCAGTGCCCCCGCGGCAAACCGCTGGCGGTACTCACTCTCAAGGATGGCCGCGCCGCCAGTTGTCAGAAACGGCGTGAGGGTCAGGTCAGCGTGATCGCCGATCGGCTGAAAGTAGGGGATCTTGGTACCAACGCCGTAAACGTTTGAGCTCGAGAACGAGGGGACGAGAAACCCACTGGCCCGCTCAACTCCGGGCTCGGGGACCCGGAGCCGGGGAACAAACAGCACCGGCACACCAAAAATGTCGATCCATGCGTTCTGAAAATACAGTCGCCGTTCGCCTTCGTCATGGGTCACATTTGTTGCACGGATACGCCAGATCGGAGTAGGCGACTGGGCACAGACCGAGCAACTGGTGGCGACGGTTTTATACAGCGTGTTAAATTGCCCGTCAGAGCGTGCGCCCTCAACCGCCGCGACCTGAAATTGCTGATCCAGGATCAGGCGTGCGCCTTGTATCAGACCGTCGCGAAAGTCGTCGGACAGTGTCGCGAGGTCGGCCAGCAACACGGTCGTGCCGGCCGTGTCGAGACGGATCTGACCTGCCGCCTGGATCTGCCCGGTTTCTGTGTTGTAGCGCAGGCTCTCTGTGCTCAGCCGGTTGTCCAGGTAATAGGCCTCGACGTTACCTTCGGCGATAATCGACTTGGAGGGATCATCGTAGCGAATGCTGTCGGCAAACAGCGCCACCCGTTCATCGGTCTGCGCCCAAAGCGGCAGGGCACTGAGAAACAGCAGTAGTCCGGCCAGCAGGCGCATCAACCGTCTTCCAGATGGAGCAGTAATCCCATGGCAAGTCCGATTGCCGCAGCTGGTGGAGACCAGGCAGCAAGGAGGATGGGGATGTCGCCGTTCCCGCCCAGAGTCTCGGCGATATCGGTGAAAAAATACAACAAAAACCCGGCCATGATTGCAAAGAGGATCATCACGCCAGTCTGCCCAAACCGAACGTGCCGCAAGGAAAAGCCCGCCCCGATCAAGACCATCGCGACGAACAGTGCAGGGCGCGCGAGTTCACTCTGATAGTACACCCTGTGGCGGGTGGCCGAGAACCCGGCCAGCTCAAGTTGTTTGATAAAGCCCGGCAAGGCCCAGATCGCCACGTTTTCGGGCGCCGCAAAACTGTCCAGTATCTGCTCCCGCGTCAGATTGGTGGGCAGGCTGAGGACGTCGATCACCTCGGGCGATCCCAGTGGCGCGTTTGGTCCCAGGTCCAGGTTCCAGCGCTGCACATCGCGGAGGATCCAGGAGTCGGCGGTCAGCACCGCCGAGCGGGCTTCGATCCGGGCTACCAACTGGTTCTCGGTGTCGAACTCATGCAGGCGTACACCAAAAAGGGCCGCCCCCTCGCGTGTTGTGCGGGTGGCCTGGATGACAGTCTGGCCCGTCTCAAGGCCCTGACGGAACCACAGTGCGCCGCCATCGAAAGACAGAATGTTCTGGGTGCGGTTGGTGATCTCGGCGCGCGTTTCCTCGGCACGGAGCGAGGAGGCCGCGACGATGGGGTTGAACACCGTTGTGCCGAAGACCCCCAACAGGCTGGCCAGAACCACGGGCATGACCAGGATACGAAGGGCTGATATGCCGGATGCGCGGACGATGACCATCTCGGACGTGCGGGACAGCCCCAGGAACGTCGCCATTGCTGCGAGGGTAAGGACCAGAGGGAAGGTTTCGTTGAGAATCTCGGGCAGTTGAAACAGCGTCAACACACCGGCCGCTGTCAGTGTCGCGTCATTCGCGGCAGCCACGCGCAAGTTCTCAACCGAGGTCAGTAGTCCGGCAATGCAGCCGATGATCAACGCCACGATGATCAGGCTGCGGATAAAGCGCCGGGTGATATAGAAAGAAAGTGTCATGCGGGCGCTGCCGAACTGCGCGTGGTCGTGGCCCGATTCAACAGGAAAACGATCAGCCCGCCGGCGATCACATCCGGCAGATAGCTGACCGGCCACAAACCGGGGTTTGAGATGACGGCGCCTTTGACCACTAAACCGGCGACCACCAGCGTCACCCCCGACAGCACGGCTGCGATGATGCGTTTGCTGAAACCACGCCTTTGATAACCGCCGGTCAGCATAACGCCCAGCGCCAAAAGGGGCATCAGCAACGCGTGCACGCCAAACACGATGCGCTCGTGGCCTGTCGCCATAAAGGCCCCGCGTTTAAACCGCGCCAACGCCTCGACCGAGGCATCGGGGGAGATCAGCTGCCAGGTCATCAGCGTGCTTGCCTTGGCCGGTTCAGTGTCCACAGTACTGACCAGATCCGAAAGGTCATAGGTGAACTCATCGAACTGAACCCGCGCCAACAGGTCATTCCCGGCCGAGAAGGTCAGGGCGACCCCGCGCGACATGATCAGCCGTGCGATCGGGCCGTCCCGCAGGAGCAACGCGCGTTCAGCGGTATAGGTCACCGGCCGGGCTGGGTCACGCTCGTCATGCAAGAACAACCCCGCCATATTCCCGGTTTCCGACGCTTCGCGAATGAACACCGTCAAACCATCGGTGGGATGCAGAAAACGGCCCTCGCGGATCAACGCGTTCGCCAGCTCCGAGCGGATTTCATTGCGGTTGTTTTCAAGCCTGAGCTCCCCCATTGGGGCCAGGAAGTTGGTGATCCCCAGCGTCACGAACGACAGGCCAAGGGCAAACCACAGGACCGGCCGGGCGATGGAAAAGGGTGACTGGCCGGACATCATCATCACCACAAGCTCGGCCTCGGAATACAGCTTGTTGATCACATAGATTACCGCCGCAAAGCCCGCGAGCGGCACCACCATGCTCAGTACCCGGGGCAGGACAAGTACCGAGAATTCGACCAGCAAGAACAGTGATTGGCCCGAAGACAGCACAACATCGATCAGCCGCACCGCCTGTGTCAGCCAAATGACGCCCGCCAGGATCAGGCAAAACAGCATGAACGCGGTAAATGTCTGTCGCAAAATATAACGGTCAAGATACGGCATGTGGTCCGATCACAGTGTGCCCGTTCCGAGGGGCGCCCCCTGTAATGACAGCCCTTCGGCCGGGTGGTCAACCATCGCAAATGCCCCTAGGTATGGTGAACACCACTCGGAGCTCAGATCCCATGACCGACCTTCCCGATATCTCATTTGTTGAAACTGACCTTGATGCGCTGAAAAGCGTCGCCGGAACACTGGCAATCCTGGTCACCCCCGAGGGGAAGCTGGATCGGGCTGCGGCGCGCGTAAACCGCCTGACCCGCGGGGCTGTCGCCCGTTTGGCCGAGAGTGACGTTTTCGAGAAGCTTGATGAAAGCGGTGTGCACGGTCTGTCCTTTCCCGCCGGCCTGGAGGCCGAGGTCATCCTCGTCGTCAAACTGGCCAAGAATGCCCCGGTCGAGGAGGCGCGCAAGGCCGGGGCGAACGTTGCCAAATCGGCCAAGGCGGGGGCCGGTCTGAGGATCGAAGCCGGCGGGTTCCGTCATGCGGCCGAGGTTGCCTATGGTGCTGCCCTGCGCAGCTACGCCTTCACCGCCCGGACCACATCGGACAAACCCGGGGCGCTTGCGGAGGTCACTGTTGCCGTCACAAAACCTCAGGACATGACCGCGGCGTTCAAGCCACGCAAGGCCGTTGCCGAGGGCGTGTTTTTTACGCGCGATTTGACCAATGAACCCGCCAATGTCCTGACGACCGAGGAGTTTGCGACACGGCTGAAGGCGCTCACCGCGTTGGGGTGCGACGTCGAAGTGCTGGAGGAGGACGCGTTGTCGGAGTTGGGCATGGGCGCGCTGCTGGGTGTCGGGCAGGGATCACGCAGCCCGACCAAAGTTGTGGTCATCCAATGGAACGGCGGCGGGAGCGAGGCACCGTTCGCGCTGGTCGGCAAGGGTGTGGTTTTTGACACCGGCGGGATCAGTATCAAACCCGCAGGCGGTATGGAAGACATGACCATGGACATGGGCGGTGCCGGTGTGGTGTCCGGCGTCATGCACGCGGTGGCAGCGCGTGGTGCCAAGGCGAATGTCGTTGGGTTGGTGGGCCTGGTCGAGAACATGCCCGACGGCAACGCGCAGCGGCCCGGCGACGTTGTCACATCGATGAAGGGCGATACCATCGAAGTGATCAACACCGATGCCGAGGGCCGGTTGTTGCTGGCCGATGTCATGTGGTATGCGCAAGAGCGGTTTGAACCGGTCGGGATGATCAATCTGGCAACCCTGACCGGTGCGATTATCATCGGTCTGGGCCACCACAACGCAGGCGTGTTTTCCAATGACGATACTCTTTGCGATCGGTTCCTTAGTGCCGCGACGGCTGAAGGCGAGGGCGCCTGGCGCATGCCTATGGGTCCGGCCTACGACAAGCAGCTCAAGAGCCATGTTGCGGATATGGCCAATGTCGGCGGGCGCGCAGCCGGATCGATCACGGCGGCTCAGTTCATAAAGCGCTTTGTCAAAGACGAGGTGCCTTGGATCCATCTGGATATCGCTGGCGTCGCTTCGGTAAAACAGGCCACCGCCTTTGCCCCCCGTGGTGCAACCGGATGGGGTGTGCGCAGCCTCGACCGGTTGATCGCCGACCACTATGAAAGCTGAGGTTCGGCAGCCATTTTCGGCGGTTCCGTGGCCGGCCGTTCCGTCGATCGGCTAACATGGGCGAGGTTTTGTTTTACCACCTGACTGCCACCCCGCTGAGCCGCAGCCTGCCGGAACTGCTCACCAGAACACTGCATCGGGGATGGCGCGCCGTGGTCCGGGCCGCGGACCCGCCACGGCTTGCAATGGTGGACGATATGCTCTGGACGTTTGACCAGGCCAGTTTCCTGCCCCACGGTACGGCCGCGCTCGGCTCGGCCGAGGCGCAGCCCGTCTATCTGACCTGCGGTACTGAGAACCCGGCCCGGGCGAACGTACTTATGTTGGTGGAGGGGGCAAGATTTTCCATGTCGGACGCGCAGGATTTCGAGCGTATATGCATGATGTTTGACGGGCACGCCGCTGACGCGGTTCAGGCCGCCCGCGCAGACTGGGTCTCGGTTCGTGACGCCGGACTGACCGGACGGTACTGGGCACAAGTCGATGGCAAATGGACCGAAAAAGCCACTACTGGCGAATAAGCAGCATTTGATTTCCGCGGATCTCAATCCGTTCAAAGCGGTTCAGATATGCCATACCAAGCAAGGAGATTGCCAACTCCCCAGAGTTTACGGACGCCGGGATGTTGCGGTCCTCGTTTCCGGCAAAACTGATACTGTCCAGGCGTACAGGGGCAATCGGCACCCGTCCGTTGGCGGTCATGGCGCTGGCGCTATAGGTTAGATCGTCGGGGTTCAGCCCGACCCGTCGGGCGTCCTGCTGGCTCAGCACCACGTCTGTGGCCCCGGTGTCGACCAGGAATTGAACCGGCACTGAATTGACCTCCAGATTTGCCAGAAAACTGCCGCCCACCCGGTTGATCGCCACGGCCGTGGGGCTGACGCGTTCAGCGGTGCCGGGGAAAAGCTCGCGCTCCAGGATATGGCGCTGACTGTAGACCAGGATCGTCAGCGCAAAAATCCCGGCCCAGGTCAGGGCCTGTTGCAACGTCTTGCCCAAACGCGCGCGTTGCACGCCGAACATCCCGCTCAACAGGAATGCCGCCAGCAGCAGCAAATACAGCAGATGCCCCGTTTCAGTCCCGGTCATGAAGGCAACACTCCGGTATCTGCCAGTCCGTCAAGCACGAACTGGACCGCAAGTGCTGCCAAAAGCATTCCCAACAGCCGCGTCACCACATTTGTTCCGACAGTTCCCAACACCCGCTCCAAAACGCCACCCAGTCGAAACAGGATATAGGCGCTTGCCACCACAAGTACCATGGTGCCAATGATAACGCCTTGCGCGGCTGGCGCCCCAGGATGTTCACCCATCAGCAGGATCATGCTGGCAAGTGCGCCGGGACCTGCGATTAGCGGTGTGGCGAGCGGAAAGACCGACGGGTCGACCGAGGTGTCGACATTGTCGGCCGTCTTTTCGCGCCGCTCTGCCCGTCGCTCGAACAGCATGTCCACGGCGATTAAAAACAGCAAAAGCCCGCCAGCAATACGAAAGGCGGGCAAGCCGATCCCGATGGTATGCAACAGTGCTTCCCCTGCAAAACCGAACAGCGCCAGCACAGCAACCGCAATGGCACAGGCGCGTAGGGCGATCCGGTTGCGCTGTTCGGTCCCGATCCCGGATGTGAGGGCCACAAAGATCGGGGCCAGCCCGACCGGATCAATGGTGACGAACAGCGTTACGAAAACGGTCAGGGCCAGATCAGTCACGCCGCCCCGCCCAGCGCATCCAACTGTTCAAGCGCGGTCAGCCACAGGGCCTCGGCCCGGTCCAGCCCTTCCAGCACTTCGGCATGTTTGCGCTGAAGCTTCTGCACTTCGGACGGCGGACCGTTGTAGAGGTCGGGATCGGCCAACCGGTCGTCGATCTTCTGACGCATCTGCTCCAGTTTCTGCACCCGCTCCTCGCAGCGCCGAACTTCGGCTCTGAGGTCCGGCAACCGGTTCAGCGATGGCTGGCGCGGCTTGGCCTTGGGTATGTCTTTTTGTCTTTCCTTCTCTGCACGACGCTGAGGTTTACCCAGCAGCATTCGGCGATAGGCGTCCAGATCGTCGGTCCACGGTTCAACGGAACCATCCTTCACCAGCCACAGACGATCCGCGACCAGATCAACCAGGTGCGGGTCATGGCTGACCAGGATCACCGCGCCCTCGTATTCGGTAAGGGCCGCAACCAGCGCCTCACGACTCTCGATATCCAGATGGTTCGTGGGCTCATCCAGAATAATCATATGTGGCGCATCAAGGGTTGCCAGGATAAGGCTCAGCCGCGCTTTCTGGCCACCGGAGAGTTTCGAGACCGGTGTGTCCACGATGTCGGCGCCGATGCCGCCTGCGGCAAGGCGGGCGCGCAGTTTTCCGGTAAGCTCGCCCGGGCGGGCGCGGGCAACATGCTGCAGCGGGGTATCGTCAAGTTCCAGTTCGTCGACCTGATGTTGCGCGAAGTAACCGATCCGCAGTTTGGACGAGCTGTGCAGGTTTCCGTCGCCCTTCAGGCGTCCGGCAATCAGTTTAGACAATGTCGACTTGCCCTGACCGTTTGCCCCCAACAGGGCGATGCGGTCATCCTGATCGATGCGCAGGTTCAATTTCCGCAGTACCGGCGGGCCATCATAGCCGACGCTGACATCCTCAAGCCGGACAATGGGCGGTGAGAGCTCTTCGGGCTGCGGAAAGTTGAACCGCGCGACCGAGGTTTCGACGACCGCAGTGACAACATCCATGCGCTCCAACGCCTTGAGCCGGGATTGTGCCTGACGCGCCTTGGAGGCTTTGTATCGGAACCGGTCAACAAAGCTCTGCATATGGGCGCGTTCGGCCTGTTGCTTCTTGGCGACGGCAGCCTGTTGCTCAAGCTTGGCGCGTCGTGTGCGCGCAAAGCTGTCGTAGTTGCCTTGATAGAACGTGAGTTTGCGATTCTCGAGATGCAGTATCGCGCCGACCGACCGGTTCAGCAGTTGGCGATCGTGGCTGATGATGATGACGCTATGGGGATATTTTGCCAGATAGGTTTCAAGCCAAAGCGTCCCTTCCAGATCCAGGTAGTTCGTTGGCTCGTCAAGCAGCAAAAGATCAGGCGCTGAAAACAGAACGGCGGCCAATGCAACCCGCATCCGCCAGCCGCCGGAGAAGTCCGAGCAGGGGCGCCGCTGGGCTTGGGCGTCAAAACCAAGCCCGTTCAGGATCGAACCGGCGCGCGCCTCGGCGGAATGTGCCTCGATATCGATCAGCCGCGTCTGCACTTCGGCGATGCGGTTCGGGTCCGAAGCCGTCTCGGCCTCGGCCAGCAATGCGCTGCGTTCGGTGTCGGCGGCCAGCACGGTGTCGATCAGGGATATATCGTTTGACGGCACCTCCTGCGCGACACCGCCGATCCGCGCGCGGCGTGGCAGCTCGATGTCGCCGCCGTCGAGCGCGAGCTCGCCACGGATCAAGCGAAACAATGTCGTCTTGCCCGTGCCGTTCCGCCCTACCAGGCCGACCTTGTGCCCGTCGGGGATGACTGCGGTCGCCCCATCGAACAGCGGGCGGCCGGCTATCGCGTAGCTGATGTCGTTTATGCGCAGCATGCGGGCGGTGTGAACCCTCACCGCGAGCCTGTCAACGGCGGAGGTGGGGTGGCTGTGGGGCTAGGCGGTCGCGGTGGTCCCGCCGCCGGATTTCCTGGCGCCCAGGGCACGGGTCCGGCTCACGATCACGGGTGCCGTGCCGATCAAATCGGGGTTGGTCAAAGCATCGACCATAAAGAGGGCAAAGTCCGTGCGCCGCACAATGTTGGCCTTAACAACCGGGTCCCCGACATGCGTGGCCCAAAGTGGCAGGCCCTCGCTTTCGCCTTCATCCAGGTTGGGTCCGCGCACCACGGTCCAGTTCAGGTCGGACGCGAAGATCATGTCGCAGGCGCGGACCTGATCGGAGATGTCCGCAAAGCGGGTCACGCGGGCCAACCAGCCAAACGCCGAGACAAGGGCTTTGAAGTACCAGGAATAGACGTCCTTCCCGTCCATCGTGATATGCAGTCCGCAGGAAAACGCCAGCCGCGCACCGGGATCAGCATGGGTTAAGACCGCGCGCGCCGTGCCGGAGGCATAGTCGGCGACGCCCCAGGGCACCAACACTGTCAGGATCCCATCACAGTCCTTCACGGCCTCGGCGATCACGCTTTGATCATCGGTGCGCCCGGGAAATATGGTGATCCGGTCCCCGAATCGTGCCAGCTTTTCAGTGCTTGCAGGACGGCAGACACCGTTTACCGTGTAACCCCGGGCGAGCGCATGTTCGGTCATGTACTGGCCGAGCTTGCCCGAAATGCCGACAATACAGACGCGTTTCATGTCCAGGGTGTCCTTCCACAAGATGAAATGACTTACAATGTAAGTTCTCTTGCAGCTGTTAAGCTTACATTGTAAGTATGTCAATCGGAAATCTTAAGGACTGTATCCGTGCAAGACGACACAACGCCCGAGACATCGGCCCGCCGGAAACTGACCCGGGACGGTATCCTGCGTGCTGCCGTGACTCTGGCCGACCTTGGAGGTTTGGAGAAGCTGACGATGCGACGCCTTGCTCAGAACCTGGGGGTCGAGGCGATGTCGCTCTACAACCATGTTGGGGGGAAAGAGGAACTACTCGATGGAATGGTCGAGACCGTGGCCGCGGAATTTGCCGCGCCCGGCAGTGAGGCGCCCTGGCAGGACGCGATGCGGGACCGCGCGATGGTCGGTTATACGGTTTTATGCCGGCATGAGTGGCTGGCCGGGCTGCTGGTGGCGCGGGTCAATAGCGGGCCGGTCATGTTGGCCTATGTGGACGCGACCCTGGGCTGTCTGCGGCGCGCCGGATTTTCCTACGCACAGGCCGACCGGATCTGGAACGCGCTTGACAGCTATGTCTATGGTTTCACCCTCCAGCAGCTTAGGTTTCCCTTTGCACCCGGGGATTACGCACAGGCCGCACGTGCCTACTTGCCTGCAATTGACCCGGCGCAGTTGCCGTATCTTCACGCATTGACTGTGGATGTGGCCGAGGCGCGACACGATGGGATCCAAACCCTTTCATTTGGCCTGGACCTGTTGTTCGATGCGCTGGAGCGTTTGCCCAAGACCGGCTAGGGGCCGTTGTGGCGCTTCACCCGGGGCCGCCCGGGAATTGTCCCTTCCCCTTGTCTCCGGCGCATGCTACGGCCCGCAGCGAACCACGTGAGACTGAGGTAGATCATGGCCGTGCAACGCACCTTTTCGATCATCAAGCCGGACGCGACAAAGCGCAATCTGACCGGCAAAATCAATGCCAAACTGGAAGAGGCGGGGCTGCGGATCATCGCCCAAAAGCGGCTCCACCTGTCCGAGGCGCAGGCCGGACAGTTCTATGCTGTACACAAGGATCGCCCGTTTTACGGCGAACTGGTCGAATTCATGAGTTCGGCTCCGATTGTGGCGCAGGTGCTTGAGGGTGAAGACGCGATCATGACCAACCGCCGCGTCATGGGGGCCACGAACCCCGCCGAAGCGGATGAAGGGACCATTCGCAAGGAGTTCGCGCTGTCGATCGGCGAAAACTCGGTGCATGGGTCGGATGGTGCGGATACCGCGGCCGAGGAGATCGCCTTTTTCTTTTCCGGATTGGAGCTGGTCGGCTAGAGCGTCCGACCCCAAACCTGAGACACGAATACCCTGCCACGCCTCCGGCGCTCTCGGGACATTCGCGTCAATGGAAGACTCAAATTAAAGGTCGGACGCTTTAATCATCCGGATCGAAAACGCCGATCTCGCGCAGGGTGGCATCCAGGCGGGCGCGGTCCGATGCCGGTCCTGGGGCACCTGCTGCGGCTTGTGCGCATAGTGCATCGAAGGTGACGCGGAGTGTCGCCTTTTCCTCGGGTTCGAGGTCATTCCAGGGTCGGCCCTGCAGCCCGAGCACAAGGACATAGTAGCCGATAAAATGTGGTCGGGCACCGGAATTGAGCAGGGCGAGATAGGCGGCGTCCGCCCCCAACGCGCGCAGCTCGGCGGCGGTGTGGATCCCGGCACGTGCAAAACTGGCAACGCTGGCGGGGCCAAGATTGCGGATCGTGGAAACCGGGTCGGACATGGGAACGGTGTACCCGGATTGGCTTTGCAGTTCAATTGAGGCCCCTGGCGGGGCCAAGTCCAAAAGCTTCGCCCATAAGGGGCGAAGCGGTGGTCCCAGGGGGTCTAGCCGCGCCAGCGCAACAGGTGTTTTTCAATCTGGCCGATGGCGGCGCTGACACCGACGCCCAGTACAGACAGGATCGCCACGCCGACAAACAGCCGCTCGAGATCATAGAGCGAGCCGGCCTCGAGAATATAGGCGCCAATACCATACTCGGCGCCCAGCATTTCTGCGGCGACCAGAAGGATGATCGCGATGGCCAGGGATATGCGCAGCCCGGACAGGATGCCGGGCATCGCCCCGGGCAGGACAATCTTGCGGACGATGGATGCCCAGCTGAGCCCGAAGCTTTGACCCATGCGGATCAGGCCACGGTCAACGGTGTCCACGGCGCCAAAGGTGGCCACAACAGTCGGCGTGAAGGTTCCAAAGGCGATCAACGCGTATTTGGAACCCTCGTCAATTCCGAACCAGATCACAAAGAGCGGCAGGAGCGCGATTTTGGGGATCGGGAAGATCGCCGCCACAAGGGGCACGAGGCCGGCGCGGGCATAGCTGAACAATCCGATGCAGATACCGATCGCCACGCCCGCAAGGATGCCCCAGAACGCGCCAACCACAAGGCGGGTAAGGGACGGCAGCAGATGCAGCCAAAGCTGACCTGAGCTGTACAGCTGAAGAAAGGTATCGAGGACATCGCTGGGCCGGGGCAGGGTCAGCGCCGAGATCCACCCGGTCCGCGTTCCCCATTCGACCCCCGCAATCAGAAGCACAAAAACCAAAAGTCCCACACCCCGCCTGTGGTTCGGGCGAAATCCACCGCCGCGAAAGGGGACATCGCGCTCAGCCATCGTGCAACTCCGTATCGGCCGCGGTGGCTTCGGCGCGCATCAGCGCCCAAAGATGGCTTTGGTGCGCGTCAAGATCGGGATCAGTGCGTCGGCGCTGGTCAAGGGGCGTTTCGATCGTCAGGGTCTCGCGGATTTGCCCGGGACGGCGCGACAGGACCACCACCGCATGCCCCAGCCGCACGGCTTCGGAGAGGTTGTGCGTGACATACACCGCGGTGAAGGGGGTTCGTGTCCAGAGATCCACCAGATCCTCGATCAGCAGTTCGCGGGTCTGGCTGTCGAGCGCGGAAAGCGGTTCATCGAGCAGCATCACGGCGGGATCGACAGCCAGGGCCCGGGCGATGGCAACCCGCTGTTTCATTCCGCCCGACAGCTGACGCGGCAATGCGTCGGCAAAGTCGGTCAGGCGGGTGCGGGACAGAACATCGTTGATGCGATCTGCCCGCTCTGACGCGGGCAACCGGTGGTCTTCCAGAACCAGACTGATGTTTCCCGATACGCTACGCCAGGGCAGCAGGGCAAAATCCTGAAACACATAGGTGAGCGGGTTAAGCGAGCCCTGCGGTGCCGGACCACTTTGCAACACCCGTCCGGTATCCGGTTTCTCCAACCCGCCGATCAGCCGCAGGAGGGTCGATTTCCCACATCCGGACGGCCCGACGATGCACAGGATGCGGCCCTGAGGTATCGTAAGCGACAGGTTCCGCAGGACCTCCGTCTGGCCGTAGGTATGGCTGACCCCCTCAAGGCGCAGATCCATTGCCGGTCAGGACAGCGTCTCGACGTAGCTGGTGTCGAGCAGGGTGTCGAGCGTGATGTCCGCGTCGACCAGACCCTCGGACTGGAACCAGGCCAGCTGATCGCCGACGGATGCGGCGTTGAGGGCCGCGTTCGCGTTCAGCCGCATCGCGCCGTTCACGATCGATGGTGTCGCCTCTTCGAGCGTGCGGTCCGTGTAGACGTATTTATGGATCAGGGCGACCATCTCGTCCCGGCCGCTGTCGCCAAGCGTGTTGTCGACAAGGGCCGCGTTGAAATCGGCGGCACCGGCCGAGAAACCGGTGAGGAAACTCTCGGTCATCTGCCGTTCATCTGCGGCATTCTTGGCGGAGGTGAAGACCGTGGTAACCTGATAGTTCGGCAGGTAGTCGGCCACGTCCCCGATAATGTGCACCGCACCGGACCCGGCGAGCGGTTTGGCGATATGCGGCACGATGGTCCAGGCATCGATCTGGCCCGATTTCAGCGCGCCGATAATGGCACCGACTTTCTGGAGCGGTCGAAAGCTCATGGTCACGCTCTCGGCCGCAGCGATCTTTGCGCCCATGTAATGGAACGAAGAGCCTGCAGTGGTCATTCCAAACGCCTTACCGTTCAGATCCTGTGGCGATGTCAGACCCGCCTGATACGCCGTATCCGACGCTAGGATTTTCTGGCCGTCAATCCCCGGTTCCTCGCTCAGCGCACCGCCAATGACCTTGATAGCACCCTTGTCGGCGAGCGAGACAAGCCCCCCCGACACCGCCGTCACCGCGTAATCCACGTCGCCCGAGGCGATGGCGACGGCCATCGGTTGAGCCGCCTGAAAGAACTTCAGCTCCACGTCCAGACCGGCATCCGCGAAATAGGCGCGCTCGACGCCGACGAAACTTGCCGCATGGCTTGTAAAGCGCAATGCGCCAACGGTGATTTTGCGGTTCTGCGCCAGCGCGGGTGCGGCCAAGGGGGCCGTCGCAGCAGCCCCAAGAAGTGCCAGGCTCTGGCGTCGTGTCAGTTCGGTCATCGGGATCCTCCGTGGCTGTGCCCAGGTTTGTCCTGGTTCACTCCTTGGTAGGAAGCCTTTGTGCAGCGGTCAATTGAAACTGGCCTCCCCTGCGTCCTTCACGGCCTCCATCGAGACATGCGTCGACGTACCCGCCACATGCGGCAGCGCCGAGATCACCTCGCCCAGCACCCGACGGTAGCTACGAATATTCCCGGTGCGGACCTTGAGAAGATAGTCAAACGCCCCTGCAATCATGTGGCATTCCTCGATTTCGGGGACCGCGCGGACGGCGGCATTGAAGGCGCTCAGCGCCGCCTCAGTCGTATCGGTCAGGCGCACTTCGGCAAAGGCGACGTGATCCCGGCCCAGTTTGGCGGTGTCGACCACGGCGCGAAACCCCAGAATGTAGCCGTCCGCGCGAAGGCGATGAAACCGTACCTGACATGCACTCTTTGAGACGCCGACCGCTGCGGCGAGCGCCGTAAGCGGCATTCGGCCATCCGCAAGCAATAGCGTGATGATCTTAAGGTCAATCCGGTCTAGTGACCCGCTGTTTGTCGATTCATCCATAGTATTTCCACCTTAAGTGTACAATTACGGGACGTCGACCGGTCAACACTTCAAATTCGGGCAAACCGCCTTTCGAAAGTAAGCTATCCTTGGCTCATGGAACCTAGTGTCGAACAAGGCCCCGTCATGCCGGAACTTTCGGAATTGCGCCGACTTATTGCCGACTTGCCGCATCGCCCCGAAGCGGAGGTGCTGGCGGAACTGATTGCCGAGCATGCGCCTTCGGAGGCCCAGCGGGCCGAGGCGAATGCCGAAGGGCTGAGCCTTGTTTCGCGCATGCGCAACGCGGGGAAGCCCGGGCTGATGGAGGTTTTTCTTGCGGAGTATGGCCTTTCGACGGATGAGGGGGTCGCTCTCATGTGCCTCGCCGAAGCGCTGTTGCGCGTGCCGGATGCCCCCACCATCGATGCGTTGATCGAGGACAAGATCGCCCCTTCGGATTGGGGCAAACACCTGGGCCAGTCCAGTTCGTCATTGGTCAACGCCTCGACCTGGGCGCTTATGTTGACGGGGGCGGTCACCTCTGACGCCGGTCCCGGAGTTGTCGGGCACCTTCGGCGGGCGATCCAGCGGCTGGGCGAGCCGGTGATCCGGCTGGCCGTGCAGCGCGCCATGAAGGAGCTGGGTCACCAGTTCGTGCTGGGTCAAACCATAGACGAGGCGCTGGAGCGCGGCCGGAAGCAGGCGGCGCGTGGCTATACCTATTCCTACGACATGCTGGGCGAGGCCGCGCTGACCGAAGCGGATGCATGCACCTATTTCGACGCCTACGCCAACGCTATTGCGCGCCTAGCCTCGGAACCCAAGGGGACCGATTTGCGCGACGCGCCGGGCATCTCGATAAAACTGTCGGCGCTGTATCCCCGGTACGAGGCAACGCAGCACAAGAGCGTGATGGAGGTGCTCGTCCCGCGGGCGGCACAGCTGTGCCGGCAGGCGGCCGATGCGGGGATCGGCCTGAACATCGATGCGGAGGAGGCGGATCGCCTGGATCTGTCGCTTGACGTTATCGAGGCGTTGCTGGCTGATCCACAGCTGGCCGGATGGGACGGGTTTGGTGTGGTCGTGCAAGCCTATGGCAAGCGTGCGCTTCGAACCATCGACTGGCTTCACGCCCTGGCCAGCCGACTGGATCGACGGATCATGGTGCGTCTGGTCAAAGGCGCGTATTGGGACACCGAAATCAAACTTGCCCAGGTGGGCGGTCATGCCGGGTTTCCGGTGTTCACGCGCAAATCGGCAACTGACGCCGCCTATATTTGCTGCGCCAACCGTCTGCTGAAAGGTATGGACCGGATTTACGCGCAGTTTGCAACCCACAACGCGCATACGGTTGCCGCGATCCGCGCATTGGGCGCTGATCCGGACAGCTATGAGTTTCAGCGGCTGCACGGGATGGGCGATACGCTCTATGACATGTTGATCGGCGCCGAGGTGCCACGATGCCGGATCTATGCGCCCGTCGGCGCGCATCGGGATCTGCTGGCCTATCTGGTTCGGCGCTTGCTTGAGAACGGCGCGAACAGCTCTTTCGTCCATCAAATCCTGAACTCTGACGTGGCAGAGGAGGACATAGCCGCCGATCCCTTCGAAAGCGCGCAACTGGCCAGCGGTGCGGTGCGGGCGCCGGACGCGTTGTTTGCACCGCAACGGGAAAACTCCCGGGGCTGGAACCTGATGGATCCAAAAGACTGGCAGCGCTTGGATCGGGCGCGGTCCCGGTTCCGTACGGCAACATGGTCCGCCGCGCCCCTTCTGGCGTTCGAGGCCGGGGCGACCGAAACACGTCCTGTTCAAAATCCGGCGGATGCCACGGATCAGGTCGGCACGGTTCAAGACATCGACCCCGGGGCAATACCGGCCTGTATGGAGGCCGCGCAACCCTGGGCCGCATCGGCACAGGAGCGTGCCGAGATCCTCTGCAAGGTGGCCGAGATCTATGAGATGCAGTATGCCGAGGTCTTTGCGCTCCTTGCCCGGGAGGCGGGCAAAACGGCAAATGACGCCGTGTCCGAACTGCGCGAGGCTGTGGATTTCCTGCGCTACTATGCTCATCAGGCGCGGACGGGTCCGGATGCGCCGCCACTGGGGCGCGTGGTCTGCATCTCGCCGTGGAACTTCCCGCTCGCGATCTTCACTGGGCAGATCGCCGCGGCACTCGCCGCGGGAAATGCGGTCCTTGCAAAACCGGCTGAGTCGACCTGTCTGATCGCGGCGCGCGCAGTAAGCTGGATGCACGCGGCCGGTGTACCGCGCCATGTCCTGCAGTTTCTACCGGGATTAGGCGGCACAGTCGGCGCTGCGCTGACTGCGCATCCTGACGTGGACGGTATTTGGTTTACCGGATCCACCGGAACAGCCCAGCACATAAACCGGGCGATGGCGCGCAACGCAGATCCCTGGGCGCCGCTGGTCGCCGAGACCGGCGGCATAAATGCGATGATCATCGACAGCACCGCACTGCCAGAGCAAGCGGTCCGTGACGTGATCACCTCGGCCTTCCAGTCGGCGGGGCAGCGCTGTTCCGCACTGCGCATGTTGTATGTCCAATCTGACATCCTGCCCGCATTCCAGGAGATGCTTTTCGGCGCCATGGATGCCCTGAACGTAATGGACCCCTGGGTGCGGGAGGCGGATATCGGGCCGGTGATCGATGCCGTCGCGCGGGATAGGATCAACGGCTACATCGCCTCGGCCCGGTCCGGGGGCAGGCTGCTCAAACAGCTTTCGGTCCCATCTAAGGGTACATTCCTGGGTCCGGCGGTCATATCGGTTCCCGGTATCGACGCGATAGCCGAAGAGGTTTTCGGACCGGTTCTTCACATCGCACCGTATGACGCCGAGGATCTGGGGTCCGTTGTTGATCAGATCAACGCGCAGGGCTATGGCCTGACATTTGGGATGCACTCGCGGATTGACGATCGGGTTGCGCAGGTCACCGAACGGATACGCAGCGGAAACGTTTATGTGAACCGCAATCAGATCGGCGCGGTGGTCGGCTCTCAACCCTTTGGGGGCGAGGGGCTTTCGGGGACGGGCCCCAAGGCGGGTGGCCCGGCCTATCTGCCCCGGTTTCAGGGCAGTACGCGGCGCAGGGCGCCCGCCAGCACCGGTCAAACCGTCCCGGCGCGTAACGTCCAATCGATGCTGGATACCATGCATCCGCCCCATGAGTTGGTCGAGGTGCTGGATATGCCCGGGCCGACCGGAGAGTCCAATCGTCTCAGCCGATATCCTATCGGTCCGGTGCTGTGCCTTGGACCGGGACGGGAAGCGGCACTCGAACAACATGCCCAGGTCCGTGCAGCCGGGGGGGAGGGCCTTGCCATTGCCCCGGGGTTGACCGCCGCCGAAGGACTGGATGGTGTGCTGGATCCCAAGGCCCTGACGGAACTGAGCGGCTTTGCCGCAGTGGCGTTCTGGGGGGAGACCCCTGCGCTGAAGCGCATCCGGGAATACCTTGCCAGCCGTTCCGGCCCAATCCTACCTTTGCTGACGGCCGCAGACCTGTCGCCGCGTTTGTTTCATGAGCGCCATGTGTCCATTGACACGACGGCGGCGGGTGGAAATGCGGCCCTTCTGGCGAGTGTTTGTTAAGCAATTCAGGACCCGGTAACCGGTCAACACCTCCGCAAGAGTTTCTAAACATCCTGGTCACGCCTGCCCCGGCATCTATGCGCGGAATTCAGCGCGGTAACAGGTTGGCGGGCAATGGCTGTTCAGGACCACTTTCATGGTAATCTTCGATGTTCTTGCGATCTATGCAGCGGTGAGCATCACGCACCCGAGGACGGAAACCAGAATGGGCTCGGCAGTACTGGTGGTTCCTCGGGCGAGACATGGTCGACCGCCCAGATCGCTACCTATCTGACTGATGGGTTCTGGGAGGCAAGAGGCTCGCAGCCACGCTCTTTCGACCTTGCGTCCGATGCTGCTTTGACGGTGAACCTGGCCTCGCTGAACAGTGCGGGTCGTACGCTTGCCAGCGATGCATTGCGGGTTTGGACCGATGTAACCGGTGTGCAATTTACCGATGCGTCTGGACCTGTTCAGATCCGTTTCGATGATGCCGCAGACGGGGCCTATGCGTATCACCAAGTCTGGGGAGGGACGTTGCTGACGTCAAATGTGAACGTGGGCACGAATTGGATCGCCGCATACGGCACAGCGGTGGATGGCTACAGCTTCCAAACCTATCTGCACGAAATCGGCCATGCATTGGGTCTGGGACACGCCGGTGCCTACAACGGCGGCGCCACTTTCGGTGCGGACAACGCGTTTGCCAATGACAGCTGGCAGGCATCCATCATGTCGTACTTCTCGCAAAACGAAAATCCGAACATTGAGGCCTCCTTCGCCTGGGTGGTTACCCCGATGGCCGCGGATATATTTGCTGTGCGAAACCTCTACGGGTTTGAACAGAACCTTCGGCTGGGTGATACGACCTATGGTCACGGGTCGAACGCCGGCGGTATCTACGACGACCTATCCGGCTTCGACCGGCCGGTTGCCTTTACCGTGGTGGACGATGGCGGCTACGACATGTTCAGCCTTAAAGGGTCCTATTACGCGGCCCGTATCGACCTGCGACCGGGTTCTGTGAGCGATGTCTTCGGAAGCACCGGGAACATGGTGATCTATGATGAGACCGTCATAGAAGCAGCGCGTGGGGGCAGGCGGGATGACAGTATCTCGGGTAACGCGGCGGACAATCGCCTGCTTGGTGGCGCGGGAGATGACAGTTTGGCGGGCCGGGGCGGTGCGGACCGGCTTCTTGCCGGGCGTGGCGATGACATCCTGGACGGCGGGGGCGGCGCGGATCATCTGCGCGGTGGTGCGGGCCGGGATACTCTGTCCGGCGGCGCGGGTCGGGATATACTGATCGGCGGTGCCGATGCCGATGTGTTCATCTTTGATCAGGATGCTCACCGGGACCGCATCCTTGACTTTACGCCCGGTGTTGATGCTTTGTCCGCATCGCTCGACCTCGAGAGCATAGAACTGGTTTCAAGAAACAGCGATACGCTGGTCAGAACCCACGGCATCACGCTGCGGTTGGAGGATGTCGCAGCAGACAGCTTGACAGTGGAACAGGTTTTTTTCGACGGATAACCCGGCACAGGGAGGAGGGTTTTGTCCCCGCCGTGCCCCGGCCATAGGGTCGCTCCGGTGGTCCGCATCCACGGCGAACATCTGTGCAAAGAGCGCACAGGTTCAATCAAGCCGTGTCGGTCGGTCAGGATCTGCTTGATCCACAGCATCCTGCGCCCCACATCCCGCACTGCCGCCACACGTCGCCAAAGGAGCCTGCAGTGTCCCGGATTTTTGCTCTTCTAGATCACCCGATGTTCGAGCGGGCCATCATGGCCCTCATCGTTTTGAACGCCATCACGCTGGGATTGGAAACCAGCGACCGGGCGATGGCGCTGGCAGGTCCGGTTCTGATTGTCTTGGACAATGTCATTCTTGCCATTTTCGCCATCGAGATTGCACTCAGACTTGCGCGCGACCCGATTGGGTTCTGGCGCGATCCGTGGCGGGTTTTTGACTTTGTGGTTGTTGCCGTCGCCCTGATCCCGGCCAGCGGCCCGTTTTCGGTGCTAAGGGCGTTCCGGATCCTGAGGGTGCTGCGCCTGATCTCGACCGTTCCGGCAATGCGACGGGTGGTGACCGGTTTGCTCGAGGCGCTGCCCGGCATGGGATCTATCCTCTTCCTTCTCCTGATTATTTTCTACGTGTTTTCAGTGATTTCGACGAAATTGTTTGGAGACAGCTTCCCCGAGTGGTTCGGCACGATCGCCGCGTCCGCCTATACGCTTTTTCAGATCATGACACTCGAAAGCTGGTCCATGGGGATCGTGCGACCGGTCATGGATGTCTATCCGCAGGCATGGATGTTGTTCCTGCCGTTCATCATCGCGACCGCCTTTACGGTATTGAACCTGTTCATTGGCGTTATTGTGGATGCAATGCAGTCAGAACACGAGGCCGAGGCTCAGGGCGAGCGCGATCATCTGCAATCCCAGACCGAGGAAATACTCAAGGAAATCCGCTCTCTCCGGTCAGAAGTTGCAGTCTTGCGGGAGCGCGGACCCTGAGGGTTCCGTGGTCTTGGCGATGATCATACCAGCCGCCAGCCGCCATTTGGTATATAGCACAGGGAGCTTCGGATGGTGAGTTAAGGTGTCGGGTTAAGCTGGTCTGCCATGTTGCGGAAAACCAATACATAAAACGAGCGCTTGCGGTAGGTGGTGGCGCTGATCGAGACTTGATAGTCGTCGACGAGACCCTGGGTCATATCGAGCAGAACCTCGTTCTGAACGATCCTACGGCCGATCATCTCTTCGGGGGAATGTGTCGTGGTCAACGCAATACCGGTAAGGTCATTCAACGAGCGCGTTCCATTCCCGCCGCGGTCCAGATTGAATTTCTTGTCGGCGGCGGTGTTGGTGAAATGCACCACCTGGTTCTTGTCCAACAGCAGGACCGGGTCCGTAATGATTTCAAGCCCTGCGCGCAGGTCATTCTGCGGCATGTTGATCGCGATGATCTGCACAACGTTATCATCTGCGTCCAGCACCGGTACGGCATAGCGGCGCCAACTGCGGACAAAGACTTGGGCGGGCGGCTCGTGCTCACTGAACACCGAAACACGGGTCCGGATCATCTCCCGGTAGATCGCCGTAAAAAATGCGCCGACGTAGCCTTTGAAGTCTGTCGTTTTGCGGCCGGTCATATCCTCGCCGTAGGAATCGGCGATGCCCGCGCCATAATAGGCGTATTGCAGGATGTCCGTCTCTCGATCCACGTTCAGGACCATGATCCAGTCCTTCAAACTGGCGAACCATGCGAGTTTTACGGTTTCGATCCGGAGGGTTCCATCGGACCCCGCATGTTGCGCGCAGATCGAGGCAAATTGCTGGATAAGGGGGTCGGTCAGATCCTCTTTTTGCGGTGCCCATGAGATCCAGGGGCGCCGTGCCCCAACGGTTGCGAAATCACGATTGATCTTGTCAAGATCAATTTCTGTGCCAGGCGCCGCCGCTGACAATGCGGCACGTTCCGTAACTTCAGCCATACGATATATTCCCCCAAAGTCCATTCTGGTTCGCCCGGAACTACGCGATTCGGCCGACCCCGAACATAACAATCATCAACCATTTGGGCGAAAACGAGGCCTTGGCGTACGACCCCACGTAAACGCATGGCATCCGCCTGCGGCATTTTCGGGTAAAGGGGCGTGGTGCAGGTAGAGGGGTCACTTCGCGACGGCGGTACGAAGCGCCTCCACAATGGCTTCTGGTGCATCATCTTGAACAAGATGCCCCGCGCCGGGCGCGGGTATGAAGCGCTGGGGTTTGAGCAGGCCGTTCAACCGTTGTCCTATGGATAGTGGGATCCATTGGTCCTGCGCGCCCCAGATCAGGGTGAGATCACACTCCAGAGGTCCGGTATAACGCGGTTCGATCTCATCCGTATAGCGCTGATCCATCTGGGCAATTTGCCGGTAGAATGCGGGTTGACCCAACGCGGTCATCCAGGGACGGGCATAGATGGCAAGCGCATCGGATGGCAGACCCCGGTGGCTCGCGGTTTGCAGGTAGGCTTCAAGCAGGGCAGTATGGGCATAGGCTGGCAGATCGGCAAAGGCGGCCTCATATTGCCGGACATGCGTCACAAAAGGCGAGCCCCAGGGCCGCATAGCCACGGGGTCGATCAATGTCAGTCGGCGTGGTCGGAAGCCGTTCAGATAGTAGGCACGCAGTACGGTTGCAGCACCGAAATCATGGGCGACGACCTCCGGCCTATCCAGCGCCCATTCCGAGATCAGAGCCATCAGAAGGTTGTTTTGAACACCCAGCGAGACGTCGCCTCCCGACATGTCCGACTGGCCGTAGCCCAGCAGATCGAACAGGTAAACCGTATGATCCTGCGCGATCCAGGGTGCAATCCTCCGCCAGACCTGTGACGAGAAGGGCGTGCCATGCACCATGACCAGTGGTGCACCCGCGCCCATCTTGCCCCAGGCCACCGTGCGGCCTTGGTAGTCAAATCGCTGCAGGAGCGGCAGTTCCACTGTGTCCATCAGTTTTGGCCCCCAGATCAACAGGTCGGGTGCTACGGGTGTCACATGCCGTGACCAGACCTGCTCGGGCGGTGGTGCCCGGTGCTTCAGTAGACCCATTGCGGTTGGAAGGCTATTCCCGCGTGCCCGATCACGCGCCTGGTGCCGAATTCCGGTGACCTGTACCGAGGGGTCTGCCGGGATCCCACCGCGCGTCAGCGCTGTT
>JBCCYF010000011.1:0-62689 GCA_039190275.1 Pseudomonadota bacterium | reverse complement strand
GAAACGCCCGGCGCACAGATACAGCTTGTGCCGGGACTGGAGATATTGTCCGCCGGAGTGATTATCCTGTTTTCCTCAGCGCTGAGTACGCTGTCGATTTTGATCGGATTGATGATCTATCATCGCCTGCGCGACCTGAGCGGCGGCGTCTCGGAGGTTTTTGAGTAGCCTCGACCCCGCCCGGAAGCGGATACGCGACCGCTTGGGCGCCGGGTTAGTCCTGCGGCCGCAAATCAGTGCGAACCGATTGTCCAAGACATCGGTTTTGGAACGTATTTGATCGCCCTTCAAAGCAGGCACGCCGGACGTACATAAGCCCTGGCCAAATGCAGACGCACCTTCGCACGCGGTTTGCATTCGGTTAACCATAAGCTGCGAGGCTTGCGGCATGGAGTGTTTTATTGACTGGCGTGACCCCGGCCCCGCGGCGTGGGAGGCGACGTACGAGACCATGCCGCGTTCGACGCTGCTGCAGAGCCGCGCCTATGCCGATGCACTTTGCCCGGGTTTGGGCCAACGCCCCCTACGGGCGACGATCCACATCGATGGAGTGACAGCCGGACTTGTCCAGTTGCAGGAGGCCGCCCTGTTGCGCCGGGCGGTACATGCCGTCAGCCTCGATCGTGGTCCGGTCTGGGTCGCTGGGATGGGGACGGCCCCGCAAATTCAGGCGTTTTTCACCACGCTATGCGCACATTTTCCCACGCGATTCGCGCGCAAGCGCCGTTTTCTGCCCGAAGCACCGGCGAGCGCCCGCAGCCGCCTGAACGCGATCAGGGATCTTAGCGCGACGGCGGCCAGCACACCGTATCAGACGATCTGGTGTGACCTGTCGGCGCCAGATGCGGACTTGCGCAAAAAGCTGAAACCGAAGTGGCGCAATATGCTCAGCAAGGCCGAGCGGCAGGAGACAACGGTCAACTGGGACTGGCACGGACATTTGCTGACCCCGTTTCTGCTCGGGTACTGTGCCCAGCGCGAGGACATCGGCACGCCGGGCACGGCGCCGGATACGCTCAAATGCCTCGCAAAATACTTTATCCCGGGTAAAAACATGCTGATCGGTCTGGCAAGTGCGGCTGACAACACCCCACTTGCCGGATTTCTGGCGTTTCGCCATGGTCGATCCGCGACCTATCAGGCGGGGTGGATTACCGGTGCCGGACGGGCGGCGGCGGCGAATCATCTGCTGTTGTGGCAGGCCATGCTGGAATTGCGGGCCGCAGACGTGCTGGAGCTGGACCTTGGCGGTGTGAATGACAGCGGGGCCGCCGGCGTGAAGCGTTTCAAAGAGGGGTTGGGCGGCCAGCTTGTCGAACTGGCCGGCCACTACAGGTAAGCGCCTGCCTAGAAGTGCAGCGCCCGCCCATAGGCGTCCAGCACACTTTCATGCATCATTTCACTCAGTGTCGGGTGCGGGAATACCGTATTCATCAGGTCTTCTTCCGTGGTCTCCAGAGCGCGGCCCACAACATAGCCTTGTATCAACTCCGTCACCTCGGCCCCCACCATATGTGCGCCCAACAGCTCCCCGGTTTTTGCGTCGAACACGGTTTTGATCATCCCCTCCGGTTCGCCCAGCGCGATGGCCTTGCCGTTGCCGATGAAGGGGAAATTCCCGACCTTGACCTCATACCCCATCTCCTTGGCCTTGGCCTCGGAATACCCGACGCTGGCGACCTGAGGATGGCAATAGGTGCACCCCGCAATGGCCTCGGGCTTGACCGGGTGGACGTTGTTTTTTCCGGCGATCAACTCTGCCACCATGACCCCCTCGTGGCTGGCCTTGTGGGCAAGCCAGGGCGCACCGGCGATGTCGCCTATTGCATAGATCCCATCGACGCCGGTGCGGCAGAACTCATCAGTGACCACATGTGTCCGGTCAACGGTCACGCCAAGCTTTTCGAGGTTCAGCCCTTCGGTGTTCCCGATGATCCCCACGGCCGAGATCACGGTATCCACCTCGACCTGTTCAACCTTTCCGCCGGTTTCGACATGCGCAATGACCTTGTCCGCCTTGCGGTCCAACGTCTTGACGGCGGCCTTTTCCATAATTTTCATGCCCTGCTTTACGAAGGCCTTCTTGGCAAATCCCGAGATTTCGGCGTCCTCCACCGGGAGGACACGGTCCATCACTTCGACCACCGTGGTCTCAGCGCCTAGCGTATTGTAAAAGCTGGCAAATTCGATACCGATCGCCCCTGATCCGATAACCAGCAGCTTCTTGGGCATATGCGGTGGCAGCAGCGCATGTTTATAGGTCCACACCCGCTTGCCGTCAGCCTCCAGCCCGGGCAGCTCCCGTGCACGCGCGCCTGTGGCCAGCACAATGTTCTTCGCCGCAAGGGTTTCTGTTCCCTTGTCGGTCTTGACGGCGACTTTCCCTTTGGCGGGGATCGACGCCTCACCCATGATCGTCGTGACCTTATTTTTTTTCAGCAGATGTCCAACGCCCCCTGAGAGCTGCTTGGCCACCGCGCGGGAACGTTTCACCACCGCATCCAGATCGTAGTCTATCCCCTCAGCCTTGAGCCCGAACTCCTTGGCCCGATGCATAAGGTGGAACACCTCGGAAGAGCGCAGCATCGCCTTGGTGGGAATACAGCCCCAGTTCAGGCAAATCCCGCCCAGGTGTTCCCGTTCGACCACCGCCGCCTTCAGCCCAAGCTGCGCCGCACGTAGCCCGGCCACATAGCCCCCCGGCCCCGAACCGATTATCACAATGTCGAAAGTCTGTTCTGCCATCTCATCGCCCCGCTGAATGCACTGATCTAGCCTTAAAGGAGTTTGTCACGACCCGCCACCGGAGGCTGCATCGGGGTCGGGAATTCCGACCTCCTCCCGCATTTTTCGCACCAGTGCAGGATAGGCACCGGCCTCCAGGAAAGCCGCTTCCTGTGCAGTTGTGTCGCGCCCAAGGGCCACATTTCTGAAGGGAAACCGCCCAAACTCACGGATGACACGCCGATGCGCCCGCGCGTGGAGCAGCGTTTCGACACTGCTGACCCGGGATTCGATCAACCTGACCGCCTCGTCCTGATCCGCCAGATCCTCGGAGTGTTCCAGTGGGAGGTAATAAAACTGCCGCAGGGGTTCCGGTGTCTCCAGATCAGCGCCGGCCGAAAGCGCCTTGTGCACCAGTGACCGTGCCAGTTCATCCGAAGCAAAGGCCTTGGCCTGCCCACGGAACATGTTGCGGGGAAACTGATCGAAGAGAATGATCGCGGCAAGCGGATCGCCGTCAAACGGGTCGGCCTGCGCCTGGACGCCCTGGTCCCAGATATCCCGGAACCGGGTCCGGATCCCCTCATCAATTGCGTCGCTCGACCGGTACCACCCGGCTTCGCCCACATCCTGCGTCCAAAAACTCAATAAGCTCGCGGCGGTCTCACCCATATTGCCATCGTGCCAGAGCATCACAAAAACGCAACCTCGGCGCTCGCACTATGTGTCGGCGTCGTCGTCCTGCGAGTCCTCCTGCGCCATTTCGATGGCAACCTCCTGGGCGAGCTCCACTGCAACCGGCGAAGATTGCGGCAATACTGTTGTGTAAGCATAGGTTTCATCGACCGAAGGTGCCGCCCGCTGGGTCATCCGATAAAGGGCGTAGAGGGTGATCAACGCGAACAACACCGCGATGAAAAAGAAGAAGGTCCAGGCGCCGTACCGTCCCATCAGCCAGCCGATCAGGATCGGCCCGAGTATTGCGCCTGTCCCGTTGGCAAAGATCAACCCACCGGACGCCGCTGCCATATCCTCGTATTCCAGAAAGTCGTTGGTATAGGCGATCAGCAGCGAATACAGCGGATTTGCAACTCCACCCATCACAAAGGCGACCACACACAGCACGACAAAGTTGCTTAGGAACGGCAAACCGATCAGGATGAGGACGGTTCCGGCGCATGTCGTTCCCAGGATCAGGCGCCTGCGATCCACGCGGTCGGACAACCACCCGATAGGGTACTGCAGGATCATGCCCCCTGTGTAGATTATGCCGACAAAGATCGACGTGCGCGCCGCGGTCAGACCCACTTCGGTCGCATAGACCGATGCCATCCCGAACATCGCCGAGAATACACCGCCCAGCAGGAATGTACCGACCATTCCCAGAGGCGAGACACGAAACAATTCGCGCAGGCTCATCGGCTTGGTCGTCTCGAAGTAAGGCGCAGGTGTCGCGGCCAGCAGGATCGGCGCAAAGGATACCGATACCAGCACTGACATGATAACGAACAGTTCGTACCCACCCGGATCAGCGACGTTCAGGAGGCCTTGGGCCGCGATGATCCCGACCATCTGCACAATCAGGTAGAGAGACAGGGCCTGACCACGATTAGCGTTGGTGGTGGTCGCGTTCAGCCAGCTCTCGGAAACCACATAAACCCCCGAAAAGCACAGTCCGACCACCAACCGCATAAGCGCCCAGCTCAGAGGATTCGGAATGGCCGCGTACAGTATGAAAGCCGCTGAAATCAGCGAGGCCAGCGCCGCAAACACCCGCACATGCCCGACCCTACGGATCAACCCGGGCGTCACCCGCGAACCGATGAGGAAGCCCAGAAAATAAGCCGACATCACAAACGACATGGTGCCGGCCGAAAAGCCTTCGATGGCACCGCGCAAGCCCAGCAAAGTTCCCTGCAGACCGTTGCCGATCATCAGCAACAGCAACCCCAAAAACAGCGGCCACGCACTTCGCATCACGGTCAGCATCGGTCGCTCCGGTTCGTTATCTCGCGTTCGCAATGCCCCGAATCGCAATTCCCCCGCGCGCAGTAAGGCGACCTACCGCAGGTCGTTTTCGACCCCCACCCTCGCCGGCAAAAGCAGGGAGCTGTCCCCGTAGGAAAAGAACCTGTATTTATGTGCGATTGCATGCGCATAGATAGCCTGGATCCGCCCCGTTCCCATCAGGGCCGAGACCAACATGAGCAAGGTCGACCTGGGAAGGTGGAAATTTGTCATCAGCCCGTCTGCCACATGAAACCGGGAGCCGGGGCGCAAGAAGATATCGGTCATCCCGACATAGGGTTTCAGTGTTCCCGATGCCGCTGCTGTCTCGATCAGACGCAGTGCCGTTGTCCCGACCGGGATCACACGCGCCCCGCGTGCCTTCGCGGCAATGATTGCCGCGACCGAGGTGGCGTCCATCCGCCCCCACTCGGCATGCATCTTGTGCCCATCAATGCTGTCCGAGGACACCGGCAGGAACGTACCTGCGCCCACGTGCAGCGTCACAAAGCAGCTCTGCACGCCCATCGATCTGAGTTGGTCGAGCAGATCACTGTCGAAGTGAAGCGAGGCGGTCGGTGCCGCAACCGCGCCCGGCACCCGGGCGAACACCGTCTGATAGTCTGTACGGTCCTGCGCATCCGCCGGGCGACGGCCCGCAATATAGGGGGGAAGCGGGATCTCGCCCAACCGCGAAAGGGCCGCGTCCAGACCCTCGGCCGTTTGATCGAACCGCAGCGTGACCATGCCCCCTGTACGTCCCAGGACCTGCGCAGAAAGCTGGTCATCAAAGACAATTCGGTCCCCGTCCGCCAAGCGTTTTGCCGGTCGCGCCAATGCATGCCACAGGCCATCTGGCAGCGCTGCGGCCAGGGTTACCTCGACGGACGCGACGCCGCTGCCATGCACCGTTGCGCGGCGCCGGGTGCCACGCAGTCTGGCCGGTAGAACCTTGGTATCGTTGAATACCAGCAAGTCGCCGGACCGCAGAACAGACGGCAGATCCGACACGTGCCGATCCGCGATCCAGTCGGGGCCCGCCACCAGCAGACGCGAGGCCGGGCGGGGCCGTTCGGGACGCAGGGCAATCAGCTGCTCGGGCAGATCAAAGTCGAAATCTTCGAGGGTCAAATTTCCGGTCACAACAGGATCGAGAGCTATTGCGTGGTCTGGGCACGGCTCTGGAACAATTCCCGCGCGGCCCCGGGCGTCAACAACGACAGCGGGTTCACAGCGACCCGCGGATCCGTTCCCTGACCGGTAATCGTAAAGTTGGCACCGAGTATACCTTCACCGGGACGGCCGCCCAACAGGCGCCCGAGCACGGGGATGCGTTCGGCCAGACCGTTGACCGCGTAAAACGGCGACACAACGCCCTCAAGCTGCAAAGCACCACGGGTGATATCATAGACACCACCCAGCGTTATGCCCAGAGACGGTCCGATCGCGCGGCCGTTCTCGATGAAAATGCGTCCGTCGTCGATTGCATAGCGCCCCTGCGCGTCGGTAAAGCCGATCCCCGGCCCCGCCAGCCTGTCGGGCAGCGCCAGAATATTGGCCAGAAGCAAAAGTTCCGCCAATGCGGGGGCATTTTTGACACGCGTATCCTTGAGCGAAAAGACACCCCGCAAGGGGCCGCCATCGGCACCCGGTTTCAGCGAGATCCGCAACGTTCCCCCAAGGGCGTTGCGAAAGATACCGGTTGCGGCCAAAACGCCGCCGCCATCGGGGCTGGACAAGAACGCCTCACCGCCCGTGCGCAATACACCGTCGATCGGGGCGCGCCCGTTCACCTGGGCTTTAAATCGGCCCATGGGCGCCGCACCGGTATCGATCCGGCCCTCCACATCCGTGAGTCGGATCGCGTCCGTCACAATCACCTCGTCGGGCGCAAAACGGATCCGTGTCCGGCCGTCCCGGGGCGGCGGAAGCTCTCCGCTGCTCAGATCAAGCGTTCCGCCGGCGATTTCGATGTCGCTGCCGCCGCCCTCGCCCGGCGTCCAGCGAAGCGGCGCGTCAAGCCAGGCCCCCAGTGCGAGGCGCGAGAACTCGGCAGAGCGGAGGGCGCGGCCATCGGGCGTGATCTCAATGGTTCCTTCAAGCGCCAGGCCAGGGGCTGCCAACCCGATGCGGTCCAACGTGACGGGCTCGGTCATCCGGCCCTCCAGCCTCAGGGTGCCGGGGGTGGACCGGTCTTTTTGCCAACTCAGCGCCGGAATGCTTAGTCCCACGCCATCCAGACTCAGATCGGTTTCAAACCGTCCCGGCGCGCCGGCAGCCAAGGTCACGTTGAAAGTCGCGGCGCCCTGACCGCTGATGCTGCCGGGTGGAAGCAAAATGCCAAGGTCGGCAAGACGGTCCGGTGTCACATCAAGCGTGCCTGCGACCTGAGCCGGACCCGCGGCAGCCCCAAAGGTCTGCGCATAGGCGATCTGCATCGGCACACCATCCAGACGGATCGGACCCCTTACCTGCAGGTTGTCGTTGGTCGCATTTACCTCAAGCACCTCGGCGGCCAACCGCCGCCCTTGCACGATCCGCTCCGATGTGACGCCCTCCACCCGCGCGGCTACATGTGCCGTGAAATCCTTGGCGGTAAGGCCTTTGATCAACGGAAAGCCAAGGGTGGCCGTGCCCGTTGCCCACCCCCGCGCAAGACCCGGATCGCGCCCCGCCTTGCTGAGCAGCTGGAGGGGTTGCCGGTCGATCAATGCCAAGGCGCCGGTAACGGGTCCGTCCACGACAAGCGATACCTCCGCCTGGGCCGGGCGCTGACGCGCATCGCCAATACTGAAGCGGCTGCCGGCCAAATCCAGCCGCTGGTCCGGGGTTACCTGGGTAGACCCTTCTGTCATGGTCAGATCGAAACGCCCGCCGCCGTATTGCGCGACACCTTGTATCCCGGTTACCTTTGGTAGATCCGGTAAGACCTGCATCACCCCATCGGTAAAGGCCATCTCAAGGCCTGTGCGGGTGCGCCCGTCTATCCGGCGCAGGTGAAGATCGAGGCTGGTGATCTGTCCAGCTTCAATATGCCCGTCGATCCAACGGCGCACCCCGGGAACGATGCCGGTGGGCCACAACGGCAGCACACGATCGACCGGCAACTGAGAGACTGTCGCATCCAGCGTCGCGTTTAGGTCTGCCGCGTCAGTCCAGACGCTGCCCTTTATGGTCGCCCGCGACGCGCCTTCTCGCAACGTCGCTTCGCCCAGATCAAATCGGAACGGTTGAAAACGCACCCGCGCGACCGCCTGACCGGACGGAAACGCCACCGGTGCCGCCAGAAAGCGCGAGGTGTTCAGTCGAACGTTCTCGAGGTCCAGTTGTCCCAACAATCCATCGATACCGCCCCCGATCCCCCGGTCTGGCGTCACGGTACCGCTGCTTTCGAACGCACCATGGTCGGTGTCGATATCCAGATTTGAAAGCGTGAACTGATCGGTGCCCGGATCGTAGTCGAAATAGGCATCCGCACGCTCGAACCGGACAGCCTGGTCCGGACCGATATCGATGTTTCCTTGGCCCAGGGAAAGCTGGCCGGAGATTGTGCTAATCTGACCGTCGGCGCTAACCTCGGCGGCCAGTGCTCCATCGACCGATGCGTCGATCAGCGACATCCACTCCAGAACCTCGACCTGCGTTGCCAGATCTGCCGGGCGCGCGCCGGTAAACCGTACGGCATTGCGCAGCGTGCCGGTCACCGGATTGTGGCGCAGAGTGGCCGTCAACTCCATGGTTTCGCCGGTGTCGTCCTGAAGTTCCGCGGAAAGGCGCGCGCTCAGCCCGTCGGCCGTGTTGCGCAAGCTGCCTTCGGCTGCGCGGGTTTCCCAGACGCGGCCGCTGCGCGCATCCACGAATGTGAACGACAGATCCCGGAACGTGACCGAGGTCAATCGTTCGACAAGGCCCTGATCCTCGAACATGGCAAGACGGCTCAAAAGAGCCGTGAAACTCGCCTGTTCGGGGTCTAACCCCGACCCCCTCCGGTACACCGTGGTCGGCCGCCCCGTTCCGCTGTCCAGGGTGAGCGTCCCCTGTGGGGTACGGGTCAGCACCAGCGTGACCCCCTCCAGCTCCAGGTTTTCGGGCCGGAACTGTCCGCGCAGCCCATCCAGAACCGACACACCGGTCTCGACCCTGGAGAGGGAAACCGGCCCCATCCGCGCGGTCTCGCCAATGCGGATGTCCTCCAACGTGACTTCGGCGGGGCGATCCTTGGCCCCAAGCGCCAGACGGACTGACCCGATAGCCACATCCTCTGCGCCCAGTGCCTGGGCAATCCACGCAGTCACCCGTGGATCAAGGCGCAACTCCCTGTCCTTCCCGTCGAGCAATAGAAGCAGGAGCAGCGCAACGATGGTCGCAAAGCTCAGGACCTTGGCCGCGACGCTGCAGCTTTCGCGCAGGCAAAACGCGCAGATCCCCGCTGACTTTTCAGTGAAACGCGACCAACGCGTCGGCCGCGCCGCGCGTGCGTCAACTTGTGCAAACCTGTGTGGTCCTTTCAGCACGCAAGCCAATCCTGGGTTCGCATGTCGGGCCCGTTGCCCGGATGCATCGGAATTCAAAGGATTAGGCCCTTCGTGATCTGGGTCACGGTTGCGGGCAATCCTGCCTCTCTTGCCGATACCACAGCATGCCCCATATGTGCCACCGAACGTTCAAAACCGGAGGTGATCTGATGTCCGATGCGCAACTGTCCGCAGGTTCGCCTGCACCCGCGGTGGCCCTGCCACGCGATGGTGGGGAAACCGTCAGCCTTTCAGATTACGCGGGAAAGGCAGTCGTTCTGTTCTTCTTCCCTCGCGCCGATACCAGCGGCTGCACCAAGGAGGCCGTTGCCTTTACCGCCCTTCTGCCGGAGTTCGATGCCGCATCCACGGCCGTGCTGGGCATCTCGAAGGACCCGGTCAAGAAACAGGAGAAATTCGTCGCCAAGCACAGCCTGGGCATGCCGATCCTTTCCGACGAGGAGGGCGACGTCTGCGAGCGCTATGGAACCTGGGTCGAAAAGAGCATGTACGGCAAGACCTACATGGGAATTGAGCGCACAACCGTTTTGATCGATGCGGACGGCAAGGTCGCCGAGGTGTGGCGCAAGGTCAAAGTACCAGGCCATGCCGAGGCGGTGCTGGATGCGGCCAAGGCCCTGTGACACCGGCGCTCGCAGAAGCGGCTACGGCAGTCCTGCGCACAGCGGACGCCCACGACAAAACCCGCTTGTCGCGACAGATGGCGGCGGCATGGCGGGACGCCCGCGCAAACAACTCGGTACCATCACCGGGCCACGCAGACCCACCGCTGCAGCCGGCCAGGCCTGCGAAACCTGACCTTCTGAACCCGCGCGACGTTCCGCGTCGACGCCCGGGCACACAGGCGGGCCGGATCGCCATCTTGCACGCGATCGCGCATATCGAGCTCAATGCCGTCGACCTGCATTGGGATATCATCGCGCGCTTTACCGATACTTCCATGCCGATCGGCTTCTATGACGATTGGGTTCAGGCGGCGGATGAGGAGTCGAAACATTTTGGCCTGCTGAGCGACCGTTTACAGGCGCTTGGCAGCCATTACGGCGCCCTGCCCGCCCATGCCGGTATGTGGCGCGCCGCCGAGGATACCATAGACGATCTGGAAGCCCGGCTAGCGGTCGTTCCCATGGTGTTGGAGGCACGGGGCCTGGATGTCACACCGGGTATGATCACGCTGTTCGAGAAAGCGGGGGATGCCGAAACTGTCGCCGCTCTGAACACCATATACGAGGAGGAAGTGACCCATGTTGCCTATGGTTCGAAATGGTTCCACTTCCTATGTGGGAGGCACAACTATGACCCGAAACCGCGCTTTCATACTCTCGTCAACAGGTATTTCCACGGCGCGCTGAAACCGCCGTTCAACGTCGAAAAACGAGCCGACGCGGGAATACCTCCTGATTTCTACTGGCCGCTGGCAGAAAATTCGCCCGGCGAAAATCCGCCGATGCGGTCGAGATCGTAAAATTCGAAGGTTGCGCAACCAAGGTTGTGACAGTAGTCACAGTTGAAGGCAGAAGCGCGCAAAGGTCGGCTGAAGATCGGCCTAGGGCAACGGGAAAAGACAGAATGCAAAACAATACCAGCGGGACCGCACCCGTTGATCAGGCATCGCGCAAGATCACCATACAAACTCCCCAGGGCGACCATTGCATTGAGTTGACCAAGGGTCGATTGTGGGCCGGTGGTGCGATCGCTGCACTCTGTTTGACATGGACCATCACCGCGACCGCCAGTTTCCTGGTGTCCAATATGTCACCCAGCAGTGAAATTGCAGATACCGCAATGATCGAAAGCGCTTTTGATCAGCGCATCGGCCGGTTGACCGCATCATTGGCCGAAAGCGAGCGGTTGCGGCAAAGCGCGACCGAACGCCTGGACATGGCGCTCGGCCGACTGGTCGCACAGCAGGATATCATCGAAACAGCGTTGGGTGATCATGCCGATACGGCGGCAGCACTGCGGGTGACCCGCGATCATCTCGCCAAGATCGTGGTGGACAGGGACGCTGCGGAAAAGCGCGTTCGCGAGCTCAGCCAGGCGGTGGCGAATCTCGAGTCCTCGGGGTCCGACGCAGATACGGCGGAGGAGCTGGACATTGCGCTCGCGGCGGTATCCGACGAGTTGACTGCGGCGGTTCGTGACCGAGACCTGCAGAAGAACGACATGCATCGCATGGAGTCCGAGATCTCGACCCTGGAACTGAAGATGCAAATCACCGCTGATCGCCAGGAACGTCTGGTCGCCAGCCTCGAGGATGCGGTCGAGACCTCTTTCCGCCCGCTTGAGGCGATGTTCGAAGCCTCGGGGCTCAGCGTCGATACTCTGGTATCAGGCGTGCGGCAGAACTACACGGGCTTTGGCGGTCCTGATGGCGGTGTACCGGCCGCGATCACGGGGATGGCGGATCCGGAGTTGAACGCGCGCTTCTCGACCCTCATGGCCTCGATGGAACGCATGGACATGATGCGCATCGCCGCGACAAAGGTTCCCTACACCATGCCTGTCCGCGTGGCGCACCGCTTCACCAGCGGTTTCGGGACCAGACGCGACCCCAAAACAGGCGGCCGACGGGCTCACAACGGCATCGATCTGGCCGGGCCGCGCGGCACACCGATCGTATCAACCGCCGATGGTGTTGTCGTCTTTGCCGGACGTCAGAGCGGTTTTGGCAAGATGATCAAGATCCGTCACGCCTATGGATTTGAGACGCTTTATGCCCATTTGAACAAAATTCATGTCAAGGTGGGTGACCGCGTTGCCCGGACAGACCATATAGGGGATATGGGGACCACGGGTCGCAGCACCGGTGTGCATCTTCACTACGAGGTGCGGTTGGGCGGTAATCCGGTAAACCCGATGACCTATATAAGGGCTGCAAAAAATGTTTTCTAAGAACAAACCGACCGATGGCAAGGAGACCGCCGTGACCACGAAACCTTCGCCGCCTTCCGCACCGCCACCACCGTCCCCGCCAGGCAGCAGCGCTGCCGCTTCCTCGGCGTCACCGGCGGCAAACAAGCCGAAACCCTCACCGTCGATCCTGTCTTCGGACCTGGTGGTAACGGGTCATATGAAGACCACCGGTGATGTGCAGATCGAGGGAACTGTCGAAGGCGACATCCAGGCACATCTGTTGACGGTGGGTGAGAATGCGACAGTCAAAGGCGAGGTTGTCGCCGATGATGTGATCGTGACGGGCCGGGTTGTGGGCCGCGTTCGCGGAATTAAGGTCAGGTTGACGTCCACCGCGCGTGTCGAGGGGGATATCGTCCACAAGACCATCGCTATCGAGAGCGGCGCGCATTTCGAAGGGTCGGTTCAACGCCATGACGACCCGCTGAAAGGTGACGCCAAGAAAGTTCCCTCGACGGCGACCGGATGACATCCAAAGTCTGACATGTGTAAACGGGGCGCCTCGATCCGGGCGCCCTTTCTGTATGTGGACCGTTAGCTTTCTGCAGGGTGCCAAATGCGTCAGCTATCACCTACCGCGTGGAAATCCTTAGCTTAGGAATGCGCAGGGTCACCCAATGAATTGGCGAAACCGCATGGTGGGTCGGCGGCGCGGAAATAATGGGCGGGGCGCGCAGGGACGCTCGACCACGCAAACTTTACCCAACGTTTACCTAAAGCCCCCTAGGGTGGTGCACGGACAAGGCCGCAGCGCCGAAAGCCGTGAGACGTGAGGGCGCCCTATCCTCCCCCCCGGATAGGGTGCCTTTCGTTTCTGACCGGGGCCTCTTAGTCGTCGGCCTGCGCCTCGCCCCTGGACTTTCCGGTCACATCCAGCGCCAAGGCAGCAGCCATAAACGGATCCAGCGCGCCATCCAGCACACCCTGACTGTCCGAGGTCTCGACGTTGGTTCGCAGGTCCTTGACCATCTGATAGGGTTGCAAGACATATGAACGGATCTGATTGCCCCAGCCGATATCGCCCTTGGCATCATGGGCATCCTGTATCGCCTGGGTTTTCTTGCGCATTTCAAGGTCATACAGGCGGGACTTCAACGCCGCCATGGCGATGGCACGGTTCTGATGCTGAGATTTCTCGGAACTGGTGACCACGATATTTGTGGGGATATGGGTGATCCTGACGGCGGAGTCCGTCGTATTAACATGCTGCCCTCCGGCGCCTGAACTGCGATAGGTGTCCACGCGGATATCGGCCGGATTTACCTCGATCTCGATGTTGTCGTCCACCACCGGATACACCCAAACCGAACTGAACGATGTGTGTCGACGGGCCGCGGAATCGAACGGTGATATCCTGACCAGACGGTGCACCCCGCTTTCGGTTTTCAGCCAACCGTAGGCACTGTCGCCCTTGATCTGGTAGGTTGCCGATTTGATACCCGCCTCGTCCCCCGCGCTCTCACTCATCAGCTCGACCTTGTATCCGCGCTTCTCGGCCCAGCGGACGTACATCCGCGCGAGTATCGATGCCCAGTCACAGCTCTCAGTGCCGCCCGCGCCCGCGTTGATCTCCAGGAATGTGTCGTTGCCATCTGCCTCACCGTCCAGCAGGGCTTCGATCTCGGCCTGCGCTGCGCGACCTTGTAGCGCCGCAATCGCCGCTTCGGCCTCGGCTACAACCTCGATGTCATCCTCGGCCTCACCCAATTCGATGAGTTCGCGGTTGTCCTCAAGGTCCTGACGGTAGCTGTTTAGTGCCTCCAGCGCGTCGGATAGCTTCTGCCGCTCGCGCATGAGCTTCTGAGCACGGTCGGGATCGGCCCATAGCTCTGGATCCTCGGACATGGCGTTCAGCTCTTCTAGCCGGAATTCCGCTGTTTCCCCAAGGCGTTGGCGCAGGAGGGTCAGCGATTTTTCGATCTCGCCGATCTGATTTTCGGTTTCTGCACGCATCGGGGCGGCCTTGACTCTGTTCCGGACTGAACCCCGTTTTTAGGCAGTTGCCGCAGGGTTCACAAGGCCCCCGCGCCAGGTCAGTACAGGCCGCCGGAGGTCAATGTGCCTAAAGAAGGCGCTGTCGGAAGCACCTTGCGCTCCCCCCCCACGGTGACCGTTGTCGTGGTGTTGCCGCTACCGGGTTGGCTATAAAGCGGCAGGTCAGCACTCATCGCAAAACCGCCATCCACGAAGTTTCCGGACTGGCCAATCGCGGGTTCTTCCCCCGCGCGGAACAACTCCGAGACAATGTTACCGCCCGATGTTCCGTTGGCGACCCGCTGACCGGTATAGCGGTCAATCTTGACGAACACGGTCCCCGGAGGTTGCGGGCGCCGGAACGAGCCATGGTCCTTGAGCGCTTCTTCCATGAAATCCGCGAAGACCGGGCCGCAAAGCGTTCCGCCATAGGCGCCCTGCCCCATTGGCCTGGGTTGGTCAAACCCCATATAGCAGCCGGCGGCAATTCGTGGCGTGAACCCTACGAACCAGGCATCCTTGGCCTCATTTGTGGTCCCGGTTTTACCCGAGATCGGGACACCCAGCCGGCCGACGGTCGAGGCCGCCGTGCCGCTAGACACTACACCCTGCATCATTGAACTCAGCTGATAGGCTGTGACCGAATCCATCACCTGTTCAGACGTGTCCCAGACCCAGGGCGCCTTTTCGGGTGTCGCATCTTCGCCGCAACCGCGGCATCCGCGCTGGTCATGGCGATAGATGGTGTTGCCATAGCGATCCTGAACACGGTCCACCAGCGTCGGCTCCACGCGGCGTCCGCCGTTCCCGAACATTGCATAAGCAGCGACCATCTTGAAAAGCGTGGTCTCACCGGCCCCTAAGGAGTACGACAGCAACGGGGGCATTTCGTCATAGACGCCAAAGCTCTCGGCATATGCGCTGACCCGCTCCATCCCGATATCCTGGGCAATCCGTACCGTCATAAGGTTCCGCGATTGCTCGATCCCGGTGCGCAGCGGCGCCGGGCCGTAGAACCGATTGGACGAGTTTGTGGGCCGCCAGAGACCGGCGGCGGTCTCAACCTCCACCGGGGCATCAACAACGATCGATGCAGGTGTGTATCCATTGTCGAGTGCTGCGGCATACACGAAAGGTTTAAAGGCCGAACCGGGCTGTCGGGTAGCCTGCGTGGCGCGGTTAAACACCGAATGCTGGTACGAAAAGCCCCCCTGCATGGCCAGAACCCGACCGGTCTGAGTATCCATTGCCATGAATGCGCCCTGAACCTCGGGGATCTGGCGCAGGGACCAGCCGGTCTGCACGCCGTCCTCGATCACGGCTTTGACCAGCACCACGTCACCGGGGACATAGAGCTCATCCGCACGTCCGGGCCGAGCGCGATCCTCATAGCGGACCCGCGAAATCCACCCGGCATCCTGAAAACTAAGCGTCTGGATCGCATCGCTTTCAACGCCCTCAACGCCGATCTCTGCCTCAACCTCGCCGGATCGCAGAATAACCGCAGGAATCCAGCCGACGATGTCTCGGGGCAAGCGCAACTGCGCAAGGGCTGTACGCCAGGCTTGCGGGTCGTCCAGAACATCCTCGGGCAACCGTTCGAGCGGGCCGAGGTAGACGCCCCTGCCCCGGTCATATTTTTCCAGCCCCTTGCGCAACGCCGCAGCCGCGGTTGTTTGAAGGCCCGGATCAACTGTCGCCCGTACTGTCAGGCCGCCCGTGAACAACTCCTCCGAACCGCCGTCCAGATTCTTGGCCAGCTGCCGTCTGATCTCGTCCGTAAAATAGTCCCGTGCCGGAAGCGCATCCCGCGACGATGGGATATCGCCGGATTGTACGGTGATCAGATCCGCCCCCCGCGCGGCCTGATACCGATCAACGGTCAGGAAGTTGTTTTCCCGCATCTCGCGCAGGACAAAATTCCGACGGTCGAGCGCACGGGTTTTCTCCCGGACCGGATGGTACCGACTTGGCGCTTTGGGGATCGCGGCCAGATACGCCACTTCCTCGGGTGTCAGTTCCTCAAGGGTTTTCGCAAAATAGGTCTGTGCCGCCGCTGTCACACCATAGGAGTTTTGTCCAAGAAAGATCTCATTCAGATAGAGTTCGAGGATCTTTTCCTTCGGCAACGTGTTTTCCAACCGCACCGCGAGCAGGATTTCTTTGACTTTCCGCACCGCCGTACGTTCGCCGTCCAGCAGGAAGTTCTTCATCACCTGTTGCGTGATGGTCGAGGCACCACGCAATCCGTTGCCTTTTGCGGCATCGACTATTGCCGCAACGATACCGCGCAGATCGTATCCCGGATGGGTATAGAAGTTCTTGTCCTCGGCCGAGATGAAGGCCTGTTTGACCAGATCCGGAATTTCCTCGACAGGGGTAAATATGCGTCGTTCGCGCGCGAATTCGTCCATAACCAGTCCGCGACCGGAGTAGATGCGCGAAAGGGTCGCGGGCTCGTACTTAGCCAGCTGTTCATGATCTGGCAAATCCCGTCCATAGAGGTAGAAGATCGCGCCGATTCCCACGACCAACATCGCCAGGCCCATGGTGGCCCAGGTAAATATAAAACCCAGAAAATTCAGCACTGTACGCATATCGGCTCTCTCAAATGATAGGCCTCGACGGTAACAGTCTATCGTGGTCCTACTGCTGCATCAACGCCAGGTAGGCGGCATCGGCTTCTGTCCACGCATCTATCGCCTCGGACACCGAAGTTGCAAGCCGGGCGCGCCACGCCGAGGACTGCATGTTCCGGCGATCCTCGGGATGCGTCAAAAAGCCGATTTCCAACAGGATCGAGGGCATATCCGGGGCCCGCAATACACGGAAATCGGCCGCCCGCAGCGGCCGCGACCGCAGCACCCCGGTGCTGCGCGAAACAGCGCCGATAATCTCGGCCGCAAGGCCGCGGGCACGTTCAACTGTTGTGCGCCTTGTCATATCCATCAGGGTGCGGGCGATATCGGGTTGAGTCACTTGAACTGGATTGACCGCGCCAACCTCATCGGCCCGGTTTTCCAGTAGCGCCAGGGCCGCGCTTTCGGGGTCGGAGGCGATCCGTGCTGGCACATAGACCGCCGCACCGCTCGCGGATCCTTTGGTGACAGTATTCGCGTGGATCGAGAGAAAGAGGCGCGCGCCGCGCGCGCGGGCAAAGGCCACACGGTCATCCAGCGCAACAAATACATCGCTGCGCCGCGTCATGATCACGTCATAGCGGCCTGTAGCTTCAAGCAAGTCCGCCAGTTCCAGCCCCATCGCAAGAACGATGTCCTTTTCCACAACCCCATGGCGAATGGCTCCGGGATCAACACCGCCATGTCCCGGATCCAGGGCAATGCGAACCTTTTTCTGGGGGGCAACTTCGGGCGTGTCCAGCAGCGCCTGCGTCAGCCCTTCAACTGGGGCCCCTGCAACCGCCTTCTCAAACGCGGAATGACTTGCCCGGGCAATACGTACCATCATGGCACCACCGGCATCCACGGCGACTGTTCGAACCACATGCGGCCCGTTCAGTGTAAAAACGAAGCGCGACCAGCCGTCGCCCAGCGGGCTGACCTGTGCACGGGTCAGCGGCTTTTCCGGGTCCGGGCCGGTCACCGTATCCCCTGCCTCGACATCGACCACAAGTCGGGGCGGCTCCTTGCGCAGGAAAACCCGATGTGCCGCCTGCGGCGGAACAGTCAGGCGCACGGTAACGGGGCCCAACAAACCACCGTCGTTTCCGGCAAATCGCGCCTCACCTGCCAGGAGCGTCATCGCACCGGCACACCACATCAGAACCAACGTTCCAAGGAGTCGTAACACCATTATCTGCTCTGCCTCCGCCCCGGATTTCTGGGGCTCCGGGATCGTCTGTAACCTAGCACATCCGCGCGGGAATGAAAATTTCGATTGTGTCTTGGTGCATTCGCCGTCTATCCTAAACTGTCTGTTGGAATGTTAGTCTCAACAGGATGTGATTTGTCCGTGTGGCCGGGTATCGTTTCGTCTTTGCTTGCCGAAATGCCCTGATGACCCGCGACAGGCGCTCGCGCCAACCCATAGCCGGCAGTGAGCCGGTATACCGAGTCGCGTTTCCGATTTGTAAACGCTGGAGAACCAATGCGATGAACCGCACAGGCCACTGTAGATACGACGACCGGGGGCAAAGCCCACCAGGCGCGCTGCGGGCCCGTATGGGTTTCACCGCTCAACAACATGACTTTGGCCCCTCAACCGCCCCGGCGGCCAGGCGTAGGCTGAGGTCTGGAAAGAACACATGCCGAAGAAAATGCTTATCGATGCCACCCACGCCGAGGAGACGCGTGTCGTGGTGGTGGACGGAAACAAGGTCGAAGAGTTCGATTTCGAGTCGCTGAACAAGCGGCAGCTGGCAGGAAATATTTATTTGGCCAAGGTGACGCGGGTGGAACCTTCGTTGCAGGCGGCTTTTGTCGACTACGGCGGCAATCGCCATGGATTCCTGGCATTCTCGGAAATCCATCCCGACTACTATCAGATCCCGAAAGCGGACCGCGAAGCCCTCCTGGCCGAGGAAGCAGCCCTGGATCGGGCCGAAGTCGAGGAAGAAGACCAAAAGCCCAAGGCAAAATCCCGCGGCCGCGGGCGCGCCCGAAACCGCAGTACGGTACAGGCCAGCGCAGACGGGGCGGCCAGCACCGGAGACGATGTTCTGGTTGCCGATGCGCCGGAGGAAAACGGCTCCACGCTTGTGGAAGATCTGCCGGAACACGCGGGACCTGTGGAGGCCGATAAAACCACCCCTGCGCCTGCGCCGGACGCACCATCCGCTGCAACCGGCGACGTGCCTACCGACACACTTCCGAAGGAAGACGTGACTGTCAAAGATCCTGACCAAGAGGAGGTCACGCCGGAAACCGCTGCCAAAGGGGATACGGATACTGAAGCAGCCGCGGTATCGGAGGCATCTGATCCCGCACCAGACGAAGCGCCAGCACCATTGAGCGCGGAGGCGGAGGCTGATGGTGAAACGCCGGATGCGGCGCCGGAAGACGCCTCCGAGGACGACGATACATATGACACCGTCGGCGCAGATGAACCACGGGAGGAGATCGCTCCAAGACGCCCACGCGCGCGCCGGTTCAAAATCCAGGAGGTGATCAAGGTACGTCAGATCCTCCTGGTGCAGGTCGTTAAGGAAGAGCGTGGCAACAAAGGCGCGGCGCTGACCACATATCTCTCGCTCGCCGGGCGTTACTGCGTTTTGATGCCAAACACCGCACGCGGCGGCGGCATCAGCCGCAAGATCACCAACGCGGCCGACCGCAAGAAGCTCAAGCAGATCGCCAACGACATCACCGTTCCACAGGGTGCCGGTCTGATCGTGCGCACGGCAGGCGCCAAGCGCACCAAGACCGAGATCAAGCGCGACTATGAATACCTGCTGCGGCAGTGGGAGCAGATCCGTGATCTGACCCTCAAATCCATAGCGCCCACGCATATCTATGAGGAAGGCAGCCTGATCAGACGGTCGATCCGCGATCTCTACAACCGCGAGATTGATGAGATTTTCGTCGAGGGTGAGCACGGCTATCGCGAGGCCAAGGACTACATGAAGATGCTCATGCCCTCGCATGCCAAAAACGTAAAACCCTACACCGATATGCTGCCGTTGTTCTCGCGCTATCAGGTCGAGAACTACCTTGCCGCGATGTTCAACCCGACGGTGCAACTGAAGTCCGGCGGCTACATTGTGATCGATGTGACCGAAGCGCTGGTTGCCGTTGATGTGAACTCGGGCCGGTCGACCAAGGAAGGTTCGATCGAGGACACCGCGCTCAAGACCAACCTCGAAGCCGCCGAGGAGGTCGCGCGCCAGGCACGGTTGCGCGATCTTGCCGGCCTGATCGTGATCGATTTCATCGATATGGACGAACGGCGCAACAACACCGCGGTCGAAAAACGTCTTAAGGACCGGCTGAAGTCCGACCGTGCGCGGATCCAGATTGGCCGGATCTCGGGCTTTGGGTTGCTGGAGATGAGCCGACAGCGCCTGCGTCCAGGAATGCTCGAAGCCTCAACAGCGCCCTGCCCGCATTGCCACGGGACCGGGCGGATCCGATCTAACGACAGCCTGGCACTTGCGATCATGCGCGAGCTTGAAGAGGAGGGTGTGCGGCAACGGACGAAAGAGGTGTTGGTCACGGCGCCAGTCGAAGTCACCAACTACATTCTCAACGCCAAACGCGAACATGTGGCAATGATCGAAAGCCGCTTTGGTCTTTCGATCCGCGTCGAGGGTGCGCCGGGGATGATCAGCCCCGAGTACAAAGTCGAGCGTTACAACACTGCGACCCGGATTGTACCGCCGGCGGCGCTGGCCAGCCCGCTCAGCACGATCGAGCCGTCCGCTGATCTGGCGGATGAAGATGTTCTGGTCGAGGCATCCGAGGCCGATGCGCCGGCAGCCGAGCAGAGCGAGGATCAACCCAAGAAACGGCGCCGCCGCCGCCGTCGCAAATCGTCCCGCAATACGGGCGATGACACGGTCGAGGCGACAGCCGAAGCCCCGCCCGCCAAGGACACCGAAGCGGCGGCGGCACCCGCCGCACCCGAGGATACGGCGCCCAAAGCCGCAGATGACAAAAAACCTCGCAGCCGGAGCCGAAGCCGCCGGAACAAGAGTTCGACGGCACAGGTTGATGTCGACAGCAAGCAAGCCGCTGGCGCGGATAAACCCGACGAGACACCCGGGGCCGAACAGCCTGAAACGGTCGTGCTCAAGGAAGCTGAACCGGTCGCCGACACGGTGGTAGAACCTGTGCAGAAAGAGAAACCGAAGCGGAAACCACGGGTCCGAGCATCATCCAAAGCGACGATTGACGCCGCTTCGGACGCGCGCCCGGAACCCGCGCTCACGGCCGAAGACCCAGCAGCTGAAACCGAGGGTTCGCCGAAACGCAAGGGCTGGTGGTCGCGCGCTATCGGAAACTGAGGTGAAACAACGCCGGGGCGGAGGCAACCTTCGCTCCGGCTTGCTTCAGGGTTCAGGGGCGTCAAAGTGCTGACATAGTGGCCTTACTGGCGATTGCGCCATGCAATCAGGCGACGCGCGCCCTCGGCCATATCCGCTGTGGTTCCGGCATAGCTGAAACGCAGCGTGCCCGGACCGCGCGTCGGATCGAAGTCCACACCAGGTGTCACCGCGACCCCCGCCTCGTCAAGAATACGTGCCGCAAGTGCCCGGCTGTCCTCCCCCCACTCAGACACATCGGCGTAGATGTAAAATGCGCCGTCAGGCGGCGCCAGGCGGTCAAACCCGGCGCGCGGCAGCGCCTCAAGCAGCAACGCCCGGTTCGCCGCATAGGTTTCGACATTTGCCGCCAGTTCTGGCCCGCACGACAGTGCGGCCAAACCAACCACCTGTGCCGCATGGCTGGGACATATGAAAAGGTTCTGGGCCAACCGCTCGATCCTGCGAACATGCGCCTCGGGCACCACCATCCAGCCGATACGCCAACCAGTCATTGAGAAATACTTGGAAAACGAGTTGATGACATAGGCCCGGTCGCTAACCTCCAGCGCTGTTACCGCCCGGTCCCCATAGTGAATACCGTGATAGATCTCGTCCGAAATGAACGAGATATCACGCGCCTCGGCAGCCGCCATGAGCCTGCTGAGCGCCGGTTTGTCCAGCATTGTGCCGGTCGGATTGGCGGGACTTGCCACCAAAAGACCCTTAAGGTCCGGGATGTCCAGATCAGCCGCGCTTGGCTGGAACCGGGTTTCCGAGGTTGTCGCGATTTGCACCGGTGTCAACGACAACGCTTTGAGAATATTCCGATAACTCGGATACCCCGGATCGCCGATGGCAACTTTATCGCCCGCATCGAACAACGACAGAAAGGCAAGCTGGAACGCCGCCGATGACCCCGTGGTCACCACCACCCGGTCAGGAGACAGATCCACATCGTACCAGGTTCCGTAAAGCCCTGCGATCGCCTGTCGCAATGCTGGCAAGCCAAGCGCGACCGTATATCCCATTGGTCCGGCTTCCATCGCCCTGGCCAGTGCGCGGCGCGCCGCGGCGGGCGCTGGTGTGCCGGGTTGGCCGACTTCCATATGAATGATGGTCCGACCTTCGGCCTCCGCCCGGCGGGCGGCTTCCATCACATCCATTACGATAAACGGGTCGACCGTACCGCGCCTTGATGTTCGCATCGCTGCCCCATATTTCTCAGGTATCCTAGTGGAGGGCTTCACCATTTTCCGCCGCCTGACGCAAGCCGTGTTCGGCGTTTCGCTCTGCCTGGCCCCGGGGCTTGCAGCATCCGTGGCCTCCGCTCAAGGTCTGATACGCGATGCCGAAGTTGAACGCACGCTTGACCGGATCTCGGCTCCGATCCTGCGCGCCGCCGGACTGGGCGCGGCGCAGGTCAACATCTTCATTGTAAATGACCCGCGTCTGAACGCCTTTGTCGCCGGCGGCAACAACATCTTCATACATACCGGCCTGATGCAGAAGCTACAGACGGTGGATCAGCTGCGCTCGGTCATTGCGCATGAGACCGGCCACATCAGCGGTGGTCATCTGGCGCGGCGCAACGAACGGATACGCCGCGCGCAGGGGTCCACCGCACTGGGTGTGCTTCTGGCCCTGGGGGCAGCGGTTGGCGGCGCACCCGAAGCGGGTGTCGCGATCGGGTCGCTCAGTGGCGAGGCCGCGTTTCGGCAGCTTCTGGCACATGATCGCGCTGAGGAAAGCTCGGCCGACCAGGCGGGTCTGAGCTACATGGTGGCTGCGGGTGCAGACCCGCGCGCGATCCTGGAAGTGATGGCGCTGTTCCGCGGCCAGGAGATTACCAGTGGTCGTTTCAGCGATCCGTACCTGCGGACGCACCCGCTGTGGACGCAACGTTTACGCCAGCTTGAGGATCGTGTGGCCAACGCGCCGCGCGGCGCACCCCCGCCGGCGGACCTGGTCTACTGGCACGCGCGTATGGTCGCAAAGCTCGACGGTTTTTTGGAGAACCCGCGCCGCACCCTTGCAAAGTACAAGGATGACACCACCGATATCGGTGCGCTGGCCCGCGCCATCGCCTACCACCGTCATCCGGACCCCGAGCGGGCAACAGCAACGCTGCAGGCGCTGTTGGCCGCCCGGCCCGATGACCCGTTTTATACCGAACTTGCCGGGCAATTCGCCTTGGAAAACGGCAATGCGGATGCTGCCGTGACCGCCTATCGGACGGCCGCCCAACTTGCACCCGACGAACCCCTGATCCTGTCCGGTCTTGGCCGGGCCCTCGTTGCGCTGGACACCGATCCGGCAACCCGCGAGGCGGTCGAGGTTCTGACCCGTGCGCGCCGGTTGGACAAGGCCGACGCACGCGCCTTGCGAAACCTTGCCTTGGCGCAGGCACGGTTGGGCAACGAGGGACAAGCCTCGCTGCTCACGTCCGAACGAATGCTGCTTTTAGGGCGGCTGAACGATGCGGCCATCCATGCCACGCGTGCAGCGCGCGCCCTGCCCCAGGGATCCCCCGGTTGGCGGCAGGCCGAAGATATTCTAAGAACGACCAGACGCGCCTCCCGTGCGCCAAACGATTAGGATTGCCCATGCTGCGGATCATTACCCTGCTGAGCGTACTGACGGTCGCCACCCCCGCTATCGCCGGACCGTTTGATGACCTGAGTGACGCCGATCAATCCGCGCTGCGGGACGAGATCCGGGGCTACATTCTTGAGAACCCGGAAATCATCGCCGAAGCGCTCCGCCTCCTGGAAGAACGGCAGCAGGAAGCGCAGGAGCGGGCAGATCAACAGCTTGTCGCCGCGAACATCGAGGCGCTGACCGATGCGGAAAGCTCCTTTGTCGCCGGAAACCCAGATGGGGATATCACGATTGTCGAGTTCCTCGACTACCAGTGCAGTTTCTGCAAACGCGCCCATCCGGAGGTGGTGGAACTGCTGGCCCAGGATGGCAACATAAGATTGATCCAGAAGGAGTTTCCGATCCTCGGTCCGATGTCCGAGATCGCGTCGCGCAACGCGATATCTGTCCTGCTTGACCAGGGACCTGAGCTTTATGGTATTTTCAGCGATGCTCTGCTGCGCCACCAGGGTCAGTTGAATGAGACGGTGATTGCGCGTTTGGCCGAGGCCTCGGGCGTGGATGTGGCCAAGATGCAGGCGCTGGCGCGCAGCAATCAGGTCACACAGATTATCCAGCGAAATCACCTTCTGGCCCGCGCCCTGCAAATCACCGGTACGCCGACTTTCGTTTTCGGCGATCAGATGGTCCGGGGCTACCTACCGCTTGCGCAGATGCAATCCGTCATTTCCGAGCAACGGTCCGAGATGTAACCCGATGCGGATACACACTTTCCCTTGCGCAAGACCAGTCCTATAAGCACGGCAGCTTACGCAGTGACAATGGCCGCCCAACGTGGTGGCCCCATGGCAGACCAGGGTGGGACATGAGCAAAGACAATCATAAATCCGATGTCGATTTTATCGCATCGCTGGCCGCATTGCTGCGCGAGCATGACTTGAGTGAGATCGAGGTTCGGCGCGAGTACGCCGAGGATAACGCCCTTGATGTTCGCGTCGCCCGCGCCGCGGCCGCACCGGCGCTTGCCGCGCATGCGGGTCCCGCACCGGCAGTTGTCGCAAGCGCCGCGCCCGCGCCAGTGCCCGCCACACCTGCGCCCGCCGCAGCTGCGGCCACCTCCGAAGACCCGGCCCAGGATCCTGGTGCAGTAACCTCCCCCATGGTGGGCACCGCCTATCTTCAGGCCGAGCCGGGCGCGCCAGCTTTTGTGAGCGTGGGCGATAAGGTCACCGAAGGTCAGACTGTGCTGATCATCGAGGCGATGAAGACGATGAACCAGATCCCCGCCCCCCGCGCTGGCACAGTAAAGCGCATTCTGGTCGAGGACGGCGCGCCGGTGGAGTTCGGAGCGCCCCTTCTTATCCTCGAATAGGGGGCACGCCATGTTCTCCAAAATCCTGATCGCCAATCGAGGCGAGATCGCGTTGCGTGTCATACGGGCATGCCGCGAGATGGGCATCGCCTCGGTCGCCGTGCACTCCACCGCCGACGCTGACGCCATGCACGTCCGTATGGCGGATGAAAGCGTATGTATCGGGCCGCCGCCAGGCACAGACAGCTACCTGTCGGTACCGTCTATCGTATCCGCATGCGAAATCACCGGCGCCGAAGCGATTCACCCAGGCTATGGCTTCCTGTCGGAAAATGCGGCGTTCGTGCAGGTGCTTGAAGACCACGAAATCACGTTCATCGGCCCAAGCTCGGAACACATCCGCCAGATGGGTGATAAAATCACCGCCAAAGAGACCATGAAACGCCTGGGCGTTCCTTGCGTTCCGGGCTCCGACGGCGGTGTTCCCACCATAGACGAGGCGCGCCGCGTCGCCGATGGAATGGGTTATCCGGTGATCGTCAAGGCAACCGCCGGTGGTGGCGGGCGCGGAATGAAACTTGCCAGATCGGCCGAAGATCTGGAAACCGCCTTCTCCTCCGCCCGGGCCGAGGCCAAATCCGCATTTGGCAATGACGAGGTCTATATTGAGAAGTACCTGCTGAAACCGCGGCACATCGAAGTGCAGGTTTTCGGAGATGGAAAAGGCGGCGGTGTGCACCTGGGCGAGCGGGACTGCTCCCTCCAGCGCCGCCATCAGAAAGTGCTTGAGGAAGCGCCCTCGCCGGCACTCGATGCACAGACCCGGGCGCAGATCGGCAAAACCTGCGCCGATGCGATAGGCGAGATGGGTTATGCCGGGGCGGGTACGATCGAGTTTCTGTACGAAGACGGAGGCTTCTATTTCATCGAGATGAACACACGCCTCCAGGTCGAGCATCCGGTAACAGAGGCGATCTTTGGTGTCGATCTTGTGCGCGAGCAGATCCTGGTCGCCGCCGGACAGGGCATGACGATGCGGCAAGACAGCCTCACTGCCAGCGGTCACGCAATCGAATGCAGGATCAACGCCGAGAAGCTTCCCGAATTTAGACCCTCCCCCGGTACGGTGACGGCCTATCATGCGCCCGGAGGGCTGGGTGTCCGCATGGACAGCGCACTCTATCAGGGCTACCGGATACCGCCATACTACGACAGTCTGATCGGCAAGCTGATCGTCCACGCCCCGGATCGCCATGCAGCACTGGCGCGTCTGAGAAGGGCCCTGGATGAGCTGATCGTAGATGGCGTTGAAACGACAACGCCGCTGTTCTACGATCTGCTCGAGGAAGAGGATATTCTGAGCGGTGACTACACGATTCACTGGCTCGAAAATTGGCTGGAACAAAACGCTTAGGCAAAGTTAGGATCGCGGATTGCGCGACGACCCGCACCCACCAATCAGTGCCCGACTTCTGCTCGAAGCCTATGCTTCGGGCATCTTTCCGATGGCCGACAGCGCCACGTCGGATCAGATCTTCTGGGTCGATCCAAAGACGCGGGGAATCGTTCCACTCGATGGTCTTCATATCTCAAAGTCACTGCGTAAACGTCTGAAAAAGAATGATTATGTTGTAACGCAAAATCACCGGTTTCTGGATGTTGTGCGCGCTTGCGCGGATCGCGAGGATACCTGGATAAATGCCGAGATTCTGTCGCTGTATCAGGATCTACACCGGGGCGGCTATGCCCATTCGGTCGAGATCTGGATGGACGGCATACTGGCCGGTGGGCTCTATGGCGTCGCGCTTGGCGGCGCATTCTTCGGCGAGAGCATGTTCTCCCGGCGCTCGGACGCCTCAAAGCTGGCGTTGGTGTATCTGGTTGCCCGCCTGCGCGAAGGCGGCTTCAAGTTGCTTGATACACAGTTTGTAACCGAACACCTTGAGCGGATGGGCGCCATCGAGATATCGAGCGCCGACTACCATCGCAGGCTTGAGGCGGCTCTGGGTTGCCCGGCTGACTTCTGGCGTCACCCGACAACGCTGGACGGTCAGTCCACGCTGCAGCTGATCACCCAGACATCGTAGCGCGGGTGATCCAGCGCGGACAGTGCCGGGCTGTTGGCCAGCATCCACCCGACAAACCGGTCTTGGTCTTCCCGGCGGTCGCGGATCCGCAGAAAGGCATAGGCTTCGGCACCCTGCTCACCGCGTGGATAGCGGCAAGCCTCAAGTGTGACGACAAGGCGCTTGAAGGCCAGCGTCTCGCCCACGGCGATCTCGAAGTCATTCACAGTGTTGGTAAGGGTATCCAGCCCGCGCAACCGGGCTTTGGAGGCATCGACGAGGGAGGGGTCCTGGCCTTCGGCAACACCCCGGCCGGGATCCCCGAGAATGTTCCCGAATTGATCGGTTTCCGGCTGCTGATCCTCAAGAAACTGGTCCAACGGCGTATTTTCAATATCCTGGGCGGACACTGTGCACGCATAGAGCACGCAAGCCAGCACGCATGAACGCAGCATCGGCAAACCCGCCTACTCGCTGTTGCCTGTTGCAAATTTGATCATCAGATCCAGGAGGCTAACCGAGCTCTGCGTATAGAGCACCTCATCGCCCGGCGCGAGGAAGAATTCGGAACCTCCGGGGCTCAGCTGCACGAAACTTCCACCCAACAACCCCTCGGATGCGATCACCACCTCGGAATCATCGGGAACCTGAATGTCCTCGCGAACCGAAAGGATAACCTCGGCTTGATAGGTTGTGGGGTTCAGGACGAGGTCGCTGACCGTACCGATCTTGACCCCGGCCATACGCACATCGGTGCCCGCGCTGACACCCTCGACCGACGTGAACTTGGCGACAAGCTCATAGCGACCGTTACCGCCGTTGCCGATACCCGCCGACTGGGTGGCATAGAGCGTAAATCCGCCAGCCGCCACAAGAACGGCCGCCCCCAAAAGCGTTTCGGTCACACTGTTTGCCATTGCACTACTCCGGGATCCAGGCGTCGTAATCCGCCTTTGATTTCGGGTCTGCCGCGCGAATACTGCCGGGCGGGACATATGCTGCGGGTGTGCCGGTCAGGTTGGGCTGATGCGGCTTTTCCCAGGACTTGCGCGGAAGCGGTGCTTCGGTAGGGGGCGCCTCGTAGGTATGATGCAACCAGCCATGCCATTCCGGACTGACCCGGCTTGCCTCGATCTCGCCGTTGTAGATCACCCAGCGCCGAGCACCATCCGCAGTCTGGTAGAACTGGTTTCCCTGCTCGTCCTCGCCGACCCGCTGACCATGGCGCCCGGTCCAGAGACGCGTGCCCAAGGTCTGGCCATTCCACCAGGTGAACATTTGCGCGAGTAACCCCATATATGCGGTCCCTAATTTGTCCGTTGTTCCGTTTGTACGGTGACGCCGGGGGGAGGTCCAGTACTCAGGCGGGCTGTCGCGCAGTAACCTCGATCTCTATGCGCATCCGGGGATCAAGCAACCCGGCTTCAAGCATGGTGGCCGCCGGTGGCGCATCCCCGAATGCGGCGCGCAGTGCGGGCCAGCAGTCGCGAAACTCGCTGGCATTCGGCAGAATGTACCTCACCCGCACGACATCCTTAAACGTGGCACCAGCTTCTGCCAAAGCCGCATCAATGTTGCGCAACGTCTGCTCGGCCTGGGCCAGGATGCCATCGGCCATCGTCATCGAGGCATAGTCCATCCCAGTGGTACCAGAGACGAAGATCCATCCATCGCAGACCACGGCGCGGCTATAGGCGGCCTCCGCCTCGAATGTCGATCCAGACGAGATCCGCTTCATGCCCAGGGTGTCCTCATCATGCACCGGCCGCGGTCCTCTCTGGCCACACAGACCTCTGCGGCATGTATGCTTTAGCCGCTTCCGCCGAGTGTCTGGCCGCAGAGCCGCCGAAGCCGGTCGTTCAGCCTGCGGTCGCCGGCTCCTGATTCTTGTCGGAGTAGATCAAAAGTGGTTCGCCCGTTCGGGCGATTGCCTCTTCGTTCACGACAACCTCCTCGACGCCCTGAAGGGCCGGGATCTCGAACATCGTATCGAGCAATACTTCCTCGAGGATCGAGCGCAGGCCACGCGCGCCGGTCTTGCGCTCTATGGCTCTTTTGGCAATCGCATCAAGTGCTTCGTCCGTGAAGCTCAGCACGACATCCTCCATCTCGAACAGCCGCTGGTACTGTTTGACCAAGGCATTTTTCGGCTTGGTCAGGATTGTAACCAGGGCACCCTCGTCCAGATCGGTGAGCGTGGCGATGACCGGCAAGCGACCAACAAATTCTGGGATCAGCCCGAATTTCAGCAGATCTTCCGGCTCCAGCTCTTGGAAGAGTTCGCCAACCCGCCGCGCATCCTCGTCCTTGACGTCCGCGCCAAAGCCCATCGCACTGCCCTTGTTGCGCTGACCGATGATCTTGTCCAACCCGGCAAAGGCCCCGCCGCAGATAAACAGGATATTCGTTGTGTCGACCTGCAAAAACTCCTGTTGAGGATGTTTCCGGCCGCCCTGTGGGGGCACACTCGCCACCGTGCCTTCCATGATCTTCAGCAGTGCTTGCTGTACACCTTCGCCCGAAACATCGCGGGTGATCGACGGATTGTCGGATTTGCGCGAAATTTTGTCGACCTCGTCAATGTAGACGATACCGCGTTGCGCCCGCTCGACATTATACTCCGCCGACTGCAGCAGCTTGAGGATGATGTTCTCAACATCCTCCCCAACGTATCCCGCCTCGGTCAGGGTTGTGGCATCGGCCATGGTGAACGGCACATCCAGGATGCGCGCCAGTGTCTGGGCCAAAAGCGTCTTACCGCAGCCCGTCGGCCCGATGAGCATGATGTTCGACTTGGCCAGTTCCACCTCGGGGTTTTTGCTGGCGTGGTTCAGGCGCTTGTAGTGATTGTGGACCGCAACGGACAACACGCGCTTTGCGGTTTGCTGCCCGATCACATAGTCATCCAGCACCGAACAGATTTCCTGCGGTGTCGGCACCCCTTCCGAGGATTTGACCAGATTGGACTTTGTCTCCTCGCGGATAATGTCCATGCACAGTTCAACGCACTCATCGCAGATGAACACGGTCGGGCCCGCGATCAGTTTGCGAACTTCATGCTGACTTTTCCCGCAAAAGGAACAGTAGAGCGTGTTCTTGCTCTCGCCACCGCCGGATTTGCTCATGCTTCCCTCCTGGGCCCTCTGCCCCGACGCTGGCTCGACGGGTCGGCCGAGCCGAGTCTATACGCACTACCGCCCACCATTAGGCACGGGCTTGCACGGAATGACAAGTCATCCGCGTGTGTATGCCACAACATTCTCAGAAAGAGGTTACCGGACGTGACAAATCTGTTGAATACGCGATTCTCGGCCAACGCACTCAATCTTCGGTCGCCTCACCACGGTTGGTGACAACCTCATCGACAAGCCCCCAGTCCTTCGCGGCCTCAACGGTCATGAAATTGTCCCGGTCCAACGCGGTTTCAACGGCCTCAATACTCTGCCCGGTATGTTGAACGTAGATCTCATTCAGCCGCTGCTTAAGCGCCTGCGTTTCGCGGGCGTGGATCATGATGTCGGTTGCCTGCCCCTGATAGCCGCCCGAGGGTTGGTGGACCATGATCCGCGCGTTGGGCAATGCAAAGCGCATTCCCGGCTCGCCCGCTGCAAGCAGCATTGAGCCCATCGAGGCAGCTTGCCCTATGCAAACCGTTGAAATTGCAGGGCGGATATACTGCATGGTGTCATAGATCGAAAGCCCCGAGGTGACCACACCTCCGGGGCTGTTGATGTACATCGCGATTTCTTTCTTGGGGTTCTCTGCCTCAAGATACAGCAGTTGCGCGACGATCACTGTGGCCATTTCATCATGCACAGGTCCAGAAACGAATACGATCCGCTCTTTTAGAAGGCGCGAAAAGATATCATAGCGGATCGAGCCACGGGCCGTGGTTTCGTCCACCGTAGGAATGATAAAACCGGTAATCGGATCAAGAGGGGTCATGCGAATATGCCTTGTGTTGGGCGCGGCCGGGCGCCCCGGGGGAAGACGGATAGAACGTATAATGAGTAATGCTGCAGCGGCGGCGCTGCAAGGGCTGGACCGGCACCGCAGACAAAGGTTGCCAAATTTTTTAGCAATCCGGGCGGCAAGTCCGCATCCTCACGATGCGGTGAATTGACCCGGCACCCCGCGCTGCCATTATCCAAGCGATCACAAAATCGGGAGGTGCCCATGATCCGCGCCGTTCTCACAGCCGCCTGTGCGGCGCTTATGTTTGCTTCCCCCGCCGCGCCAGTCTGGGCGCAAAGCGGTCCATGCGGCCGCGATGGGGCAGCCTGCGAAATCCCCGAAGGGACCTACCGCATCATCACACCCCAGGGTGAGGCCCCCGATGCCGGTTGGCCCGCGATGATGTTCTTTCACGGCGCTGGCGGTTCGGGCGCGCGCACACTGGACAACACAGGCATGGTCACGGCCTTTGTTGAACGGGGCTACGCGGTGATTGCCCCAGATGGGCTGCCGCGCCCGAACTCGCGCTTTGGCCCGGGCTGGTCGTTCCACCCCGACTTCCCAAGCCGGCGGGACGAGGTCGCCTTTACCCGTGCCGTTACCGTCGACGCCGCGGCGCGCCATAGCATCGATCCGGCCCAACTTATCCTCAGTGGATTTTCCATCGGTGGTTCGCTCGTCTGGTACATGGCTTGCGAGGCGCCGGACCTTGCACGCGCCTATGCGCCCGTGGGCGGCGCATTCTGGCGACCACATCCCGAGGCCGCGGATTGCGCGGGCCCGGTGCGCATGCTCCATACACACGGCTGGCGGGACAGGGTCGTCCCGCTCGAGGGACGCCCCCTGCGCAGCGGTGCGGTCTATCAGGGCGACGTCTTTCACGGCCTCGATATCCTGCGTCAAGTGAACGGGTGTTCCGGTATGCGCGCGGACGAATTCCTGACCGACGCCGACACGTGGCGTCGGGCCTGGACCACCTGTAGCCCGGGAACTGCGCTAGAGCTGATCCTGCACCCGGGCGGCCATGCGGTTCCACGCGGCTGGGCGGACCAGGCAATCGATTGGTTCGAGGCACTGGATCTGCAAAAAAGTTAGTTGCGGCAGCGCACTCGCGGGAAACCGTGCATGAGAACCGGATCCACCCAGCAGAGGACCATGCTTACCCAGCCAGGACCCGGTCTGCCTTTTCAAAGAAGTCTTCTGTCCCGAAATTGCCGCTCTTCAACGCGACGACCAACGTGTTGCCCGCACGTAGCGCGGGGACGCCCGGATCAATCTCGGGGCCGATCATAAGCTCACCGAGGTCAAGGCCCTCGACGACAGCGCCCGAGGTTTCGCCCCCCGCAGTGATGATCCGCGTCACCCCGGCTTCGACGGCAAGTCGGGCGGAATTCGCAAAGAAGCGCTCAATGGCACTCGCCGAACGCTCTCGACCAAAACGACTTTGCACATCGGCGACTGCCGCAGGGTCGGCTGAGCTGTAAATCAGCGGCAACCCGTTCGACTGCATCGCCCAGTCAATAACCTCGCTGGGTTGCAGCCGACCCCCGATTATGTCTTCGGCCGAGAGTTCAAGCGACGGGTGTCGCAAGGCGTGGTACGCCACCTGCCCCCGGGTCGCCTGGGAACAAGAGCCCGACAAAACAAGTGCCCTGCCCGGTTGACCGTCCCACTGTGGTACGCTGGGCTCCGCGCCGAAATTCGCAGGCAAACCAAGGGCCACGCCCGAGCCGCCGGTGACGAGTTTGAGGTCTTTTGCGGCCCGTCCGATCTGGCGCAGGTCCTGATCTCGGATGGCATCAACGACGATGAGCGTGTGTCCCTGGGTGTGCTGTGTATCGAGCGCGGCCGTAATCGCCTTGGCGCCGGAGAACACCTCCGCTATTCCAACATGACCGACGGTGTGAACTGTCTGGGGTGAAAGCCAGCGCCGCAAATCCGCGTCCTTCATCGGGGTGAGCGGATGGTTTTCCATCCCGCTTTCGTTCAGCAACCGGTCGCCGACAAAAAGATGACCCTGATAGACCGAGCGCCCGGTGCCGGGAAACGCCGGGCAGACGATGACCCTGTCCGCCGCCAATGCATCTGCCAGCGCGTCGGCCACCGGCCCGATGTTGCCCTGCGGCGTTGAATCGAACGTCGAGCAATACTTGAAGAAGATCTGGGAACACCCCTGTTCCAGCAGCCAATCGAGTGCGGCAAGGGACTGGGCGACGGCGTCTTGCGGCGGGATAGACCGCGATTTAAGGGCAATGACACCCGCATCGGTATCACTATCGGCCGCCCGCCCGGGAACTCCGGTGTATTGGACGACACGCATCCCCTCCTTGGCCAGGGTGTTCGCAAGATCGCTTGAGCCGGTGAAGTCATCGCCTATGCAGCCGAGTTTCATTCGACGTCCCCCGGCAGCACCAGCCCCGCCTCACGGGCATATACCTTTGCAATCGCTGCGTCGTCCTCGGGGCCAAGGCCCATTTCCACAGCCAGTTTATACTGTTCCAATGTGACCGAGGTGATCGGTGCGTTGAACCCGGCATCCTTTGCCGCCTCAAGCACAATACCAAGGTCTTTCGGCCAGATGTTGATCTGGCTATGTGGGGTATAGTCACCCTCAACAACATGCGGGGCCCGGTTCTCAAGCATCCAAGATGTTCCCGCACATTTCGAGATGACTTCGACGAATTTTTCGGGACTTACGCCCTGGGTCATCCCAAAGGTCAGCGCTTCGGCCATGGCCGCAATATGTACCCCGGCCAGAAGCTGATTCACCGCCTTCATGGCCGACCCTGCACCTGCGCTGTCGCCGAGTGTGAAGACAGTTTCGGCTGTCGCCTCCAGAACGGGCCCTGCGGCGGCAAAGGCCTCAGGCGATCCCGATGCCATGATACCAAGGGCACCCTTGGCGGCTTTGGCCGACCCGCCCGAAATCGGTGCGTCCAGATAGTGGACACCGGCGGCAGCGCAACGCTCCTCCATTTCGCGCGCAAATCGGGGCGGCACCGTTGCGCAGCAAAGTACCACCGTGCCGGGCCTGAGATGTTGGACAATCCCGCCCTCGCCAAAAAGAACGGACCTGGTTTGATCCGCGTTCAGCACCACGACGACCACCGCATCCAGGTTTGATCCGATGTCTTCAAGGCGCCCGTTCGCGCCGCCGGCGGCAACAAAGCGTGCGACGTGGTCCGCCATCACATCGAACCCATGGACGGTCAGCCCTGCTTTCAGGCAGGAGACGGCCATGCCGTGGCCCATGGATCCAAGTCCAATGACGGCGACACGTTCAGTCATCAGGCGCTCCTTATCTTTTCACGAAGGACATGGGCTGCATCGCGGCGGGTGCTGTCGACGCGGTAGACCTTGTCGGACGAGGTGATGAACAGGGTTGTTCCCGTCGGCCCGCCAAAAGCAATGTTCGAAGTTTGCGCCGGCAGAAGGATCTTTCCAATCAGGGCCCCTTCGGGCGACAGGCAGTGGATCCCGTCAAGTGCGGATGCCCAAAGGTACCCATCGTGATCGACCCGCAGTCCGTCCGGAACGCCGGGCGCTATGACCGCTTGGACCCGTCCATTCGAAAGAATTGTGCCATCAACATCAAAGACACGGATGTGATGCGGCAGATCGTAGTCGATACCGGGGAAACTGGCACCGCGAATGGCCCCCGAGTCAGCGATATAAAGCCTGCGCTCGTCCGGCGAGAAGGCAAGGCCATTCGGTTTGTCAAAGTCGGTGGCCACGGCATGAAGGCTACCATCCGGCAGGGCACAAAAGACATAGCAGCCGCCCAGTTCGCTTTCTGCCGGGTAGCCCTCGATATCCGAATTGATGCCGTAGGGCGGATCCGTGAACCATACTGCACCGTCGGACCGCACCACGACGTCGTTGGGCGAGTTCAGCCGGCCGCCGTCAAAGCCGTCGGCGATAACCTCGACAGCGTCCAGATCGAAGGCATCCCGGCGTCGCACCACACGGCGACCGCCATGCTCGCACGAGACCATGCGATTTTCGAGGTCCAGCGTATTCCCATTGGCAAATTCGCTGTTGGGGAGTGCCACGGTGACCCCATCGGCCTCGGTCCAGCGCATCATCCGCTTGTTGGGGATGTCGTTGAAGAACAGGCCATCGTCCAGCCAGACCGGCCCTTCGGTCCAGGTACACCCATCGGCAATCACGTCCGGCGGGCGCCGGGTGTCGACGAACTCGGCAAAGCACGGGTCAACAGAAATGTATCCGGGCACGCCGCTCACGCCGCCGCACCTTTTCGCAGCGTTTGGAACAGCAGCATCGCCAGAATGATCACCCCAAAGATAATGTTCCGCCATGCGTCGTCGATCTGCATGACGGATAGGATCGAGGTCAGCAGCGTGATAAAGAGCGCCCCGCCGATTGTTCCAAACAGCCCGCCCCGCCCGCCAAGGATCGAGGTGCCGCCGATCACCACCGCCGCAATGGTAGGCAAAAGGAACGGATCGCCCATCGATTGATAGGCCTGATTGGCATAGCCGGCCAGCATCACCCCGCCAAGCGCCGAGCACATGCCAGCGATTGCAAACGCCGCGAAAACCACCGACGGTGTCGAAACCCCCGATAGAAACGTCGCCTTTTCATTGAAGCCGATCGAGCGGAGGTATTGGCCGAACGGTGTTCGGGCCAGAAAAACAGCAAGCGCGACAGCCACACCGATCCAGATCAGGAAGCTTACCGGCAGTCCCAGAACACTGCCCGAGGCCATGCCGACCATCAGGGGACTGGCCTCACCTTTCGGGTTGAACCCTCCGGTGTTCAAAACCGCAAGCCCCAGCAGCATTGAATTCACCGCAAGCGTCCAGACCATGGACGGAATGCGAAGAACGGCAACGCCCAGGCCGTTAATCACGCCGATCAGGGCGCCAAAGGCCAGGGCCGCTGGCACTGCCAAAACTGTCAGTACAGGATCACCGGAGCCGACAAGCGCTGTAGACAGGATCGCCGCCCCGGTCAGCACCCAGGGCACTGAAAGGTCGATGTGCCCCAGCAGGATCACCACCGTCGCGCCGGTGGCCAGCAGACCAAGGAAAGCGGCAATCTGCAGTTGCTGTGTAAGGTATCCCGCGGTCAGAATTTGGGGAAAGAACAGGCTTCCGGCGACGATCAGAAGCATCGCCCCCAGATACGGCATCAGATTATCGATGGTTATGACGCGGGCGATCACGCGAACACCTCAAGCCGGTTCTTGGCGCGCAACACATCCGCACCACCGATCGCAATCGCCAAGGCCAGGATAAGCCCTTCGAACAGGGGTTGGGCGAGCGATGGAATGCCCGAGAAGAACATCAGCGACGCTATGGTCTTGAGGATGAAAGCACCGGCCAGGGCACCGACAAGCGATCCAACCCCGCCGCGCAAGAGAACACCACCCAGAACAACAGCCGCGATGGAATTCAGCGTAAATCCGGCCGCAATTCCGGCATCACCGGTCGTCGTAACGAAGCTGTAGTAGAGCCCGGCGAGCCCCCCGAACACACCAGCCAGTGTAAAGGCTGCAATGCGGATCAGGCGCGTGTCGAGACCGGATTGAAAGGCTGCCTGTTCTGAGGAGCCGAGCGCATATAGACCAAGGCCCAGACCGGTGCGCCGGAGCGGGAGCCAAAAGGCAAAGACCAGAACACCCGTGAGAACAAGCGCGGTCGGCACACCCAGGATGTCGAGGGTCATCGCATCGGCGAGGTCATAGTTGACCGCACCGCCCGGTGTGGGCCGGAGCAAAAGGGCTCCGCCAACAAATATCGATGCCGTTGCAAGGGTGACGACGATAGGCTGGATCCGACCAAAGACGATGACCAGCCCGTTCAGAAGCCCGCAGAGCGCACCCGCCGCCACCACCACGACCATTCCAACGGCGATGCCTGCGGCAGAACCGTCCAGGACGTAGGAGGCCAGGCTGTTCGTTAGCGCCATCACTGCCCCAACCGACAGATCAATGCCGCGCACAACGACCGCAAAAAACTGCGCCGCAGCCGCAAGGCCGAGGATCAGGCACTGATTGGCCCAGATTGTCATGACATATGTCGAAGCACCACGCGGGTGTGTCGCAAGGTAAATACCCAACAGAACGACCAGAACGATCCCGGCGATCATTTCGCGGCGGTTAGAACGCATATAGTCAACCATGTGCAGCAACCTCCGCCTGGGGTGCTGATGAGCCCGTATCGACCTCGGCCGCAACGTTCAGCGTTGCCGCGATAATGTTCTGGGGTGTCAGGTCATCGCCGGTAAGCGACGCGGTTATACGCCCGTCGAAGAAGACATGGGTTTCGTCGCACAGTTGGATCAGCTCTTCGTAATCGGTGCTGAGCAACAGGATCGCCGTGCCCTGATCAGCCAATTGGCGCAGAATGGTATAGATCTGGGTCTTGGTTTTCACATCAATGCCGCGTGTGGGGTCCGCCAGCAGCAAGCAGCGCGGTGAGAGCGCAAGCCACTTTGCCAATACAACCTTTTGCTGGTTACCGCCCGACAGGGAAGACATCGGCAGGTCCAGACCACCATGTTTCAACGCAAGTTGATCGAGGGTTCCCTGATAGAGGGCCACATCACCGGCCTCAAGGTCGTCGCGTCCAAGTGCAGCAAGCGACAGGTTTTCCCGGATACTCTGATCCTGAATAAGACCCTCTGTCTTTCGGTCCTCTGGGATGAACGCCAGGCCCACGCCGGGTTGCTTGGCGGCTTTGGGACTGGTCACGGCAACCGGTGCGCCGGTGATCGCAATCCCGCCATCCGCACTTCTGAGAAGGCCGAAAAGCCCCATCAGAAACGCCCCCTGCCCCTGCCCGTCAAGACCGCCGAGACCCACGATCTGGCCACGCCGAACCGTGAGGCTTACGTCACGCACCGCCCCCTCCCACGAGAACCCGTCAACCCGAAGAACCTCCTCCGCCTGGTTCCGCGCAACCGGTTTTGGCGGAAAAAGCTCTTCGATCTTCTGACCCACCATCATGTTGATGATCTCGCCGTAGTCATGCGCGCCCTGTTCAAAAGTCGCAACGCGCTGGCCATTGCGAAAGACCGAAACCCGGTCGGCCAGCGCCTCGATCTCGTGGAAACGGTGCGAGATAAACAGGACCGCCGTGCCGCTATCCCGTTCCTCCCGGATCAGGTCGAAGACCTTCTCGACGACCTGGGCGTTCAGGGCCGAAGTCGCTTCGTCCAGTATCAGCAGACGGGGCTTTTTCATGATCGCCTTCGCGATTTCGACCTGCTGCCGCTGGGGAAGCGTCAGATCGGCGACACGCGTGGCAAAGTGAATGTCGGCGCCGTTGATTCGCTGCAGAATACCCTCAGCCACTGACAATGTATCGCTTCTCAACCAGCCCAACCCGCGCCCGGGCGCACCAAGTAACAGGTTGTCGCGGACGGTCAGGTCGGGCACCAGCGAAAGCTCCTGAAACATACACACCAGGCCATGTCCAAGCGCCCTTGCGGGCGATGCAAGATTTACGTCCCGCCCATCCAGGCGGATCATCCCGCTGGTGGGTTGCAGGACGCCAGCGATCAACTTCATCAGCGTCGACTTTCCCGCACCGTTCTCGCCCAGTACCGCGTGGATCTCGCCCGCACGACAGATAAAATCCACGCCGTCCAATGCGCGGGTGGCGCCGAACTGCATGGAGATGTCCTGCATCTCAAGAAGGGGAGCGGTGCTCGGAAGCATATCCAACAGTCCGACAGAAACGACGGCGTTTTGCAACGCCGCCGTTGTGTTTGAACCTTAGGTATTGTCGGGTGATTGTCCCAGCAATTCCTCTGGGGAGAAGGGTTCAAAGCACTCTGCATAGCCAGTGCCGGTGTTGAACGATTTCGGAAGGTCCGGGAAATAGTTCACGCCAGCTTCCAGCGCGTCAGCCGTAACTTGCGGAATGGGAAGGAAAACTGTCTGCGGCAGGGTGTTACCTTCCAGCAGTGCGACGGCCGCCTCAAGCGCAATGGCTGACATCGCCGGTGCCTGGCTTGCCGAAACGCCGGGTATATCCAACTCATCCATCAGCATCCGCACGCCGTTCTCACCATCCACGCCCATCGGGACGATGGGATGACCGGCAGCCTGCATCGCGTTGATGGTTCCGGCCGCCCCGTGCTGCGAAACCACCGCGTCAAACTCACCGTGGGTTGCAAGTGCATCGGCGACAACCTTCTGACTGGTTCCGGTGTCCCAGTTTCCGACCACTTCAACGATATCGAGGCCTTCGACGTTTTCGAAAACGCTCATCATACCCAGTCGGCGGTCCCGATCGGTGGCGTTGCCGGGCAAGCCGTTGACCATGAGGACTTTGTCCACATCACCATCAAGGATGTCGACAACAGTCTGAGCCTTTAGCGCGCCCAGGTCCAACTGACTTTCATTGACCTGGACAACCTTGTCCGTGTCCAGAACGTTGTCAAAGGGCACCAGGATCGTTCCCGCCCGTTCGGCCCGGCGGATAACGGGCTCGAAGGCGGTCGGGTTCACGGCAATGAACGTAATCGCATCATAGCCCGCTGCTATGAAGTTATCGATTGCCGCGATTTGCGCGGCACTATCGTTTCCGACCGACACCACAGTGAATTCATCTATCTTGCCGGAGTTTTCCGGCCGCCCGGCCCATGCTTTTGCCGACTGGATGGCCTGGATACGCCAGTCATTGCCAGCAAACCCGTTAACAAACGCCAGTTTATACGGTCCATCCTTCGCATCGTAGGAAATGGTCGATGTTCCGGGGGCAGGCGCGAAACACTCGGCCCGATAGGTGTCGGCCCATGCAGTGCCCGCTCCGGCAAGCGCAATTGCAGTCGTCAAAAGCAGTTTTTTCATTGGTTTCCTCCCCAAAAGGCATCCGCCCTCTGTACATGTTTCTGTTTTTCATGTGTTTACGTAAACACATTGCGCAATAGGTACCTGTTTACGTAAACACACGTCAAGCGGCTTGTTACAGTGATATCGGAATTGGGGTCGGCATGGTGCGGCGGAAGGCGGGAACGGACATCGACAGTCAGCCGACAATGCACGACGTCGCCCGCCTTGCGGGGGTGAGCCAAATGACTGTCTCGCGCGTGATGCGCGGCACGGGATACATCTCGAAAGATGTTCAGGAACAGGTGGTTAAAGCTGCGCGCCACATCGGCTACGTCCACAACCGGCTTGCCGGTGGGAATGCGTCCTATGACAATCCGCTTGTCGGTGTTGTCGTGCCGACGATGCAGAACCGCGTCTTCACCGAGGTGCTCGCAGGCATCAGCGATACCCTGAATGACAGCGGCCTGCGCCCGGTGTTCGGGGTATCCGAATACTCCCTTGAGGCCGAAGAGGACCTGGCCTTCGATATTTTGTCGTGGCGGCCACGTGGCCTGATTCTTCCAGGGCTTGAGCACACCAAACCGCTTCGGCAGATCGTCACCCGGACCGGCGTTCGCATCGCGGAAATCATGGACACAGACGGGGAACCAATTTCGGCCTGTTTCGGGTTTTCGCATGGCGCGGCGGGGCGTGAGATGGCCCGGCATTTGATCGGCAGGGGATACAGGCGCTTTGGCTATGCGGCCAGTCAGGGTGGGCTGGACCTCCGCGCGACAAAGCGGTTCGATGCATTTCTTGAATGCATCCGCCAGGCGGGCGCTCAACTGGTGGGTGCCATCACCGCGGAAGAGCCCTCGTCGATGCTGGCCGGGCGGCGCATAACGGCCGAGCTCCTGGCGCGCGAGGGCAAACCGGATGCGATCTACTACGCGAACGATGACCTGGCCGCGGGTGGATTGATGCACTGCCTGGCCGAGGGACTCTCGGTGCCCCAGGACGTGGCGCTCGCCGGGTTTAACGGCCTTGGATTCCTGTCCGCATTGCCCAAGCAGATCACAACCACCGAAACCCCGCGATACGAGATCGGCGCCGCCGCCGCGAACTGGATTGTGCACGGAACGGACGCCTCAACTGATCATAGCAAACCCTTTGCGATATCGGTTCTCCAGGGTGAAACGACGTAGCTGCAGGGCGCCTCGGCGGTATGATTGGACCTCGGCGCCGGGTGCCAGGATGTGATTTTGACAGGGGAAACATGGCGCACCAGCTGCGATCTCACCTTAATCGCAGCCTGCATCGCTTATCCAAACCGGCAGGCGTCGATCAACCGGATGCATCAAAAGTCGCGCTTAAATCACCGGCCGGTCCTAGGTGGTACTGCTGCGGCGCATATGGCGCGCAACACATCCAAGTATCTGCTGAACGCCTCCATCCCGCTTTCCGAGAGACGATAGACCGTGTGGGGTCGGCCATCGAGGACCATACGGCTGTGGAGGTATCCGGCGCCGCTCAACTTTCTGAGATGCGCGTCGAGGTTGCCATCCGTGGTCGACAGCGCAGCTTTGAGCTCCGAAAAACTGATTTCACCAAGGAACAAGAGCAGGGCCAGCCTTGTGCGCACTGTCTGATGAAATATCGGGTCGAGGATGGGCGGTTTACCGGGCATTATGGAACGCGGTGCACGAAACGGGCAGCGTCAGCATCCCATGTCCAGACCCGGTCGTTCTTGCCAAGATGCACGCCGCCAATCCAGCAATCCCGGTTCATCAGGGCATGCGCATCCCCTGCCCCGCTGAGTACCGCGCGACCCTTTTCCGTAAGCTCGAACCGTTGTTCACCGAATGCGCCATGATCAATCGACGACACGGGCGGAAACTCAAACGGCGCGGGATCACAGGACAACAAGCCACCGGCGCACAGCCGGTCAAGTGTCGCATAGGTCGCCCAGTCTCCGATGTAGAGCACCGTTTCCAACTCCATGTTCTGCCGGAACAATGCACCGGGGCTGTGAACCCCTTCGCCGACCAATCCGAGCAGTTGGGCTTCGGTTCGGCTCAACCCGGTTCGCGTTGCGGGGTACTCCTCCACATGTCGCCACAGCGCCGCCGCCAGGAAAGGCAACGCGTCCAGATCGCCGGAAAGACACTTCAGGAGGTCACGCGGATCAAACGATCGAAACGCAGCCCATGTTGATGCGGCTACAGCCAATGCCTCCTCCGTGACTTTCCGTTGCTGAACCAAAAGCGTGGCGATCTGATCCGTATCCAGTTCACCGATGCCGCGGAAACGGGGCATGCCGGGGAAGCTGTCGATGCAGATCATCTGAAGGTCCGTGTCCCCAAGATCGGAGGCATGAAACCAATCAAGGATCTGTAGGATCTGAAGCTGGTCGAGAAGATCATGCTCGAACCAAAGTAAAATGGTGTCGTATCCCGTAGACGCCTGCAAATGCTGGTCCCGGAGGCGAAAGCCCCGCTCAGCCTCGGCGCTGTCAATATCGGGCCCGGACAGGTACCGCGCCCTAAGAACGCTGGCATCCGCAAGATCCAGACCAGCGGGAAACGGACCGTGGTGCATCGGGTCGCGCCAGGGCAATACATCGCCCGGGATTGAGCTGCGCTTCAGGATATCAGCGGCGCTGTCGCCGTTTGTGATGTGAAGTCTTCTCAATCCGACCTCCCCGGCAGGAAACTCTGTATAGCAGAGTTAAGCTCTGAAATACAGAGCAAACTGCGTGAACGAAGAAAAACCGCAAGCCCCGCACCCCTCAAACTCGTCGGGGCAACGAAAAAAACATGATCCAAAGGGTAAATCTGACAGGGACCCCCGCTTCTGGACGGGATGGAGACCACGTTTTCTCAGGCAATCATCTCAGCGCACACCACACCCAGCCGCGATGTGCCAACAAGGGGCAGCACCCTTCTGTCATGAGACCGGTGTTGCGAAGTGTCGCATAGCAGGTCCGCTTTGCGGACAAACCTGCCGTTGGACTATTCCGATCGAACGGCTGCTTTATGCATTTTGTACAAAATGAGGTGTCGGTGACTTAAGACAAAGCAGAAACCGCAGAGTTCAAAGCGGCCTCTGTAATTTGCAGGTCTGCTTGCATGATTGCCAAAGATGGGTAGAGCTTACCCGGCGATTTGAAAATGCCGCTGTCGCGCAAGACCTGGTTGAAGAGAGTGTTTCGTTGGGGATCGTCGTGCTTTGCGGAGCGGTAGTCGCGGCAAGTTTTGTCGGTGAAGTAGACGTCAAACAGTGTCTCGTCACCGCAGATTTGGTGCGGGATATCTGCGCCTTGGAGTGCGTCATTGATCATCGTTTGCAGTGTTTGACCGATCTCGCGAAGTGTGTCATATGCGCCGTCGCGCGCTAGGATTTCCATAGTCTTCAAACCGGCGGCGGCCGCGATTGGGTTTCCTGACAATGTGCCGAGTTGCATAAGCCACTTGTCGGTCGCGGTTTTGTCGAAATGTGCCATGATCTCTTTGCTTGCTCCGAGTGCTGCAAGCGGGAACCCACCGCCGATGATTTTTCCAAGCGTACAGATGTCGGGGGTGACGCCGTAGCGTTCTTGCGCACCGCCATAGGCGAGGCGGAAGCCGGTGACGATTTCGTCGAAGATCAGGAGAACATGGTGTTTGTCGCAGAGATCGCGCAGGCCTTGGAGAAATCCGGGATCTGCCGGGATGATCCGCTGCAGCGGTTCGGTGATAATGGCGGCAATGTCTTTGTGCTCGTGAAGCAGCGCCTCGACCGCGGCAAGATCGTTGAAAGGTGCGATCAGTATTTGATCGGCGACGCCTTGCGGGATCCCCGCACTATCCGGGACGGCTTGCGGGAAATTGACATGTATCTCTGGTGCGAGGCTCATTTGCGCTTCGGCACTCATGCCATGGTAGCCGCCTTCGAACTTCAGAACTTTGTCTTTGCCGGCATAGGCGCGTGCGAGACGGATGGCGTACATGTCCGCCTCGCCGCCGCTGTTGACAAAGCGGACCTGTTCGCAACAGGGCACGGCGTCGATGATGGCTTCAGCAAGCTCAACGCCTTTTGCGTTGTTGGCAAAGAACGTCATGCCTTTGGGAAGCTGCTCGAAAATAGCTTCCATCACCTCGGGGTGACCGTGGCCAAGGAGCATGGGGCCCGAACCGATGAGGTAGTCGACATATTCCTTGCCGTCTTCGTCCCACACGCGGGAGCCCTCGCCGCGCGCGATGATGATCCCTGGATCGAAATTGCCGAAGCCGCCAGCAGGCAGCACCTGTTGCGCGCGGGCGATCCATTCTGATTGCGGGGAGAGTTTCTGCATTATGAGACCCCTAGGATGGGTGGGCCGAGCACGTCGATATCGGGCGTGACGCCAAGGCCAGGGCCGTCTGACGGAGCGATCCGTCCATTTTCGCGCGTCGGGCAATCCGGCGCCACGCGGGGAGCTACGTAGGCCGACAAATCACAGACATTAAGAAGCGAACCGCGTGGTGTCGAAGCCGCGAAATGGAGGCTCGCGGCGGTGACGATGTCGGACCCCCAGGTGCATTCGGCGCAAATTTCTGCCCCGAGATGCACGGTTAGATCGCGCGCCCGGCGCATGGCGGAAAGGCCGCCAAACTTTGACAGTTTCAACGCGACGGCGTCCAGACAGCCGAGCTCACGTGCGCGCATCAGACTTGCCAGATCATAAGCGTTTTCGTCGATCTTTATGGGAAGCCCGGTCGCGGCGCGAACGGCGGCACAGTCTTCGAGCGTTTTGCAGGGTTGTTCGAGCATGACGTCGAGATGGGCGACGGCGCGACCGGTCCGGGTCGCTTGCAGTTTGGAAGCGCCGCAATTCCAATCGCCATAGACGATGGGCCCGCGACCGACAGCCTCGCGCACCTTGGCCAAGCGTTCAGCGTCGGCTTCCCAATCTGCGTCGGCTCCAAGTTTGGCCTGGAATTGGCGGATGCCGGTGGCGTAGGCGTCCTTCGCGATACGGGCCATTTCATCAGGCGCTACACATGTTATCGAATGGTACACCGGCATATCTTTGCGGGTACGTCCACCGAGTAGCACGTAAAGCGGCTGATTGGTGGCTTTGCCGAACAGATCCCAAAGGGCCATGTCAACCATGGATTTGGCGGCTTCATGGCCGATGAGAAAGCCATCGAGTTTGCGCATCGGAGCATCGACACCTAAGGGGTTCATGCCCAAAATCTCGGGCGCCATTTCCGCGATCGCGCTGGAAACGCCGCCTGCGAAGGCGGGAAGGTAATGTGGTATCGGGCACACTTCACCCCAGCCTGTCAGTCCGGTGTCGGTCTCAACGCAAAGGATATGGGATTGCACCGTTGCGCACGTCTTGCCCTCGGCCATGTAATAGGTTGCATGGCTTGTTAGATCGACCGACCAGAGGGTGAGCTTGGTGACCTTCATCCCAACATCATTCCGCAGCTTCACTCAAAAAGTCCGCCCGCGGCAGTTGACTTTGCGGATCGTAGGCTGGCTCGCTTAGGACCTTTGCTGCGCGACGTTTGCCGTGGATCACAACGTCAATTGACGTGCCAGGTGTCGCTGCTTCGGGCTTGATATAGGCGAAGGCCAGGATTTTGCCGACGGTCGGCCCGAAAGCAACTGAGGAGGTGGAGCCGACGACATGCCCATCGTATAGAACTGCTTCGCCGCCATGGCCGTCGAACACCCCATCGGACTCGATTTCAAGGTACGCGCAAACCCAAGGCACATCTTCGTTGAAGGTCTTGTCGCTGCCGAGGAAGGTTTTGTCTTGCCGCGCGAAACGCAACACATCGGCTTCGGCCAGAGTGACTTCGTTGGTCAGCTCGCCCGCGCCTTTGAAGCCCTTTTCCATCCGCATCGCGTTCATTGCGAAACTGCCATAATCGGTGATGCCATAGGCCTGACCGGCGTCTGAAAGAGCGGTGTAGACGTCGAGACATCCGGCGTTTGGCATGTGGAATTCCCAGCCAAGTTCGCCGGCGTAGGACATGCGAAATGCCCAGATTTGGTGACCTGCAACTGAGATTTTTTGCGCGGATAGCCAGCGGAAACCGCTATTCGTGAGATCGGCGTCGGTGCACGCGCCGAGAACGCGGCGCGACCGAGGGCCGTTCAAGGACAGGGCGGACCAATCGGACGAGAGCGCGGTGACGGTTATATCTGCGCCGCCCTTGTGTTGGGCCAAATGGTCAAGCAAACGTTGTTCGAAGAACGCCGCGCAGACGAGGTAGAAGGCGTCATCCGCCATTCGCACAATGGTGGTTTCCAACTCAATCCGCCCGCGTTTGTTGAGCATATGGGTCAGTGTGATCGAGCCAACCTTTTGCGGCATTCGGTTGGCCGTCAGGCGGTTGAGGACGGCGTAGGCCTCGGGTCCTTCGACGAGGACCTTTGTGAAGGCGGTGACATCCATGATTCCGACGCGTTCGCGGACGGCTTTGACCTCTGCGGCGACCATGTCGTCCACGGCTGTGCGGTGAAACGAATAGTGGTCGCGCTGCTCAATGCCCTTGGCAAAGAAACGCGGTCGCTCGAAGCCATAGACCTCCTCATGTACAGCGCCCTTGGCCTTCAGCACCTCATGCAGCGGCGACGGCTTGATCGGGCGTCCGGCGAGGCGGTTGAAATGCGGGAACGGGATTTCGTGTCGGAGGCAGTAATCCTCCTCGGCCTTCACCACTTGCCACTCCTTGGTCGCATGGCTGCCAAAGCGACGGGGGTCATACTCCCGCATTGAGATATCCGCAGCGCCATACACCATCCAGCGGGCCAATTCGCGGGTCAGCCCCGGGCCCCAGCCAATGCCGATTTGCGTGCCGCAACAGCACCAGTAATTGCGCGCGCCGGGTGCGGGGCCGATCAGTGGATTGCCATCGGGCGGGTGTGAGATTGCGCCATGAACTTCGCGCTGAATGCCCAGCTCTGCGAAGATCGGCATCCGGTTCAGGCTTTCTTCCAGATACGGCATCACCCGGTCGTAGTCCGCCTCGAACAGCCAGTTCTCATAGTCCCAAGGGCAATGGTCGTGCCAGACGGAGTTTGGGTTTTCCTTTTCGTAAATTCCGATCAGCCCGCGTTTCTGCTCCATACGGATGTAGCCAGAGACCTTTTTGTCGTCGCGGATGACAGGAAGTTCTTTGTCCAGCGCCTCGAACTCGGGGACCGGTTCGGTGACGAAGTAATGGTGTGTCATTGAGGTCATGGGCAGTTGCAGCTCGGACCACTCGCCCATTTGCCGGGCATAGGTGCCACCTGCGTTGACGACGTGTTCGCATGTGATCGTGCCACGCTCCGTCTCGATCACCCACTCGCCGTTGTCTGATTGCGTGATATTGGTTGCCCGGCAATTGCGGATGATTTTCACGCCCTTCTGGCGCGCGCCTGCGGCCATGGCCATGGTGACATTGGATGGGTCGACATGGCCGTCATCTGGCGTATGCAGCGCGCCAAGAACCCCGTCGAGGTTGTAGAACGGGTGCAGCTTGGCGACCTCATCCGGCCCGACGAGTTCAATGTTGAAGCCAAGCGAGCGGCCGACCGAGAGCGTGTGGCGAAGCCAGTCCATTTCGTCTTCTGTGTAGGCAAGCCGGAACGATCCGCAACCGTGCCACGTGACGGGCTGTCCGGTCTCAGCTTCCAAGCCCTTGGAATATAGGCCAATATTGTAATCGACGCATTTGCCAAGGCCGTAGCTGGATGTGGAATGCGTGATTTGCCCTGCCGCGTGCCAGGTCGAGCCACTGGTCAGCTCTGCTTTTTCGAGCAGAACGGTGTCTGCGCCCCAACCTTCGTGGCCAAGGTGATATGCCAGACCGACCCCCATGATGCCGCCACCGACGATGACCACGCGTTTGTGGGAAGGAAATTCTGACATCGTGCATCCTGACTCGCTTTTTCACTCGACAGGCTAAGCATTCAAACGTACCATCGTCAATCATGAATGGGACAAATGTATCAAATTCGATTCTCGAGCGACTGGCCGACGAGCTCTCCGACCTCACACCAGAAGCCCGTAAAGCCGCGACTTATGTGTTGGAGAACCCACGCGATGTCGGCGTTTCAACGGTGCGTGAGATTGCCGAAGCGGCTAAGGTCAAACCCAACACCGTCGTGCGGATGGCCCGGCAGGTTGGCTTTGAGGGCTATGAGGATTTTCGCGATCCGTTCCGCGAGGCGATCCGCGCGGGCGCTGCGGATTTCCCTGATCGCGCCCGATGGTTGCAGGAGACGCGGAAGTCAGGGGATCTCGGTGGTCTTTATGCCGATATGGTTCAGGAAACGCTGCGCAATGTCGAAGCCACCTTTGCCGATGTGAGCCTCGACCAGCTCCAGGCCGCCGCAACGGCGATCTGGAATTCGCGCAACGTCTATGTGTTGGGCGTCGGCATCCACAATTCGAACGCCCGGAACTTCACCTATCTGGCCTCTACCGGCATGGTGCAAATCCACGCCATCCCGCGGCCCGGCTCGACCCCAGTTGACGACCTTGCCTGGGCTGATGAACGTGATGTGCTGCTCGCGATCACCTGCAAACCGTTTCGCGCTGAGGTGGTCGAAGCCGTCAGCATCGCCAAAGAACAGGGCCTCACAGTTGTCGGCCTCTCCGACAGCCCGGCAAGCCCCGTACTGCGCGCGGCGGATCATGCATTTCAGGTGTCGGTTGAGACGCCGCAATTCTTCCCCTCCTCTGTCAGTATCATCGCGCTTTTGGAGACGCTTCTTTCTTTCGTCGTTGCGGTGGCGAGCGATGAGATCCCCGAACGCGTCGCAAAGTTCCACAAACGCAGGCACCAATTGGGCATTTATCACGATGAGGAATGATGGCTGACCCGATCCGATCCCTTGATGCCCGCTACTACACGGATCCGACAGTGTTCCAGGTGGAAAAGGCGGGGTTGCTAGCCGCGACTTGGCAGTTTGGCTGTCACATCTCGGAACTGGCCGAGGTGGGGTCCTACGTCACATTCGAGATTGCCGGAGAAAGTCTGTTTGCCATTCGTGGTCGCGACGAAGAGATCCGGGTGTTCTACAACGTCTGCCAACACCGGGCGCATCAGCTGGTCGAAGGATCTGGGAAAACACGCGTCGTTGTGTGCCCCTACCATGCGTGGTCCTATGAGCTCACCGGCAAACTCCGCGCCGGGCCAAACATCAACGCCGTCGAAGGCTTTGATAAGTCAGCGATTTGCCTGACCGAAGTTCGCTGTGAAGAATTCCTTGGCTTCCTTTTTGTCAATCTAGACCGAGACGCCCAACCGATGAGCGCTTGGTTTCCGGATGCGCGTGAAGAGTTGGAAGAATGGGTGCCAAACTGGGCGGACCTAAGGCCACTCGATTGGGTTGAGATCCCTGAGAACTGCAATTGGAAGGTCTCTGTTGAGAACTACTCTGAGTGCTACCATTGCTCTTTGTGCCACCCGACTTTTGCCAGCGGTGTGGTCAAGCCTTCCACTTACGACATCCAACCGCAAGGCATGTGCTTGCGCCATACGACCGAATGCCAAAGTCTTGAGGATATGACCTACGATATCCACTCTGGCTTCGCGCACTACGATGAATATTCCAGTTGGTTCCTTTGGCCGATGTTTTCGTTTCAAGTCTATCCAGGCAATGTGTTGAACACGTATCACTGGCGTGTCGTCGATGCGGGGCATGTCGTCGTTTGGCGGGGGTGGTACACGTTTGACGGGGCAGATGAGACGAAAATCCGGATGCTTGCAGAGCAGGATCGGGAAACGACTGTGGAGGAAGACATTCACCTCGTCGAAAGCGTTCAGCGCGGCTTGCAATCACGCGGGTATCGCCCTGGCCCACTGGTGGTGGATCCAAAGGGAGGCGTGAACTCAGAGCACCCGGTCATGCACTTGCAACGCTGGATGCGCGAAGCGATCGACGCCGCATAAAAAAGCACGATCGTTTGTGTCGCCACCTATAGAGGTTCGAATGAAGGACTACTGGCAAAACTACATCGACGGCGCTTGGACCGATGGCGGCGCCGGGCGGGTCGAAATCATCGATCCCGGCACTGGTGCTAAACTTGCGGAACATGCGCTTGCAGATGCATCGGACGTGGATCGTGCGGTGCAGGCGGCAAAACGGGTTCACCTCTCAGGCGCGTTGTCAGATCTTCGCCCGGTGGAACGCGGGCGCATGGTGCAAGCCATGGGGCATTACCTTTTGGAGCACCTCGAGGAGATAGCGCAGGTTCTAACACTGGAACAAGGCAAGCCCCTTTGGGAGGCCGAGATCGAGATAGAGGGAGCCGCGCGGTATTTCGAGTATTACGGCAATCAGGCGGAAACGGTCGAAGGGCGGTCGATCCCCCTTGGCAAAGGGTATTTCGACTTTACGACCTATGAACCCTACGGTGTCTCGGCGCAGATCATACCGTGGAACTACCCCATTGAGATGACTGCGCGATCTCTGTCAGCGGCCCTTGCAACGGGCAACACCTGCGTCGTCAAAACACCGGAACTGACGCCGATGTCCAACGCATGGTTCGCGGATGCTGCCGAAGCGGTGGGGCTTCCCAATGGCGCGGTCAACATCCTTTGCGGGCTTGGGGCGGATGCAGGCGGGGCACTTTCGGCGCATCCGGATGTGAACCAGATCTTCTTTACCGGCTCGGTTCCGACCGGCATTGCCATCGCTTCCGCTGCGGCCAAAAATGTTGTTCCTTGTGTGTTGGAGCTTGGCGGCAAATCGGCGGCAATCGTACATGATGATGCCGATCTTGACGCGTTTGAAAAGGATGTCCGGTGGGGCATCTATTTCAACGCGGGCCAGGTCTGTTCTGCGATGAGCCGCGTGATCGTCCATGAGAGCATCCACGATCAATTGGTCGAGCGCATGTCTGCTGTTGCACATTCGCTGAAAGTGCAACCCGGTATCGAAGCTTCAGAGTTTGGCCCGACGATGGGCGCGATGGTCTCTGAGACCCAACGCGATCGGGCAGAAAACATGGTGCAATATGCCGAGAGCCAAGGCGCCAGAGTCATGACCGGTGGACGCAAGCTCAACGCACCGGGCGCGTTTCTCGACCCTACCGTCATTGCAGATGTCACACCCGATATGAGCATCGCCCAAGACGAAATATTTGGCCCGGAGGTATCGGTCTTGAAATTCTCAGAAGATGCCGAAGCGATCACGATTGCAAATGGCACACCCTATGGCCTCGTCGCCGGCGTTTTCACACGTGACCTCGACTGGGCCACATCGGCTGCGCGCCAAATGAAAGCCGGACAGGTATTTGTAAACGAATGGTATGCAGGCGGTGTCGAAACGCCCTTTGGGGGGTACGGCAAGTCTGGCTATGGGCGCGAAAAGGGGCGTGAAGCGCTTTGGAATTACGAGCAGACCAAGAACATCGCGATCAAATTGGGAAGCTGACACATGAACACCTTTGACGAAGATCTGTTCCTGAAAGGTCTGGAACAACGCAAAGCCACTCTGGGCGCAGAATATGTGGAGAAGAACCTAGCCGCCGCCGACGATTTTGCCCGTCCCTTTCAGGAGGCGATGACCGCTTGGTGTTGGGGGTTCGGCTGGGGCGATGATGTGATCGACGCCAAGACGCGGTCCATGATGAACCTCTCGATGATCGGCGCTTTGGGCAAAATGCATGAATGGGAAATCCACTGCCGCGGCGCTGTGAACAACGGCGTGAGCAAAGAGGAAGTCAGGGCAATTATCCATGTGATCGGCATTTATTGTGGTGTGCCGCAAGCTCTGGAGTGTTTTCGGGTCGCGCGATCTGTGTTCGGCGAAGAATAGGGTTGGTTTTCGCCGTTCAGCCTTACTCGCCGAAACCACTAACTCGTCTTCGGCTGCGGATGTGGATGTGGATGTGGATGTGGATGTGGATCGGAGATCTGGTTTTTTTAGACGCTACGAACCAGCCTCAAAACAGGTTTTGCGCGTTTTCTCGCGGAAATGCGCATCCTGAAAGACCTTTCTAACAAAGCACGAGGCCTTTGTGCGGGTCGCTAACACTGAATGGCTCTGAACGACAGTGAGCGGTCGTTTGTGCAGGTCGCGGAATTTGACACTTCGGGCTCGTTGTCGACGTTGGCCGCACAGCGTACCAATGACAGCGGCCAGCCCGAAGCCAGCATTCGATCAGGCCGCTGGAGCGAGAAAGTAGCGGGATAACCCACAGCAATGATGGCACCAAAGAGAGCCGCAACAGACACGATAAGGTGATCTCGGTCGAACATCGTCAGGCAGTGCCGAACCTATTGCGCCATGCAAACGCTTGTGGGGTCACAGTCAAAAGCGCTAAGCTATCGGCATTTCTGACAGTCATTTCTGGAGGCCGGTATGAGCATTCTTTCGCGCGTTAGGTCGGTTGATTCCGCTTACATCTCCTTATCAGATCAGGATCAGCGATCTCGGCAACGTAAACTTGCCTTTTGGATCGGGATCATGGCTATCGGGCTTGCGCCGACCGTTTTATGGATCGATAGCCTGTTTCCGCCCGGTTGTTATCGAAAAAGCATCAGTGCATATTTTTACGAACCACGCTCTGGCCCGATCTTCGTGTTCATTCTTGCATTCGTTTCGGCGTTCATGTTTCGCTACCGCGGCGAAAACAAATGGGACGGTAAGCTTGCAACCGCCGCAGCTGCGTTCGCGATAATTGTCGCGATTGTGCCAACTGAGTTGAACGTGTTCTGTACCGATAGCGGGCAAGAGGTCGATTTGCGCGGCAATATCACCTATGCGCTCGAGACGCCAAGTGCGCTAGCAGTGGATGCGACCCTTTTTGCATCCGTCTCCGACGGAGTAGATCGATTGAGCATTGAGACCCCGCAGGAGCTTTTCGCAAGCGCGGTTGAACTACACGTCGGTGCAGCCATCCTGTTGTTGTTCATCCTTCTTTACTTTACCGCTATCGCGTTTCGCCGAAAGCGGCCCGAGGACTATTTGGACGGCAGCCTTCGTTGGCAGAAAACACTTCGCAATGGCATTTATGATTTTTGCAGTGTTTTGATGATCGCCAGCCTTGCGCTAGCAGGCACAGGGTTTTTCGGATTAGGTGCAGACTGGCCCTTACACCCGATCTTCCTTGGCGAAGCCGGTGCGCTAGCCGGGTTCGGCATCGCGTGGCTGGTGAAGGGCCGGTTCTGGTTCGGTTGGCTCGATAGCGCTTGAGTTAGCGGAAAACCGGACATTGGTTTGATGCGTTCAGGTGACCGAAGGGCGGACAAAGCGGGCCTTGCAAAAGGCAACGCCAATGTCTGCTGCGGCGATCTGGTTGCAGTCTTATCAAGCTCGCAGCACGCAAATTCGATCAATCACGCGACGTATCTCTGGCAAATGACGGTCATCGTCATGTGCCACGAGCCACGCGTCGTGCCCCAGAACGGAGATTGTGTCCGAGCGCCTGTTGAGGCTCCTTTCCTCTTCACCAATGAACGTGGGCAATACGATTTGTCCTGCGCCCGACAAGGCGAGGTCGAGAGCTAGTCTTGGGTGGCTAACCTCAACGCTATAGTCTTTCGACGCTCGCTCTCTTGCCCATCGCGATGACGGCGTATTGATGCTGTGTACGATCCAGCGCGAAGGTGCATCCGCGGTTGCGTATATGGCGAATTCATTCCTTGCAAGTTTGCGACCGGCAAGCCCTGTTTCTGTCGGACGCTCGTTGCGAATAGCGATCGAAGCCTCTCGCCGCGCGAGGCTCAGGATCGTCTCAGATGACACAAACCGCAGTCTGACATCCGGCGGGTCGAGCGTGATGTCTCGCCAGCGCCGCGCCAGCGCCAACGCCGTCCATGTCCCTGCCGAGATTGTGACGAGTGGGAGGTCAGATTCCCTTGGCTTGGCTGTTGCACGAGCGATCTGGCCGGCCACCGCTTCGAGTTCTTGCATCAACTCGGCACCAGCATCGGTCAAATCGTAACCGTGGGTCCTGCGTATGAACAATTCGCGGCCCATAGCGCGTTCGAGTGCGCGCATTCGCCGACCAAGTGTTGGCGCACTGGCTTGGATATCCTTGGCTGCCGCAGCAAGGCCGCCCGCCTTTGCAACTACCAGAAAACTGGCTAGGTCATCCCAACTGACGCGATCTGTTTTGTCAGAATCTTCGTTCATTTTTGAAGCGATAGCTTCAAATCGTTCTGTTTGGCAACTCAATCCACAGGGATATCCTAGCAGCGTATGATCAACTCGCGCACCCTGTCATTTCTGCTGCTGCTTTTCGTAGGCACCGTCTGCAACTCGATGGCGGTCTCCTTCATGGGGTTCTACATCGTCGAGGGCTTGGGTGAGGAACCTTGGAGGATCAGCATATACACCGGTTTGTTTGCGGCGGTGGTCATCCTGTCGAACCGCGCCTTTGCGAAACGTATGGATCAGGGCGCCAACCCATTCCCAATGATCGGCGTAGCCGCAGGAGCGTATCTGCTCGCAGCTCTCGCCGTCTCAGTTTCACCTGATTTCATGATGGTTGCTACCGCCGGAGTGGTCGGCTTCGGCATTGGGTCAAGCGTGATGTCGACCATGTTCTCGACCGGTAGCGTTATCGCTGAGCGCGCAGGAATAAAACGCAGCACATTTAATGCCTATATGCGAGCCACAACGTCAACCTCCTGGATGGTTGGTCCTGCGCTCAGCTTCACTGTTGCGGATCGGTTTGGCGCGGATGTGGTGTTCCAATGCGCTCTTGCAATTGCGTTCGTATGGCTCTCTCTGTGGTGGGGAACCGCCCCTCGTGACGCGACGACTGAGTCAGTCCAGACTTCGCAAGCCGCAACGCACAAAGCCATAAATGCTGAGCTGAGGCCCGCAGTCCTTTTCGTGTTTTGTCTGGCGCTCGCCCACTCGCTGACGTTCTCTGCGCTCCCGATCTTCTTTGTTCAAGAAATCGGGCTACCCGGTTATGCCCCGGGAGCCGCGTTCAGCCTCAAGACGTTTGTGGAACTGTTCGCGATTTTCTCCACACCATACCTGATCGCTCGTTTCGGCCTTCGGACCTCGCTCCTCGGCACGGCGCAACTCGCAATCGTTGCAATTTTGGTGCTGGCCACAGTTCAATCCCTTCCGCATATGCTCGTCGGCGCAGCCTTAGAAGGCATTTACTTCGGTCTCTTTTCGACGCTCGCTATCAGCTATGTCCAGTCACTGTCAGAGGACAGTCCGGCGATCGCGACTGCAACATACTGGAACACGATGATGATTACACTCGTTGTTGCAGGTCCGGCGGCCGGTCTTATCGCCCAGGTTGCCGATTTCCAGACCGTTATCTTCACCGGGGCTTCCTTTGCAGTGGCGTCCGCGATTATTTTGGGCCGAATAGTTTACCTAGAGCATCGCAAAACCGCGTGACCGAATTGGTTGAGCGCTCTCTAACCATCACACCGGACATTCGTGCCGTATGCAGCATCGGACAGTTTGGGCCTACACCGGACATCTGACTGCTTCACTCGAAAATCTGAAGCTGTTCAGCACTGGCGAGGTCGGCTTGGCGGACGAAGCCGCCGTTACCCAGCTTTGAGTGAAGGTCTGCTTTTAGATTGCCGGCTCCAAACAAAACCTACCAGAAGAATGGACAGCACTGCCACGGTGGTTGAAACGGACTTGAGAATTGTAGCTGTGCTAACGGCGTACACCAGTGGAACAGAAACCTCTGGCCAGCTCCAAATCATTGCCACGATACCGAGGTTCTCGACATAGTCGAACAAAGCACTGCCGATCGAAAGGGCGATGCCAAAGCGGAGAAGCCTGCTGTTTGGCATGCGTTGTCCGAACCAGCAAAGCGTGGCGATCAAAGTCAACGCCAGTAGGGCCGGATAGAGTGTATCCAAGGTTATCTGGTGACTGAGGTAATACTTGCGCCCTTGCTCCCCTAGCGCCTCAAGAAGCGTCGTGGCCTCTGTTGGCCCATAGCCGAGGGGACGCATGTCGAAGGGCACATGTCCCGAGACCATTTCGATATGGGCGAGCGTGACATTGATCATCAGCAAGTAGATCAAGGTAGCAATCATTCCTGAGCCAACCGCAATCATTCCAATGTGTCTTGGCAGTTTTCTGTTCGTCATTTTGTAATCTCCTACACCTGTGCCACACATGCCTTCAGACGAACTCACCCGCATTATCATTTGATAAGGCAAGCACTGATGGATTTACGGACGTTTCTCATGCAGTCACCTGAGTTCTCAGACACGGCTTGCGCGGAGGGTTTTGCATCTGATTGGAAAAGAAGGCGCTTGAACAAGGGGGCGCACCTTACCCAGCAGGAACAACCCGAAGCAGATGAATTTGTTCTTTTGGAAGGGTGCTTGGCGAGCAGTATTTGTGACCAAGATGGCAAAGAAGTTTGTGTCGAATTTTTTGTGGGTCCATGTGTCGTCACGCCAAATATCGCTCGCACGCGCGACGGTGTGTCGCTCGTGTCCATTGTGACAACGACCGATGTCTCGCTTGCACGGATCGACACTGATCTGCTTTCAAATCGGATGATTTCATCTGAACCCGTCCGAAACTGGGCAAATGGCGTTCTGCGGGACGCGCTAAGCCGAAAGGTCGATCGAGAATGGTGCCTTGCCGCTCTGGGAGGGGCTGAGCGGCTCGTTTGGTTTCGCCAGTCATTCCCCAACTATGAAGACATCTTTCCCCATAATTTGATTGCATCCTTTTTAGGGGTCACTCCAGTCACATTGAGCCGCTTGCGGGCCAGCGATAAAAACCCGTAGCAAGCTGACCTTCGTACAAACCGCAGCATCAGGGACTTTGGGCTCGTTGCGGTCATTCGCTGCGTTTGCATCGTTTGAGTCTGATCAAAGGTCTGCTTTGCGGGACCAGGCCGACATTGCGTTGACGTAGCGAAATCGCGACCCGAAACCCAGCAAGTGCAGCACGATTAAATCGTAGTCAATACGGACTTCGTCAGAGCGGTCGTTTAGCCCTTGCGAGACTGAGCTGGCAAAAGTTTTCATGCCGGAGTGTCCACGGGCGTTGTAGGGCGCATGTCGAACTTACGACGCCCCCAACGGAATGGCGCGGCAAGGTCCTCCAGGATCAGGACAGTCGCTGGCACCACGAGCAGCAATATGGGCGTCGCAATGAGTATGCCAAAGCCGAGGCTGATCGCCATTGGGATCAGGAACTTGGCCTGCAAGGATGTCTCGTAGACCATCGGCAACAGTCCGAACGCCGTCGACAGCGTCGTCATCAAGATGGGGCGGAAGCGACGCACGGCGCTGTCGGCGATGGCCTGCATCTTGTCTAAGTCAGGCAGACGCCAGAGTCTCCGGGTGTAATCATCCAGAAAGAGGATCGTATCGTTCACCACGACACCAGAAAGCGCGACAATACCGAAAAGCGAAATAAAGGTAAGCGGATATCCAAGCGCCACATGTCCGACGACGGCACCCACCACGCCATAGGCGACAGTGGTGAGGATCACCAAGGGCAAAATGTAGCTGCGCGTAAAGGAGGCCAGCATGACGAAGATGCCTAACATGGCGATCCCCATCGCGCCGAGGAGGTTCATCAGGTCTGTGTTTTGATCAGCGGCCTGACCGCTAATCGACCAGCCCAAGCCGATGACGCGCTCACTAAGATCGGGAAGAAATTCGGTCGTGAGACTGTTGTTCACGTTATCTGACGTCGTCACTTCGGGGTCCACCTTGGCTGTCACACGCAGGACTCGCCGACTTTCCGCCCGTTCGATCGTTGAGAAACCGCGGGTTTCTGTGACGTTCGCGATCGCGGTCACGAGCACAGTCTCGCCGCCGGGTAAAGTGATGCGCAGGTTGTAGACGTCACTAAGGCTTGTGCGCGCATCTTGCGGATATCGGACCACGACATCGACTTCTTCGAGGCCGCGCTGCAGCGTCTGAACGGTCTCCCCAAAGAACGCACGCCGGATCTGTCGGGCCATCTCGGAATCGGTAAGGCCGAGCGATTGGCCCAATTCGTTCAATTGAAACTCCAGCTGTCGCTTGCCGAATTTAAGTGAGAATTCGATATCCGAAACGCCTGCCGTCGCGTTCAGCCGGTCACCCAACGCGTCGGCAGCTGCAATCAGCATAGAGTCATCAGGGTGGCTAAGCTCAATGCTTACGTCGTCACCCACTATGAAGAGCCCGCTGACAAAGATCATGCTTTCAGCGCCGGTCAAGGCGGCTACTTCCTCCCGCCAGAGTCGCTCAAATTCGGTTGAGCCGATAGATCGGCTGTCCGACGGGGTAAGCTCTACACGGATCTGAGCCATATTTGTGCTGCTGTCCGTGCTACGTGCCATCGGGCCACCAGCCGCTGTCTGCCCGATTGTGGCCGAAGTTCTTAGGACAGGTGCGATGCCATCCCGCGATGCGATCCTGTCGTTCACGCGTTGGGCAGCCCAAAGTGCTGCTTCGGCACCTTGTCGGGTGGTGGAGAATGGCGCGCCTTCGGCCATGGTGAGCGTGAGTTGCACGCCGTCCGCCTCAGTAGGCGGTAGGAACACAAAGCGCAGATGGCCGGTCAGATAGCTGACTGCCGCAAGCACGATCCCTGCACATATGAGCGTCATGGTCAGATAGCGGACCTTGATAGCGCCCAGAACCATGGGGCGCAGGATGTTTTGCGTCACAGCCGCGAGCGTAGCCTGGAACGCCCGCTGCACCCAGGCAAGGGGCCCCATGCTCCATCGACCTCCTCCCGACAAATGGGCGGGCAAGATCAGCAGAGACTCAAGCAGCGAAACGGCCAGAATGGCGATCACGACAATCGGCATGACCGAGATGACCTGGCCAAGCGTGCCACTGGTAAAGGCAAGCGGCGCAAAGGCCATGATTGTCGTCATCACCCCCAGTGTAACCGGAGTCGCGACCTCCTTAAGGCCGCGCAAGGTCGCCTCGAACTGGTTTCGGCCCTCTGCCTGAGCCTGGTAGACGTTCTCGCCCACGACAACTGCATCATCGACCACCACCCCCAGCACAATGATCAACGCGAAGAGGGAAATCATGTTGATCGAAGCACCGAACATGCTGGCGATTGCAAGCCCGCCCAGAAACGATATCGGGATAGCGAGGCTGGTCCAAAAGGCCAGTTTCAGGTCAAGGAACAGCACGAGCGAAAGGAACACGAGCCCGAAGCCGAAAATCGCGTTCCTGAGCATCAGATTGATGCGGTCGCGCAGCACATCGGTGTCGTTGTCACGGATCTCAAGCCCAATACCAGGCGGCAGTCTGACGTCATCAAGAAAGTCTCTTACCAACTGCTCGGCGTCGATGGCGCCTTGTTCCGGGGCACGAAAGATCGAAATGAAGACCGATGGTTGGCCGTTGTAGACAGTGATCAGGTCGCCGTCTGCGAACCCGTCCCGAACTGTGCCGATATCAGATAATCTGACCGAGGCTCCCTCATCTGTTACAATCACAGGGATTTCGCCAAAGCTTTCAGTATCCACACGTTGGGCTGGAGTGCGAAGAAGGATATCGCCACCAGCGGTTCGGAGCGTTCCCCCAGCCAGATCGAGGGAGGCCGCAGAGATCCGCTGCGTGATCGTTTCAAATGTCAAGTTGAAGCGTTGCAGCGCGTCTTCATCGACCTCGATAGAGACTTCGTAGGCGCGTACGCCGCCGAGCTCGACCTCGGCGATCTGGCTGACGGCCAGAAGATCGTCGCGCAGGCGTTCGGCAGCCTCGCGCAAAGGGCGCTCTCCGACATCGCCAAAAAGTGCGAGGGTCATTAACTGAGGCCGAATGGCAGCTTTTTCAACAGTCGGGTCTTCCGCCCCCTCAGGTGGGTAATCGGGAAGCCGATCGACGGCGTCTCGGATATCTGACAGCACCTCGTCGGCGTCAGCAAAGGAGGTGAGTTCCGCCGTGACCGTGCCCAAACCTTCGGCAGCACGCGATGTGATGCGGGCAATTCCGGAAACCCCAGACAACGCCGCCTCCATACGGATCACGATACCGCTTTCAACCTCTTCAGGATTGGCGCCAGGATAGGAGACGCTTGCGGTAATCTGGCGTGGGTCAATTGGAGGGAATACCTCCGTACGCATTGTCATGACGGTGAAGGCTCCTGCCACAACCAGCGCGATCATCAGGATATTGGCGGCGACGTGGTTGCCCGCAAACCACTCAAGGATGCCGCCGCGTATTGGGGTGCGCCCGGTCATTCGCTTTTTCCTGTAACGAGGTTGGCCGCGCTGGTGGCCGGTCCCGCGACCGGATCGACCTCAACCCTCAGGCCTTCCGTCGCGCCGGCGACTGCGCCAAGCGCGATCCGCGCGCCGTCCTCCAGGCCAGTAACGAGGGTTGTGTCCCGACCACGCAAAACAACGTGTAGACCGGAACTCAGACGCAGACGGTCTCCGTCTACCAGCCAGACCTGACCATTGGCTTGCAGCGCTGCGTTTGGAATCTCTGAGACATCTTCGACCTCGGGGCCATCAAACGCCACGGTGACAAATGTTCCCGGTTGAAGGCCCACTGACCGAACGATTGCTGCGTCCAAGGCAACGATTATCTTTGTCAGTCGCGTGCTGCGGTTCACCTCTCCCTCGATGCGGCTGACAACTCCCTGCAGTGTGACAGATCTTCCGAGCACACGGGCGGTGACCGTCGCCGGCGTGCCCTCCACTGTGTCAAGCAGCCCGAGCTCGTCGGGCGACAGCGGCACCGCGACCTCGATACTATCAAAGCTGTAGACCCGCCCATAGGATTGGCCCGCGCTGACCCGCTGGCCTGGGGCGAGCATAGTCTCAACCACCCGCCCGGAAAAGGGCAGGCTATACCCGGCACGTTCGAGATTGAGCGCCGCGGTATCGACCTGCGCCTGCGCGATAAGAACCTGCGCTTCCGCCGAGCGCACTTGCGGGCCCCTCGCGGCCAAATCGGTGATCTCTCCGCGTCCGAAGCTTTCCCACTCCCGCCGAGCATTCTCGGCTTGGGCACGCTCGATATCGAGCGAAGCCACCGCAGCTGCAAGATCTGCCTCACGTCGGCGCAACTCGATCTCCAGGTCGTCGCGAAAAATGTTGAAGAGCGTCTCGCCTGCCTCAAAGGTTGCCCCCCCAGCAAGGCCCGGCGCGACGGCAGCGATCACGCCGGAAACTTCAGGCGAGATGTTGACGTAGACCGTGGGCTCTACCGATCCCGTTCTTTGCAGCGGTATCCGTTGCGTCCTCGCCTCGACCACGGCGGTCTGAACCGTTGGTGTAAAGGTCTGTGCTTCGATCTGTACGCGCTTTGGCTGATTGTCCCGCAAGTAATTCGAAACGAAGACGGAACCACCAATGACGCCCACGACAGCGGCGAGTTGAACGGTTCCCAGGGCGAACGCGACCAGCGGGTTTGGCGTCTTGCGTGCGTTATCTGTGTTCATGTATCTTCCTCCGCTGCATTCGTAACGGGTGCCCATGTGCCACCAAGCGCAAGCATGAGGTCGACGCGGTTGAGCCAGCGTGACCTTTCGACATTCAGAAAAGCTGACTCGGCCGATGCTTCGCTGCGGCTTGCGTCGAGAAGTGTCAGGTAAGTACCGGTACCGTCTCGGTACTTTTCGCGAGCGATTTCCGTGGCTTCACGGGCTGCTGCAAGCCGTGTTGACAAGAGCCGCGAACGTTCTGCCAAAAGCCGCTCACCGGCCAGCGCATCTTCCACCTCCGCGACTGCCGCCAGAACCGTTGCGACATAGGATTGCGCTAATTCTTCGGCCTCCGCACGTCTGAGCGAGACAAGCCGACTGCCACGTCCGGCATCGAACACAGTGAGGAGAATGTCAGCGGTGAGCGACGCAATGACATTGTTTATGTCGAGGATTTCCTCCAGGTCACCGCCTGATCGCAGGCTGCCATTTAGCGTCAGCGCCGGAAACCGGTCGGCAAGCGACACGTTGATGTTGGCATTCGCCGAAACGAGCCGTGCCTCAGACGCGCGAATATCGGGCCGCCGCTGAAGCAAATCGACGGGATGCCCGGTCGAAGACGCAAGGTTTGGCAATTGTGCAGGCAATCGCGCCGTAACGTCAGAGCGTGATGTCGGCACACGTCCCACAAGCGCATCGAGGGCGTTGGTGTTTCGCAGAATGGCAAGCTCGAGGTCAGGCAGATCGGCGCGTGCAGCGGCAAGGTTTTCTTCTGCAGACTTTACCGTTCCAGCTGTGGTGCCCTCCACGCCAAGGGCAAAGCGATCTTTGGCGATTGAAAGGCTTGTCTCGCGGTTGACAATTATGCGTTGGGTCGCGCTGATCTGCCGCCTGTCGAAGGAAAGTGATATGTAGCTCCGGACCAGCGACGCGATCAATGAATTGGCAAGCGCATCGCGGTCATAGCCCGTCGCCAAAAGTCGCGCAGCCGAGGTGTCTCCCTCACTGGCGATGCGGCCCCAGAGATCTGCCTCCCATCGAACTTGGGCGTTGAGATCTACCGATGTGCTGGTGTCGCGGTCCCCGGCGAAATCAGCCGCGGACGTCGTTGTACGGGAAAGCCCCACAGTCACATTTGGCCGGCTTTGTGATCGCGTCGAACCAAGCTCCAGTTCGGATTGAAGAACGCGCAGGGATGCTGCCGCAAGATCCGGGTTCGACGCTGTGATGGTATCGATCAGCCCGTTTAAATCCGTGCTTCCAAGGCTTCGCCACCAACCTGACGTCACCATCGGCTGACCGGCCTGTGGCACGCCAGACGAAAACGCCGCTTGTTCTGTCAGACCCGCATCAGGCGTTTCAATGGCGTCGCCAACGATTGTGCAGGCGGCCAGCAACACAGTTCCGCAGATCGCAATTGAAGTTTGAGTAAGGCGCTTCACGTCACGACCTGCGGGTCGCGTCGAACCCGTTGTGATGGCTATTTGTGTGTGCCCTTTGGCGGCCCCGAAGAGT
>JBCCYF010000010.1:0-63224 GCA_039190275.1 Pseudomonadota bacterium | reverse complement strand
GCTTTCCGGTTTGCTTGCCCCGGCGATACCGCGCACAGCCGGGCCGTTAAGGTCGGGTCCCAGACCGGCCGGGCAAAGGAGTGTGACCGAGGCCACCCGGCGCGGCCGGGTATCGGCCAGGGCCAGGGCAATCGCGCCGCCCAGAGAATGTCCGACAAGATGTGCAGAACCGATATCAAGAGCATCGAACTCCCTGCGCATCAACGCGGCAAGCTGGGCGAAGTCCTGTACAGGTTGCCGGGGCGCGCTGCCGTGCCCCGGCAGTTCGAGTGTGATCACGGTTTGACCCGCAGGCAGATGCGCCTCGACCGCCGCCCAGGTCTGGGCGTCGCCCGCAAAGCCGTGGATCATCACAAGCGGAATGCCGGTGCCCTGGGGACGCGGTGTCCGGGGCGCCAGAACTGCCGCCACATCGGCGGCCTGGATCCGCTCACGCGGGCCGGTGCCCTTCAGCGTTTGCGGGTCCAGCCCCCCCTCCCGCGCCAGGCGTCGTGCTGCGGGTGTCATCCGGGGCCCTGTGCCGGCACGCGCAGTGTCCGGCGTTTTAACCACTGCCGCTTCGGATGCCGGTACCGTTGGCTCGGGCGCAGCAACATCCGGTGTCTCTGGAATATCAGAAACCACCTCCCCTTGGGTATAGATCCAGGCCACAGGCGCGCCAATGGCGATTTCCGTGCCGATCGGCGCAAGATGGCGCAGCGTGCCGGTCGCCGGGCTTTCCACTTCCATTGCCGCCTTGTCGGTCTCGATGTCGAAGAGCGGCGCGGATTTCACCACATCGGCCCCTTCCCGGGCATGCCATACGGTGATCTTCCCGGTCGCCATATCCATGTCGACCTTGGGCATGATCACTTCCGTGGGCATGTCAGACCCGGACCCCGACCAGATCACGCGCGGCCCGGAGGATATCGGGTACCTGCGGAACCGCGGCTTTCTCAAGCTCGGGATTATAGGGGATCGGACACTCGGCGCCGCCCAATCGGATAATGGGCGCGTCCAGGTAGTCAAATGCGTCGCTTTCGGCAACCATCGCGCTGACCTCCGCGCCGATCCCGAGTGTCTTGACCCCTTCATAGACACAGAGCAGCCGTCCCGTCTTGCGGACGCTGGCCAGCACCGTTTCGCGGTCGATGGGCCGGATGCTGCGCAAATCGATGATGTCTGCCTCGATCCCTTCGGCAGACAACTGCTCGGCCGCGCTGAGCGCTTTGTGCACCATGATCGACGTGGCGACGATGCTCAGGTCAGATCCCTTACGCCGCAGGGCCGCGGCACCGATCGGTGTGGTGTAGTGGCCCTCGGGCACCGGACCCTTCATCTTGTACAGCAGTTTGTGCTCGAAGATCATCACCGGATCGGGGTCATCGATGGCCGCCAACAAAAGGCCCTTGGCATCCTCGGGCGTGGTCGGTTGAACGACTTTCAACCCCGGGACATGGCCCAGCCAGGCATCGAGGCTCTGGCTATGCTGCGCCGCCGCGCCTGTGCCCGACCCGGCGGGAAAGCGCATGACCAGCGGCACGGACACCGACCCACCAAGCATGTAGCGCAGTTTCGCGGCCTGGTTTACGATCTGCTCCATCGCCAGCGTTGCAAAGTCCGAAAACTGAAACTCGAATATGGGTCTAAGCCCGGTCAGCGCCGCACCCACCGCGACACCGGCGCCGCCCAGTTCCGAGATCGGTGTATCCATCACCCGATCCTCGCCATACTTATGCACAAGATCTCCGGTCACCTGGAATGCGCCGCCGTACACCCCGATGTCTTCGCCCATCAGCACGACGCGCGGATCGGAGGCAAGGGCCAGGTCCATCGCTTCGCGGATCGCTTCCGCATAGGACAGTTGGCGCACCGCGACCTGTGATGGTGCGTTCACGCGACCCGCCCGGTATAGACATCGCGGGTGACTTCGGATGCCTGGGGATCTGCGCCCGTTCGGGCACTTGCAATCGCTTCGGCAATCTCGCGGTCGGTATCCCTATCGAGGGCCTGGACCTCGTCTGCGGACAGGATCCCGTGGTCGATCAAATCCTGTGCAAAGCGCGGGATGGGGTCCTTGGCGATCCACTCCGCAATTTCCTCCTTGGCCCGGTAACGGTTGCGGTCAGACTTGGAATGCCCGCGCCACCGGTATGTGAGTGCTTCGATCAGGCTGGGCCCCTCCCCGGCGCGGGCCCTGTTCACGGCGGATTCAACCGCCTCGGCCACTGCCGAGAAATCGTTCCCGTCGACGGAACACCCCGGCATGGCATAGGCGGCTGCCCGATCGGCAATGGACTTTACAGCAGTCGAGCGTTCCGTGGACGTGGACATCCCGTACTTGTTGTTCTCGCAGACAAACACCACCGGAAGCGTCCATACGGCTGCAATGTTCAAAGCCTCGTGAAACGCCCCTTCGTTGTTCGCGCCGTCACCAAAGAAGCAGACCGTCACCGCGCCGGTGCCAAGACGTTTGGCCGCAAGTGCTGCGCCCACTGCAATCGGGATGCCGCCGCCCACAATACCGTTTGCGCCCAGGTTCCCCTTTTCCACATCGGCAATATGCATCGAGCCGCCACGCCCGCGGCAATACCCGTTCTCCTTGCCGAAGAACTCGGCAAACATGCGCGCGACATCGGCGCCCTTGGCCACGCAGTGTCCGTGACCTCGGTGGGTCGAGGTGATCTTGTCGTCGTCGCTCAGAGACATGCAACTGGCAACGGCACTTGCCTCCTGTCCGATGGACAGATGCATGGTTCCGTGGATCAGCCCACGCGTGTAACTCTCTTCGGCGCCCTCTTCGAACTTTCGGATCAGATACATCCGTCGCAATGCGGTTCGCAGCTGGGCGGGGCTGTAGTGACGAACCGCGAACGGGATGTTGGCGTCCGGGTCAAGCATCGGCCAGTTCCAGACCCAGCATTGCATCCTGCCGTGCGCGCAGCTTTGCAATCCGCGAGCCCTCAGGGACCGCAGTGTTCGCATAGGTGATCAGCGCACCCTTCTGGATCGGCGCGGTAACCGTGCAGTCGGTCAGCAGTCCGCAAGGAATGGCCCGCGACTGCCGCGCGGCGGCGGTCTCCATGGTCCAGGCGCGATAGCAATACTCACCGATCTGGTCGAGCCGCTCTCCAGGTACCAGATCACGCTTTGCGACCGCACAGACCTCAGCCACGGGGCGGTCCAGCGGCACCATGTCGGCCTTGCCATAAAGGACCGCACGGGCGCAGGTGAGCGGCACCTCCAACGAGGTCAGATGATACGGGCGAATGAACGTGAAATAAGGCCCGTCGCCCATCTTGAGGTCACGCAGACGTTCGTGGATGCGGGGGTGTTCAGCCTTAATCACCACAAACACGCCGGGGGCGACGCCCTTGCCGATAGAGTAGTCCACACGGCCCGGCGCGGTCAGCACGCCGCCGTCGGCCTGGGGGATGAGTACCTTTGACAGGGCATCAGGTCCTGCCGCTGGCCCATGCATGCCCGGACAATCGGGGATCAGGCCGGTGGCATTGGCAATGGCGGCCATCTCGACCATCGTTTTTGACCCGTCAACGAACTCAACCAGCATACGGGCATTCATATTCCGCGCCTCAGCTTCGGCCAGATAGACATCCGGTGTCGCATCGAGGTTGAGCGGGTTGTTTTTGCCTTTCCCGGCGCAGACCACTGTGTGGCCCATGGCCGAGACGAACTCTATCAACTCCATGCAGGAGGAGGGTTCGTCCCCGGCCCCAAGGCTATAGACAACGCCCAGGCGATCCGCCTCGGCCTTGAGATACGCGCCGATGGTCACGTCTGCCTCGACATTCATCATCACCAGATGTTTGCCCTGTTCCATCGCGGCGAGGCCAAGCTCGGCGCCGACAGCCGGGACACCGGTGGCGTCAATCACCACATCGATCAGGCCGCTTTCCAGGATTAACGAGGGGTCTGAGGCGATTGCGGATCGTCCTCCTTCAATGATCGTGTTCAGTGCCATGGTCGAGGTGGCATCGGCAGACCGGTCGGTGACACCGTAGGCCGTCTCGACAGCGCCATGCGCGGCGGCGGGCGCGAGGTCAGATATGGCGGCCACATCGACACCATCCATCATCGCACATCGTGTTACAATGTCAGTCCCCATTTCGCCAGCGCCGATCAGGCCAATGCGGACGGGTTGCCCCGCATCCGCGCGCGCCTTCAGATCTTTGGCCAGGCCGGTAAGGGAGATGTTGCTTGGCATGTGGACGCATCCTGTTCAAGTGCCAATAGTACTAAGCACTTTTGTTCCATGGTCAAACAGTTTGTTCCTATGTGCTAAATTTCAAGCTGATCTGCCGCGCGGACTGCGCCATCTGCGGTAATTCGGCCGGATGATAAAACTTGACAGTGTAAAACGCGTGAACATACGCTACATCTTGCGCTCAAATGTTCAGAAGAGTGCGGCGCTGCTACAATACCCGTCACAAGGGTACGTGTCGATTTGCGGTTCCGGAATCGCAGATTGGACGACATGATCGAAATGGGAGGATACGGAACATGACATATGAAAAGCCGGTTTCACGGCGCTCTTTCTTGAAATCAAGCGCGGCCGCCGGGGCGGCTGGCGCCCTTGGCACAGGGGTGGCAATGCCCGCCCTGGCGGATGGTCATCTGCCGGACCCGGCAAGCGTGCTGGCGGATATATCCGTGAACAAATATGTCCGCGAAGACTACCGTACGCTCTACAATATGAGCGGCGAGCCGCTCTGGGACCCCAACAAAGACTGGATCCGCACCGTGGATTGGGAGGCCGTCCGCTCTGAGCTTGCCGGAACTACTGTGCGTTTCGCAATAGGCGCCGCGGATCAAGAGTCGGCGGCCGAGGGTTTGGTCCCGTTCGAAGCGCTGTCAGGGATCACGGTCGAACTGGTGCCGATCCCGGATGACAGCTTCTATGACAAGGCATTGGCCGAGTTCATCTCGGGCAACGCAAGCTTTGATGCGTTGCAGTTTTTCTCGCCCTGGCTTGGCGATTTTGCAGCCCCCGGCTTCCTGTCACCGCTCGATGACTTCGCCGCGAAGTGGGGGCTGCCGCTGGACGATTTCTACGAGACCTACAGCGCCAACTATGGCTTCTTCAACGGCCAGATGTTCGGCATTCCCTTCGACTGCGACATTCAGATGGTTCATGTTCGCAAAGGATATATGGAACAGATCTTGGGGGGTCCGGTCGATATTGTTAACTCAGTCCCGACCTATGATGAACTGATCCGGATATCCGGTGAGCTGAACAATGTCGAACCCGGGGTGGCCGGAGTCGGTATGATGGCCGCCCGTGGTTTCTGGTCGACCTATACCTGGGAGCATATCGCGGCTCAGGCCGGTATGATGTTGTTCGATGAGAACTGGGAGCCCATCTTCAACGGTGACGCAGGGATGAAGGGGATCGACACGATCCTGGCCCTGACCGAAAACGCCAACGAAGGGCACGCCGGTGCAGGCTGGCCGGAAAACCGGGCCGCGTGGCTGGGCGGGCAACTGGCCACGAACATCAGCTGGCAGGACAGCGGCACGCAGGCCATGCGCCCGGATCAGAGCCAGATTGTGGATGATTTCGTTACGATCTACGAACCGCGGTTCGAAGGCGGACGGTTTGCGCCGCCAAACATCGCGGGGTCCACGTCTTGCGTTGCGGCCTCGGCCCAGAATGCGGAAGGCGCGTTCCTGATGCTGGCGTTTCTGACAACGGCGTCAATCATGGCGATGAACGAGGCCAACGCCAATGGCGTGGCGCCGGGCTATCGTTCGGTCCTGACCAACACCGAACTTCAGAAGGTCAGCCAACCCGCAAAGGTCTGGGGCGACAGTCTGGAGCACGCCTGGTGTGCGCCACGTCTGCCAGGCATGTTCAACATGGAGCAGGCCATCGGGAACGAGATCAACAGGGCTGTTGTCGGTCAGATCTCGGGCAAAGAGGCGCTGGACAACGCCGCCGCAGCTGTGCGCAAAATCATGGATCAGAACGGGTTTTATGGCAGCAATCCTCCGGTGGAGTATGCCGCGGCCGCGCCTGGTCTTTACGTGGGTGATGGTAAACCGCTGCCGTTCTGATTGCCGGGAAGCGCAGGGGCGCCACGTATGACCAAATACGCTTCCGGGGCGGCTGTGATCGCCCCGGTAACTCCCTCCAGGACTTTCAAGCGCCGCAGTCGGCGTATGCGCAAATTATTCCCCTACCTTCTGGTGGCGCCTGCGGTCCTTTATTTGCTGATGATCACGCTCTATCCCGGGGCATATGCGATCTATCAGAGCTTCTTTGTGGTTCGGTTCAATTCCTGGACGCCGAACGGCTTTGGCAACTACATCGATCTGTGGAACGACCGTGAGTTCTGGGCCGCGCTCTGGAACACTTTTGTCATGGGAAGTATCGCGCTGGCCCTGCAGTGCGTGATTGCGCTGGCGCTGGCCTTCTACGCCTACCGGGACCCTTGGGTTCGGGGTTGGAGGATTATCTTCCTGGTGCCGATGTTGTTCATGCCATCCGCGGTGGCATTTATTTTCAAGCTGTCCTTTCTGGACGCCCGGGTGGTGTCGGATCTGCTGATCCGGGTGGGTCTGATCGATGCAAACCTTGCAATCCCCTCGTCGATCTGGATGTCACGCGGGGTGCTGATCCTGGCGGATGTCTGGCAGTGGACACCGTTTCTGTTCATCATCTTTGTGGCGGCGCTGCAAGGACAGGACGAAGAGGTCGAGGAGGCCGCCCGGCTGGACGGGGCCACGTGGCCACAGATCTTCTGGAATATCTCACTCCCCCTGATGCGCCCAGTGATCGCGGTGGCCCTGATCCTGCGCGGCATCGATATCACCACCATGTTCGCAAATGTCTTCATCGTCACCAAGGGTGGGCCGGGGGGCGCGACCGAGACGATAAGCTATTTTATCTATCGGATCGGATTTAAGACCTTCAACTTTGGCTATGCGTCCGCCGCCAGCGTGATCATGCTGATCTTTACGATCGTCGTGGCGCAGGTTGTGGTCAAACGTGCGTTCCATTCGGGGCGCGCGTGATGGCCAGCCAGCGCCGCCGCCGGGGCGAAAGCCTGTTTATCCGTTACCTTATACTGGTCAGTTGGGGGCTGTTCTGCCTGGCCCCCGTGGTCTGGTTCCTGTCTATCGGTTTCCGGCCCCGGACCGAGATCATCACTCCACAGCCGATCTACTGGCCGACCTTTAGCCTGGATGCCTGGCATATGATCTGGTCGGACTGGCCGATGGCGCAGTATCTGCGCAACTCGGTTCTGGCTATCATCGGTTCAGTGGTCATCGACCTGATCCTGGCGATCCCGGCCGCCTATGCACTGGCCCGCTATCGGTTTCGGGGGCGGGAGGATATCGGGTTCTATATCTTGTCCACCCGGATGATGGCCCCGGCGATTGTTGCGATCCCGATCTTCTTTCTATTCCGCAATATGGGCCTCCTGGATACCATCTGGGCGCTGATGCTGATCTATGCCGCTATCAACCTGAGCGTGGTGACCTGGATCATTCGATCCTACATGATGGATATCCCGACCGAACTTGAGGACGCAGCCCGGACCGACGGGGCCTCCGACCTCAGAATACTTTGGGAGATTATCATTCCCGCGATCCTACCGGGTATCATCACCGCGGCCGTGATCGCGATGATCTTTGCGATAAATGAGTTCCTGTTCACCTTGCTGATCGCATCGACGCCGAACGCCTACACATTGTCAGTAGCGCTGGCCAACTTCACCGGAGGTTCGGACGGGGTGATCTACAACGCGATCGCGCTGGTCGCCTTCCTTGCGTTCGTTCCTGTGTTCCTGGTGGTTGTCGCAATTCAGAAGCACTTGTCCCGGGGCCTGACCCTTGGGGCTGTAAAAGGGTAGGGGTGGTCGGTGGCGCGGATTGAACTGACCGGGGTGCAAAAGAACTGGGGTGCCGTCTGGGGTGTCCGCGATGTAAACCTGGACATCGCGGACGAGGAATTGGTGGTGTTTCTTGGCCCCTCGGGCTGCGGCAAGACCACGACCATGCGCATGATCGCAGGCCTCGAAGACCCCAGCGAGGGCGAGATACGCATGGACGGAGAAGTGATGAACGACGTCGACGCCCGCGATCGCGATGTGGCGATGGTTTTTCAGGGATACGCACTTTACCCCAACATGACCATTTACGAGAACATTCGTTTCCCGCTGCGCATGCGCGCCGTTCCCAAGGCCGAGCAGGACCGTCTGGTCCGCGAGGCGGCCGATATGGTCGAACTGGGCGAATTCCTGATGCGCAAACCCGCTGCGCTCTCGGGCGGGCAGCGGCAGCGCGCCGCACTTGCGCGGGCCATTGTCCGCCAGCCGCAGGTCTTCTTGATGGACGAGCCCCTGAGCAATCTGGATGCGAAGCTGCGTCAGGCCATGCGGGTGCAGATCAAGCATCTGCAACGGCAACTGCGGATCACGACCGTTTACGTCACGCATGATCAGATTGAGGCAATGACGCTTGCCGACCGGATTGTGGTGATGGAGGGCGGGTCGATCCAGCAGATCGGGACGCCGGATCAGATCTATGCCGATCCCGCGAATACGTTTGTCGCCGGTTTTATAGGCTCGCCGCCCATGAACCTGATCCCGGGCCACACGTCGGGCGGCGTGTTCACCGCGCCCGGAATTGAGTTGAAAGACATTATCGTGACCGGAGAGCGTGCGGTGACGTTGGGTGTCCGCCCCGAGGATTGCCATGTGGAACCTGGGGCCGCTGATATGCATGGTGCGGTCTATGGCGTCGAGCCGACGGGAGACGTGACCTACTTGAGCCTGCGGGTTGGGCCGCATAACTTTGAAGTCAAGGCGCACCGCGATTATCGCGCCAACCTCGATCAGCCCGAAACGGTGGCCTTTGATCGCGACCGGCTCTACTTTTTCGATACTGAAACCGGGGACCGGATCCGTTAGCGCATGCCGAAATTCGACTATACTTCCATGGGGTTTTATACATTTGACTGCCTCGTGCGGCCGGTGACCGATATCCCGCCAGGCGGCGGGACCTATTTTGTGGAAGAGTTGACGATGGCCGTGTCGGGCGCGGCCGGAAGTGCCGCGATCGTGGCCGCCAAACACGGGCTAAGGGTACAGGCTGTCGGGGGCATCGGTCGGGACGACATGGGCGACTGGGTGCTTGCCAAGCTGCGGTCTTTTGACGTTGACGTCTCCCATATGGAGCGGTGCGAGGGGGTCACAACCTCCTCTTCCGTTGTGACAACCCGTCCCGACGGAGCGCGGCCTGCGCTGCATAAGCTTGGGGCGACAGCGGCGTTTTACGTCACCGACGCGCAGATTGATAGCGTTCTGGACACCAAGATCCTGCATGTCGGCGGCGTTGGGTTGATGGACAAAATGGATACGGGCCGCACCGCCGAGGTTATGGCCGAGGCCAAGGCGCGCGGCTGCATCACAACGTTGGATGTATTTGCCTCCACCGCCGAGGATCTTCCCAAGATCACGCCGCTGCTGAAGAACACGGACTACTTCATGCCCTCCGAGGAGGAGGCGATGGCGCTGTCCGGTATGACCGATTTTGAAGGTATCGCGCAGTTCCTGCTTGATCAGGGGACCGGAGCGGTGATCCTGACCTTGGGTGAGGCGGGTGCGATGTACCGGGACAGTCGGGGCGGGCGCTTTGACCTGCCATCCTTCAAGATTGACGTGGTCTGCACCTGCGGTTGCGGGGATTGTTTCAACGCGGGTTTTGCCACCGGATTGCATTTGGACTTGCCGGTCCGCGACTGTGTTCAGTTGGGGCAGGCATCCTCGGCTCAGAACGCCATGGGGTTGGGGTCACAGGCGGTGGTCACGTCGCTCGACAATACCCGGCGCTTTGTGGATACTACGCCCACGCGATAAAACACATGCTGCGCGACCCCAACTGCCAGGGTCTAACGAGGTGATGCAATGGTGTCCCAATCGGCAAAATTGATGCCTTCTGCCCTGTCGATGCCCCTGCGCGACGTCTTGCGGGGCTTGCGCGGCGCGTCGGAAAGTGCCGAGGGGCTGTTGTCGCCGGCGGGCGACTTGGTACCGCCGCCGATCCGCGATGTTCTGCGCGGCGCCGCGCGTGTGGCGGAGCGGGCGGGCACCGAGGTGCTGGGCGCCGCGGTGCCGCGCGCTGATCAGATCGCGGCTGCGGCTGCTTATCTGGTTGATGCGGGGCCATCTGTGCCGAGGGAGACGCTGGCAAAGGTCATCACCTATGGCGCAGAGGCCTATCTGGCCCGCCACGGTACGCATCCGGCTCTGGTCAGCGAAACGGTTTTGGCCGTTGCGCTGGGGCCCGCCCTTGCGGCGCAGCCGCAGGTGCCGCGCGCCGAAGCTGTGATCGACGCACTTGTCCAAGGTGCGGCCATCGGACCTGCACCCGGCACGCCGTTCGTGTCCGGAGAAGACGCTCAGAAAGGGGCGCAGCTTGCCGCCTTTGCAACTGTTCTTTGGTTGTTAGTGGAGCGTGCACAGGATCTGGCCGAGGAATATGTGCTGCTGGACCTATGTATCGGACTGACCCACGCTCAGCGGGTGGAGATCCTTGAGGCTTTCGCCGCACCTGACCTCTTGCCGGTCAAGCTGAGCAGTCTCGCCGAGATTGTCTGAGGAGTTCCTGTGACACAGATCGAACCCCGGGCCGAGGACCTTCCTATCCGCAAATCCGTGCGGCGGCTGCGTTGGTTTCTGGCCTCGTTCGAGGAGCAGGTGGAGCGGACGACGACCGAGACCGGCAATCAGTTTGAGATAGATGTGGGTGCTCTGTCGGCGGTGTTTGTGGATTGGCTGCGGGATTTCGAAGCACAGAAGCCAACGTCAGATGCGGACCGGCTGCCTTATGTTGGCTTTGCTTCGGGGTTGATGCTGCGCACGTTGGTCAGCCATAAGCCCGTTCGTCTGGTATCGAAGCCGCCAGGCAGCGATGAAACAAACCCCGCGTACTTCTGGCCCGAAGGTTACCTCTATGTCGCCTATTGCCTGAATGTGCGCGCGTTGGTTATCGAGCAGGACTTTCACGAGAAACAGCGGCTTGTCCCAGATCTAAAGATGCCGCGCACCTGGTGGTCATTCAAGGAAAACGCCGAGGAAGATCCGGATCTTGCGATTGCCTTCCTCGATCTTTTTGCCGGTGACGTGCCGCAATGGGAGATGCCGAGCATCTTCCGCGCTCAGGGAAACACCCGGCTTGCGGAACGATTTTTTACCCCGATAGGTCCGGGTAAATCAACCGTTTGAGGCCGGAACGGCGCGAACAACGACCGCTCGGCGAAATCAGGCAGAATTAAGGCGCAAAAACCGACAAATTCGGTCAACATACCTTGCATTTTTCGGTGGGTTTGTTAATCGACAAAAACAGTAAGGTTTTTACGTTCAGGGAGATTCTGATGTCACTGTCAAGCAAAACGTCCATTCTCGCGCTGGCCGCTGCGGCTGTTTGCGGATCCGCTGCCACCGCGTTCGCGGACGGCGAGTTGAACCTCTATTCGTCACGCCATTATGATACCGACGAACGGCTGTACTCTGATTTTGAAGAAGCCACCGGCATCAAGATCAATCGCATCGAAGGCAACGCCGATGAGTTGATCGAGCGGATGGTCGCTGAGGGGGCAAACTCGCCAGCTGACGTGCTTTTGACCGTCGATACATCCCGCTTGGAGCGAGCAAAAGACGCAGGCGTGCTGCAGTCCGTTGATAGCCCGGTTCTTGAAACACGGATACCGGCCAATCTGCAGGACGAAGAGAACCAGTGGTTTGGGTTCTCGCAGCGTGCCCGCATTATCTTCTACGATAAGACTGACGTGACCGATCCGCCGAAGAGCTATGTCGATCTGGCAGATCCGAAGTTCAAGGGTCAGGTCTGCCACCGCTCGTCGACCAACGTGTACTCGCAGACCTTGTTGTCAGCGGTTATCGAGAACCATGGCGCAGATACCGCAAAGGGTTGGGCGCAAGGCGTGGTCGATAACTTCGCGCGCGCGCCACAGGGCGGCGACACCGACCAGCTGCGCGGCCTTGTTTCGGGTGAGTGCGACGTGTCGATCTCTAACACCTACTACTTTGCACGGGCGATCCGGAAGGACGTGGACGGACTTGGCAAGGCGGATATGGAGAACATCGGTTGGGTGTTCCCGTCGCAGGATGCCGAAGGCGCGCATGTGAACCTGTCAGGTGGTGGTGTCGCGGCGAATGCACCGAACATCGACAATGCTGTCGCGTTTCTGGAGTACCTCTCGTCGGATCAAGCGCAACAGTATTTCTCATCCGGTAACGACGAATATCCGGCCGTTCCCGGCGTTGCAATCAGCCCGTCGGTTGCTGCCCTTGGCATGTTCCGCCCGGATGCGGTGGATCTGACCAAAGTGGCCAAGAATGTACCGGCTGCGCAGCAGATTTTTAACGAAGTCGGTTGGGAGTAACCGACGATTGGTGCGCGCGGCCCCCGTCGCGCGCGCCAATACTCAGACCCGATCAAACTTGTCGGGATTGACGAACTTGATTGTTTTGGTCAAGATAAGGGCCAAGCTCGCTACCCAATGTAGAAGGCAGCACGGCGTCAACTGGATCAACAGGAGTCGTTCAATGGTTTCTCGCCCCCCTTACGCGCCGCCGCTACAAAACGGCCCTGCCTCGCAGGATCCTCCGCCGGAATGGATCGAAATCCTGCAGGGTGCCCTTGACGGGATACTCCCGACGGAACGCAGCCTTGAAGAGATGTTCGATCGGATCGAGGACAGGTCATGACCGCTGTTCCACAGCCTATTAGCCCGAACGTTGATCTGAACACCAACGACGCCATGCCGACATATGATGTCCGCGACATGATCGAGGAGGGCGTGCAAGCACGGCTTGTCCTGGACCGGCAGGCCTATTACTTGCGGATCACCCGCGCTGGTAAGCTCATCCTCACCAAATAGGCTGTCACTTTCTGGGACATCGCATCACGCGTATTTGGTGCTTTGTCCCAATTTGCAGGTCTGAAAAATTGGGGCTCGCATAACACGAGGAGGCGCTCGCCGAACTGCCGGTTTTCCGCGAGCAACCCGAGGTGTAGGTCCGTGAGGTGTCTGGTAGCCTCTGCGGATCAGCCAATATGCGCGCGCAGGATCCAGGCAAATTTTTCATGTACCTGACCGCGCGAAATACACAGATCCTCGGTGAGCGTATCACCGTGCTGCACCGCCAGATCACCGCAACCTGCAAGCGTTGCGGCGATGGTTTCCTGCGCCGTAAGCATGGCCTGGATCATCTCCTGATCAGTTGCATGACCATCGTGCTCGGCCACCTTCGAGCGGGTGAGCATACCAGCAAGGGTCCCTTCGGCATGTCCGCCAACCGCCTTTATGCGCTCCGCCAAATCGTCCTGCGCTTGGAAGTGATCCTCATAGATCTCCTGAAACAACGCATGCAGTGGGCCGAACGACATGCCCTTTACGTTCCAGTGAAAATTCTGCGCCAACATAGTGGTCACAGCGGTTTCAGCAACTGTTTGGTTCAGCGCACCAACGATTTGGGTCTGCGCATCTGCCGACTGTGCGGCGGCGGTCTGGGTCATCTCACGCTCCGGCTTTTTGGTTTCATATCGCGCTGGCTGGCGGTCGGCTGGCTAGCTGACGCCTAACATATGGCACCGGGAGCATTTGCCAACCCATTTTTAGAATTATTCTAATTATTATTTTCTATCCAGTGACAATACCCACCAGATAGGCGACCTGGCCGCGGGCCAAACGCGGTACGCGTGAGCGGAGAAGAAAGTTGAAACTGCTCTTGTCTTTATCCGCGGCCGCGTGAAAAAGCTGCAGGAGCCAGGATTCATCAAATGACGCCTCGGTGACGCCGGGGCGGTAGAACACCGGTCCGCGCTCGAAGATCTGCGGAAGGCAGCGGATCAGGCCTTCGAGCGCTCGGGTCCGCGCGTATTGTGGATCAATGACCAAGAGCGCACAGGCATCAAACAGGTCCGTGCGTGCCGCGCACCGGCAGTCAAGCGCCATAAGACGGCACTGATTCAGAAATCCCGCTGAACCCACTTCCAGAAGGGTATCTGCCGAAGTAGGGGCGAGTTTTCGAAGCCGGGTTTGTGGAAGCTCCATTGAGAGGCCTTGATCTGTAGGTGATGCGGTCGACGCCGCCATTTACGAGAATATCCGACAATATCATTAAGGTATACGTTACGTTTCAGCTATAGTGGATCAAACCCCCGCGAGCATGTTGGGGGTCGGGTGTCATGGACTGCCAAATGTGAGCACTCCAAAATAGACGACGGCCAGGGCGGCGGCCAGAAGCACCACTGTTTCAAGCGCAATAACACCGATGTGTCCCACACCGACCGTGGCCATCGCCCCAAGATCGGTTTTCACGCCGAGCGCCGCGATGGCGATGATCAATGCCCATTTGGACAGGCTGCCGAGTGCCGTGACCACAAATTCGGGCAGAAGACCAAAACTGTTGACACACACAAGCGCCGCGAAACCGATCACGAATGCAGGGATAAGCGGGGTGCCGCCGCCACCCTGCCGCCCGACAGTCAGGATCACGGCGAGAACCACAATCGGCAGCAAGGTGACCCTCAGCAACTTGACGATTGTCGCGGTTTCGCCAGCATCCTCGGAAATCGTATAGCCCGCCCCGACAACTTGGGCGACGTCGTGAATGGTCGCTCCGACCAGGAAACCGGATTGCTGGTCCGTCAGGTTGAGCGTGGTAAAAAGGATCGGATAGACGATCATCGCGATGGTCGAAAGCGCCGTCACCGCCACCACGGTGAACAATGTGTTGCGTTCCATCTTGTCGTTTGGCGGGATTACTGCGGCCAGTGCCAGCGCCGCAGACGCCCCGCAAATTGCCACCGAGCCTCCGGTCAGCAGGGCAAAACGCCATTTGCGGTCGAATAGCCTGGCACCGATAAAACCGGTCAACACGGTCAGCGCCACCAGCCCAATCACGACCAGAACCGTTTCAAGACCCAGCGCGGCCAGATCGCCCAGGGTAATTCTTGCGCCCAGAAGGGCCACGCCGATGCGCAGCAGTGTCTTTGATGAAAACCCAATTCCAGGTGCGCAAGATTTTTCAGCGGCAAGAAAATTGAATGCGATGCCGATCAACAGGGCAAACAACATGGTGGGGCCACCATAGTGATCCGAGAGAAACCCCGCCGCAGCACCTATCGTACCGGCCAGCAGGAGGCCCGGGCCAAGCGACCGCAATTTCTGTATGATCGCGCCCATTTAGAGTGTTCTTTCGCCCAAAATTGCCGGTCAAAAGGTGAACGCGTGCCGAGCCGTTCTAGGGCGAAGTTTTGCGGTACCCGCTCTCTAATGACTGGTGCAAAGACAGTTGTCAAACGCCGATCTGGCTTGGAATCTCGGTGTAACTCAATGTTCGCGCTTACATTTTTTCCTGTTTGCTGTTCAGGGCGGTGTGCGGACCTTGCGGCAGTACAGCTCAAGTCTGTGATGCACAACCTCATATCCCATTTCAGCCGCGATCTGGGTTTGTAGCCGTTCGATTTTGTCTGAGCTGAATTCGATCACGTCGCCGCTGTCTAGGTCGACAATATGGTCATGATGCTGGGCCTTGGCGGTTTCGAACCGTGCGCCGCCGCCCTCGAAACTATGGCGGTGCACAACACCGCCCGCCTCAAGCACGGATAGGGTTCGATACACCGTCGCCAGCGACACGGCGGGTTCGACCTCCTGAGCGCGCCGGTGCAGCTCATTGGCATCGGGATGATCCTTGGCGCCGGCAAGCACAGCCAAGAGCGCGATACGCTGACGGGTAACGCGGACGCCCGCCGCACGTAGGGCAGCGGCCATCTTTGATGTCTGGTCGGCGACCGGGTTCATGTTTCAGGCTCCATTCTCATATACCTGCTATCTTTGCGAATGATTGTCAATTTCATTTACAGACGAGAATAATTCTCATACGCATTCAGGGATTGAACCGACTCATTGGAACGCGTGCAAAAAAAGGGGGATCACTATCGTGGGCAGCTATGGGAACGGTGGCGTGATGTGGGCGGCGGTCGCTTTTGGTATCGCAATCGGGGCCGCCGATGCGTTGGCGCAGGATGACAAGTTCAAGGCGGTCACAACCTTCACCGTCATCGCAGATATGGCGCGGAACGTGGCGGGCGAGGCCGCGACCGTCGAGAGTGTGACGAAGGCGGGTGCAGAGATCCACGGCTATCAACCGACCCCGGGCGACATCATTCGCGCGCAGGATGCCGATCTGATCCTGTGGAATGGGTTGAACCTTGAGCTGTGGTTCGAACAGTTCTTCGGAAACCTCAACGATGTTCCGGGTGTCATCCTGACCGAAGGAATCGAGCCGATGAGCATCGCGTCAGGCGACTATGAGGGCAAGCCAAACCCGCATGCATGGATGAGCCTGAGCGGAGCGCTGATCTATGTGGACAATATCCGCGATGCCTTTGTCACCCACGATCCAGACAACGCGGATGTCTACCGCACGAATGCTGAAAGGTACAAACAGGAGATTACCGAGGCGATTGGACCGTTGAAGGAGGCCGTGCTGGCCGTGCCGCCCGAGCGCCGCTGGCTGGTTTCTTGCGAGGGGGCGTTCAGCTATCTGGTTCGGGATTTTGAGATGCAGGAGCTTTACCTATGGCCGATCAACGCGGATCAGCAGGGGACACCGCAACAGGTCCGCGCCGTGATCGATGGGGTGCGCGCGAACGATATCCCGGCCGTGTTCTGCGAAAGCACCGTCAGTCAGGCCCCTGCCGAACAAGTCGCCCGGGAAACCGATGCGGTGTATGGCGGGGTACTGTATGTTGACAGTCTGACGCAGGCCGACGGTCCGGTGCCGACCTATATCGATCTTCTGAGAGTGACCACAGAAACAATCGCGGCAGGCTTGACCGAATGACTCAGACGCAGGGTATCGTCGCGCGGGATGTCACCGTGACCTATCGCAATGGTCATACGGCGCTTAAAAACGCGACATTTGATATCCCGACCGGAACGATCACCGCATTGGTGGGTGTGAACGGTGCGGGAAAATCCACCCTGTTCAAGGCGATCATGGGTTTCGTTCCCGCCGCTAAAGGCGAGATTTCGGTGCTGGGCCTGCCGGTCAAGTCGGCGTTGCGCCGGAACATCGTGGCGTATGTCCCGCAGTCCGAGGATGTGGACTGGAGCTTTCCGGTGCTGGTCGAAGATGTCGTGATGATGGGGCGCTACGGCCATATGGGGTTCCTGCGGCGCCCGTCGGCAGCGGACGTGGATGCCGCCACCGCCGCGCTGGACCGGGTGGGTATGTCCGAGTACCGCCAGCGGCAGATCGGTGAACTGTCCGGGGGTCAACGCAAGCGCGTGTTTCTGGCGCGGGCATTGGCACAGGAAGGGCAGGTTATCTTGCTGGACGAACCCTTTACCGGTGTCGATGTCCAGAGCGAAGAGGCGATCATAGCGCTGCTGCGCGAGATGCGCGCCGAGGGTCGCGTGATGCTGGTGTCGACCCATAACCTTGGGTCAGTTCCTGAGTTTTGCGACCGCACCATTCTGGTCAAGCAGACCGTCTTGGCCTTTGGTCCAACCCAGACCGTGTTCACCCATGAAAATCTTGAGGTCGCTTTTGGTGGCGTGCTCCGCCACTTCGTTCTGGGCGGGGCGGACCTGCACGACGATGATGACAGCCGTCAGGTGCGCGTGATCACGGACGATGAACGACCCTTTGTTGTGTACGGTGACGAACAGCCCGAGCGCGATGAAACGGAGGCGGCGCAGTGATCGAGACGCTGCTCCAGCCGTTTACCTATGGCTACATGGTGAACGCGATGTGGGTAAGCGCGATGGTCGGCGCGGTGTGTGCGTTTCTGTCGGCCTATCTGATGCTTAAGGGCTGGTCGTTGATCGGCGATGCCCTCAGCCATTCAATCGTTCCGGGCGTTGCGGGGGCTTATATGCTTGGCCTGCCTTTTGCGCTGGGTGCGTTCGCAGCCGGCGGGCTTGCAGCCGGTGCGATGCTGTTTCTAAACCAGCGCTCAGGTCTGAAGGAGGATACGATCATCGGATTGATCTTCACATCCTTCTTCGGACTGGGGTTGTTCATGGTGTCGCTTTCGCCGACCTCGGTCAGCGTACAGACCATAACACTGGGCAACATTCTGGCCATCACACCGTCCGACACGTTGCAGCTGGCGATCATTGGCACCGTGACCCTTGTGATCCTGCTGGCAAAGTGGAAGGATTTTATGGTCATATTCTTTGATGAGAACCATGCCCGGTCGATCGGGTTAAACCCGGATCTCTTGCGGGTTGTCTTCTTTGCGCTTCTGTCGGCCTCCTGCGTGGCGGCACTGCAGACGGTCGGTGCATTCTTGGTAATCGCACTGGTGGTAACACCAGGGGCTACCGCATTCCTGCTGACGGACCGGTTTCCCCGGCTGCTGATGGTCAGCGTCGCGATCGGCACCACAACCAGCTTTGCCGGTGCATATCTGAGTTTCTTCCTTGATGGTGCGACCGGCGGGATCATCGTCTCACTCCAGACGCTGATCTTCCTGTCGGCCTTCTTTTTGGCGCCGCGGCATGGATACCTTGCGGCGCGGCGACGGGCGGCCCGAGCGTTGGCGGCGTCATGATCGAGACGCTGTTCTTGCCATTCCAGTTTGCGTTCATGAACACGGCCTTCCTGATCATGGCGATCATTGCCGTGCCCACCAGTCTTTTGTCCTGTTACCTGGTGCTCAAGGGATGGTCGCTTATGGGGGATGCGATCAGCCACGCAGTGCTTCCCGGTGTCGTACTGGCATATATCCTGGGACTGCCACTGATTATCGGCGCTTTTTGCGCGGGAATGGTATGTGCCCTGGCAACAGGGTTTCTGGCCGAGAACAGCCGTGTGAAGCAGGACACGGCGATGGGCGTGGTATTCTCGGGCATGTTCGGCATCGGCATTGTGCTTTACACAAAGATCACGACGGATGTGCATCTGGACCATATCCTGTTTGGAAACATGCTGGGCGTGGGCAAGTCGGAACTGGCGACCGCCACGCTGATTGCCGCACTGGTTGCGCTGGTTATCCTGTCGAAGCGGCATGACTTCATGTTGCACGCGTTTGATCCGATCCAGGCCCAGGCCGTCGGACTGCCGGTGCGCTGGTTGCATTACGGTCTGTTGTCGATGATTTCGCTGACCATCGTGGCGACCCTTTCCGCTGTGGGGATTATCTTGTCGATCGGTTTGCTGATCGCCCCGGGGGCAATCGCCTTCCTGCTCACGCGTCAGTTTTCGCGGATGCTTCCCGTTGCAGTCGGGGTGACCCTGACGGCGGGCTTGCTGGGCGTGTATCTCAGCTTCTACCTCGACAGCGCCCCTGCACCGACGGTGATCCTGATTATGACGCTGATATTCCTTGTCGCGTTCTTTCGCAGGATCATGTCGACCGCCGGGCACTCGGTTATCGCCCGCTCGGCGGCGCCGCAGCGACGGGACGTCCGCCCCTGAACGCCGATTGAACGGCTGGTCAGGTCAAACTGCGCCTCCACGGCCACTGGGCTGTCGGAGTACGGTGTACAGCCCCGCCATACTCGGACATTCTGTAACGGGCCCGCGAATGCCGAGGGCGAATAAAAGTGGGGGATACGCATGGAACAGCTTCGATGGGGCATCTTAAGCGCGGCTAAAATTGCAAAGGAATGGGTGGCCCCGGCCATTCACGCAAGCCATTCCAGCCGGATTTCGGCAATCGCCAGTCGCACGGCGGGCAAAGCAGAGGCGCTGGCGGCACCATTTGGCGTGCTGCAAGTGCACGATACATACGAAGATCTGCTGGCTGACCCACAGGTGGATGCAATCTATATTCCGCTTCCCAATGGCGCCCATGTTGAATGGACGGAAAAGTGCCTGGCCGCTGGGAAACATGTGCTGTGCGAAAAACCTATCGCCCTGACAGAAGAGGGGGTGGACCGATTGATCGTCGCGCGCGATGCCGCGAACCGGTTCGCCGCCGAGGCCTTTATGGTCACCCATCATCCGCAATGGCATCGCGCCAGGGATCTGGTCTCGCAGGGGGCAATTGGGGATCTTGTGCATGTGCAGGGGGCCTTCAGTTTCTTTAACACAGACCCCCAAAACATCCGAAACCGCGCCGATCAGGGCGGCGGCGCACTGCGGGATATCGGTGTCTATCCCAGTATCGTAACCCGCTTTGTCACCGGACAGGAGCCTGAGACGATCCGTGCCGAGATTGACTGGGACGCTGGCATCGACGCGACCGCGCGTGTCTGGGCCAGCTTTCCAGGGTTTGACATGGATTTCTATGTATCCATGCGCATGGCGCCGCGGCAACAGATGGTGTTTCATGGGACCACCGGATGGCTAGCCGTAGAGACGCCTTTCAACGCCAAACTCTACGGCGATGATGTCCTGACGCTGGCCATTGGCGACACGCTGACACGCGAGCGGTTCCCTCTGGTGGACCAGTATGTCGAACAGATCGAAGCCTTTGCCGCCACGGTTCGGACAGGCGCGCCCTATGCTTGCCCGCTGGAGTTCTCGAAGGGCAACCAGCGGATGATCGATATGATCTACACTGCGGCCAAGGCTTAATTACCGCGTCAGGGCGTGAATTGTGCAGTGCAGCATATACCTTGATATTGCTGCACTGCACAACATATAAGGACCTTAACAACCCACCCGGAGGAAGAGACTATGTTCGAGAAAAATGCGTTCGCGTTTGATCCTGAAAAGATGATGGAGTTTTTCAAACAGAATGACTTCACCAAAACACTGAGCGAAATGAAGTTGCCCGGCATAGACGCCGAGGCGATGGTCACTGCCCAGAAAAAGAACATGGATGCACTGGTCGAGGCGAACAAGGCCGCCGCAGCGGGCTATCAGGACCTGTTCAAAAAGCAGATGGCGATCTTTGAGTCGACCCTGTCCGAGGCGCAGGCGCATATGAAGGACGTTGATCTGAAGCTTGACGCCAAAACCGCGACAGAACAGGCCGAAATCGCCAAGGCCGCGTTCGAAAAGGCGATTGCCAATATGAAAGACCTGGCCGAGACAGCACACAAGGCCAACACCGACGCATACGATATCGTAAGCGCGCGCGTGAAAGACTCGATGGAAGAGCTCAAAGCGCTTGCCGACACCAAGAAAAAGTAGGCGATCACGCGGATCAACCGGGCCGTTCGCTCAGTACGGCCAGCCGCTAACGACGTACGAATGCCCATTAACTTCCCCCGGGAAAACCCGTAGACCCTGTGCCGATGAGTGTGACCGGGGGAACAGATGGATCTGATCGACTACGATGATTTTCTTAAAGTGGATATTCGGGTCGGTCGTGTCGTGCGAGCCGAAAATTTCCCCGAGGCTCGTAAACCTGCACTCAAACTCTGGGTGGACTTCGGCCCCGAGCTGGGGGAGCGTAAATCCTCGGCTCAACTGACGGCGCATTACACCGCACAGGACCTGGTCGGGCGGATGGTGATGGGTGTGGTAAATTTCCCGCCACGACAGATCGGGCCGATGCGCTCCGAGGTGCTGGTGCTGGGCGTTATGGATGATGCCGGCGGCGTTGTGCTGATTGGGCCGGACCAGGATGTCGCCCCCGGCCAAAGGATGCACTGATATGACGTCGCGCCCGAAGGTGGTGGTCACGCGCCGGTTGCCGGACCTCGTGGAAGCCCGGCTGAGCGATGCATTTGATGCGGTCCTGAACCCGACCGATGTTCCCCTGCAACCACAGGCATTGGCGGCCGCTCTGGCCAGCGCGGACGGTGTCCTGACAACGGTAACGGATCGTGTTGACGGGGCGGCGCTGGCGTCGCCAAGACGGGCTGGAATAGTTGCAAATTTCGCGGTGGGGGTGAACAACATCGACCTTGAGGCGGCGCGTGCGCAGGGTGTCGTGGTCACCAACACGCCCGGTGTGCTGACGGACGCAACTGCCGATGTCGCCCTCACCCTGATCCTGAATGTGACCCGCCGTGTAGCCGAAAGTGCCGCGTTGCTGCGCGAGGGCCGGTGGAAAGGCTTTGCGCCCACGCACCTGCTGGGACGCAGTTTGCAGGGTAGGACGTTGGGGATCATCGGAATGGGCCGGATCGGCCAAGCCCTGGCCCGTCGGTGTCACTTTGGTCTGGGCATGAATGTCGTCTACACCAATCGATCAGCGGTGAACGATCCCGGCGTTCCAAGCCAAGCCCTGGACAGCATCGGCGCGGTTATGGAAGCGTCGGATGTGGTTTCGTTGCACCTGCCTGGCGGGGCAGAAAATGACAAAGTGATCTCGGCCGAACACATTGCGCGCATGAAACCGGATGGTATATTGATCAACACCGCCCGTGGCGACGTCGTGGATGAAGAGGCCCTGACGGAGGCATTGAAACACGGTCGTATCGGCGGTGCGGGACTTGATGTTTTTTACAATGAACCGCGGGTGCCGCCCGACCTGATGGATCTGCCGAACGTCTGTCTGCTGCCGCACATAGGCTCAGCCACGGTAGAGACGCGCACAGCGATGGGAATGCTTGCCGTCGACAATCTGGTGGCGCATTTCGGGGATCGGAACTACCCGTCCCGCGTGGTTTGATCCATCGCCTCCCGCCAGTGGCGACGGCATAAGGAAACATAGGTTTCGTTGCCGCCGACCTGAATTTGCGGACCATCCTGCAACGGGATACCGTTCGCGCCCATTCGGATGACCATCGTAGCCTTGCGCCCGCAGTGGCAGATGGTCCGCACTTCACGCATTTCGTCGGCGATGGCCAGCAGCGTTGCAGAACCGGGAAAGAGTTTTCCTCGAAAGTCCACCCTGAGCCCGTAGGTCATCACCGGGACATTGAGGTCATCCACCGCCCGGGCCAGTTGCCAGACCTGATCCTCGGTCAGCCATTGCGCCTCATCAAGCAGGATACAGGCCACCGGCCCTTCGGCCAGACGCGCCTTGATTTTCTCAAACAGATCCGTTGACTGGGTAAAGGTGTCCGCGTTCGCGGCAATACCGATACGGCTGGCAATTTGGCCCGCGCCGGAGCGTGCATCGAAATCCGCGGTCAGCAGATAGGTCTCCATACCGCGTTCATTGTAGTTGTAGGAAGCTTGCAGCAGGATCGTGCTCTTGCCCGCATTCATCGTCGAATAGTTGAAGTAGAGTTTTGCCATTAGATGATCGGGACGATAGGCACTCCCCCGCAGGCGGCAAGCAACAGGACAAGCATGAGTGGGAAGAAGGCGCGCATCGGGTTCTCCGGCAGTTGGTCCGAAGCGGAGGACTAGCGGTTTTTCCTGGCGCCGGAAAGCCCCTATGGTCTTGGGCAACAACAGCAGCGGCAAACCTACGGGGCCCCTGTGACGGTTGCCGCAGGCGCCCCGGGCGGTTTCGCAAATAGGGTCGGGGTTAAAGGTTCTGACCCTGGTTCAGATACGGGGCTTCCCCGATCGGTATCGGTCCCAGACGCGTGCTGCCGTTCTTGAAATTGAGCGTCACATCCAGCCGGTCTGTCTGACCCGTACCGCGCGCGAGCAAGGCGAGCGTGGTTTCCAACGTGCCTTGCAGATCGGCGGACACCCAGCCGCTTTGCACCGACAATTCCAGCATGTCGCGCCAGTTGCGCGCGATGACGTTGAGTTGCCCTTCGGCCTGCCCGTTCGGGTCCGCATCCAGGCGACCGGTCACTGTCATCGACATGCGTCCCCATGTGAAACTGACATTGCCGATGTTGAGTATCTGCAGTGTTGGCAGGCGATCCTCAATGGTGAGCCGGTTCCACGGTGCATCGTATACCGGCGTCAGGCGGATGTCGGCCGTTTCCATTGTCTTTGGCAACAGTCCGGCGGGGTCGAGGACGTCGCGCAGCGGTCCCGGCAGCGTCAGCTGGTCGGCGCGTAGGCTGATGTCATAGGCATTGTCCCAACGGGCGTCTTCTGGACTGCGGCGGATCGCCAGTTGGCCGCTTTCAAGCCGGGCGGACCATTTGAGGCTACTGGCCAGCGCAAACTCCTCAAGCTGGATCCGCGCTTCGGACAGATCGAGCGCGGTAGAGGGGGCGAAGCGCAAGCTGCCGCGCATGTCAGAGCTGGTGACCGTGATCCGCTCAACCGGACTGGCCAGCGACTGTTCGGGCGGCCAGACGGCAATGATGTGGTTGGGTTTATAACTCAGTGCAAAGATCTGGAACCAGGGTGCCGCCCAGGCCCAGCCGGAGTCAGGATCGGCTATGTTGAGATCCCGAAATGTGGTGTCGAAACGGTTGGGATAGCCGCGCACAATAATGTCCGATGTGTCCGCGACCCAACCGTCCGCCCGGCGATCCGCCATCCACGCGTTGATCGCCTGATCCTTGGCGTTGGAGCCCAGCCACCAATAGCTGCTCCAACCCAGCGACGCGACGACGAGCAGGACAAAAAGATTGCGCATCATGGGCGGGGTTCCGGCGATGACATCCACCCCGTATAACAGCCACGGCTATCCAGGAACAGGGCGGGTACTATGGATGATCGGAAGGCGGCAGAGGGATATTGGGTGTTCGCCTACGGTTCGTTGATGTGGAACCCGGGATTTGACTTTGGCACACAAGTTCTGGCCCGGCTGGAGGGGTATTGCCGGTCGTTCTGCATGGCCTCGGTCGTCTACCGCGGAACGCCCGAGGCGCCGGGACTGGTCCTGGCATTGGACAAGACCGACGGGGCGGTGTGCACCGGTGTGGGATATCAGGTGGCCCCAGAATCCGGGGTTCAAACCCTGGCCTATCTGCGTGAGCGCGAGCTGGTGTCCTCGGCCTATCAAGAAGAGGTGGCACCGATAAAGCTCGCCGATGGTCGCGAGGTGCAGGCGCTCTGCTATGTCATGGATCGCAGTCACGAGCAGTATCGCGGTGGTCTGACAGAGGCTGAGCAAGCCGCAGTTATTGCACGCGCCGCTGGCCCGGCCGGAAGCAACCGAGAGTATCTGATGAACACGGTGGTCGCGTTGCACCGTTTGGGTCTGTCCGATCCCGAACTCGAGAGTTTGGCGGCCGTAGTCCGCCGCATGCTCTAGGGGACCGGGGTCAGGCCCGGGTTTTCCGACACGCCCGCAGGATTTGCCGGGTTTCAGACCGACAGCAGATTTGTGAGGTCAGTCTCGGAATATAAGCAAGCCGCGACCCTAGAGCGTTATGCGAAAACCTGAATCGCCTAACGCTGGCTGAAATTAAGGATTTCAACGCGTTAGGTGATGCATGATGCTTCGGGCATTTGATCAAACGCTTTAGTTCGGGTCTGGCCGGCGGAGTGTGCGGTCAACGATGTCGAACCATTCGCCGGAGTTGATCAGCTGCGCCAGACCGTCGTTAAACGCTTCGATCGCGGCGGCCCCCTGCCTGTCGCCGCGCAGCGCAAGGGCATGAAGCCGATCAATCTGGGTCAGACCCTCCAGTACAATCAACGGGTTACGAACCGGAACAGTGTCCACCAAGGCGCGTGCCAATGTCGCGTCGAGCGAGGCGATATCGACTGCGCCCTGATCCAGCGCCGACAGACAATCCTGGGCCCGGGGCGGCTGGTACAATGTGATTCCGGAGTTCAGAAGCCCCATCTGCGCCAGATCGTCGGTCGGGTAACCGGCCGGTCGACACAGACGGGCGCCGATCATGTCCTGCGGTGACTGCACGGCGGACCACTGACTATCGGCGCGGGCAAAATACTCCGTAAGTTGCTCGTAGAAACTGTCGCTGGCTATAAAGTCGGTGCAGAGCAGTGTCTGCCCTGTGGTCAGGTCGGGTGCTTCGCAATCCGGGTACACCCAAGGAAAGCTGAGCTGAAATCCGCCCCTAGGCAATATCGCGTCAAGGTGAGCCGAACGGTCAGCGACGCTGCTGATCCGAACCTGCGCACGCACATCCTGACCAAAAGCCGCTTCGATAAGTTGATGCGCCAGCCCAGAACCTGGCCGATCGCGGTCCACGTATGGCGAAAACGGGGGGCCGGACAGCGCGTAGAAGACCTGGGGCCGGCGGTTTGCCTCGGCTTCGGTCTGGGCCCTCATGTTCTCCTGTGCCACCTGATCCAGACTGACAGCGGCCGGGCGACCGGTGTCAGTTGCACTCACGCGCTGTGCTTCGGCCGGTTCTTCCGTGCTGTCAGCTTTCACCGGGTCCCCGACTGAACCCGCCTGCGCCCGTGCGCAGGGGAGCGTCAGGCGCATCCCAACTTCGATCAGGTCCGGATTGGCGCCAATAACATCTTGGTTTTTGTCGTATATTTCAAACGCACGATCCGGACTTCCAAAATGCAACGTGGCGATGGTCCCCAAGGTCTCACCCCGCTGGACACGATGGGGCGAACACTCCTCCATATCTGCCGATGATGACGGCACTGTCTGTGCAGGGACCTGCGCGGCGCCGGGTCCTGCGGTAAACGCGCTGCAGGCCAGAATAGCCGCGACAGCAACGGCGGGATTGAGCGTCTGCATCCGGCACCTTTCTGGTTCGAGGACAGGCCCCTTTGGCTTAAAGCAGACGCGTTCAAAAACCGTAAATCTGGGGTCTCATCCTCGGTGATTATAACGTGTACACCAGATGTTGGGGAACATGGCGCTCAGGCAACAAAACCGCCCCAAACCCTTGGAATCTGGGACAAGCGATAATGATCGCTGGACGATACGGACGCGACCGGTAAGGTAGCGGCAACATACTTAAGAGCGCAGGATCGACATACCCATGCTGATGGACCGTGAACAAAACGTTCAGTTCTCACAGCCCTTCCGGCAAATTCTGATTATGGTGCTGATCTTGGTATTGGCAGCGATCGGCGGTTTCCTCGCCTATCCCGCTGTTTCGCCAATTTTTCTCGCGTCTCCCTACCTGAACGGCTTGATACTGGCGGTGTTTGTGGTGGGGGTTCTCGCCTGCTTTTGGCAGGTTCTGACACTGACAACATCCGTGAACTGGATTGAGGGCTTTGCGCTTGATCGGCCGGGCCATGAGTTTTCGGCTTCGCCGCGGCTGATGGCGTCATTAGCGGCGCTGCTGCGCGAGGATAAGGCGCGCCAACAGCTTACCTCAACCTCCACCCGTTCGATCCTGGACTCGGTGGGCACCCGGTTGGACGAAGCGCGTGATATCACGCGCTACATTATCAACCTGCTGATCTTCTTGGGACTTCTGGGAACTTTCTACGGGCTGGCCACGACGGTGCCCGCAGTTGTGGACACGATCCGCTCGCTCGCGCCGCAGGAAGGCCAGTCCCCGCTGGAAAGCTTCGATCAGTTGATGAACGGGTTGGAGACGCAGTTGGGGGGCATGGGCACGGCGTTTGCATCATCGCTTCTTGGGCTGGCAGGCTCACTGATCGTCGGTTTGCTGGAACTGTTTGCCGGGCATGGGCAGAACCGGTTTTACTCGGAACTTGAGGAGTGGTTGTCCTCGATCACCAAACTCTCATTGTTTACCGGCGAGGATGGTTCGGGCATGGCCTCGTCCACCGGCGGCGGTATCGCGGCAAGCCAGGTGGCACAGCTCAATGAACTGGCGGTCCGTGGAGAATCCAGCCGGATCGAGACGGATGCCAAGATCACGCGACTGACCGATGCGGTTACCGCATTGGCCCAGCAACTGAACGAGCGTCCGCAATCGAGCGGTGGATTTGGCGGTGACGCGGCGGTTTTTGAGCGGATCGCCGCCGGGCAGGAACGCATCGCCACCCTGCTGGAAAACCAGGAAGAGGAGGGCGGCGCGCTGGACGCCGACAGCCGCATGCGCCTGCGCAACATCGATACCCAGATGCTGCGAATTCTGGAGGAGATGGCCGCTGGCCGACAGGATAGTGTGGCGGAACTGCGCCACGAGATCAGCGCGTTGACCGAAACAATCCGCAAGGCGACGGGGGGGTAGACGCATGGCGTTAACGCGCCGCTCGGGCTCGCGTTTCGAAACCAACATTTGGCCGGGCTTCGTTGATGCGATGACCGCGCTGTTGCTTGTGCTGATGTTCGTGCTGTCGATCTTCATGATCATCCAGTTTGTTCTGCGGGACCAGGTGGTTGAGCAGGAACGAGAGTTGGACGATCTATCGGGTCAGATCGCACAACTTGCGGGGGCGCTGGGCCTGGAACAACAGCGCGGCGACCGTCTTGAAACACAGATCGGCGGGTTGAGTTCTGATCTTGTAGACGCTGAGGCTCAGGCCGCGGCACAGGCTGCCCTGATTTCAACCTTGACCCAAGAGCGCGACAGCGGATTGGCGCAGATCGCCAGCTTTGAAGAACAGGTCGCGGGGCTTTTGGCACGCAACCAAGAACTGACGGATCTGGGGGACCGCACGGCGGCAGAGCGTGACGCCCTTGCGGAACGCAACGCGGAGCAGTTGAGCGCGAACGAAGCGCTCACTCTTGCCCTTGCGCAAGCCCGGGATGAACTGGATGTGGGCGCTGAGGAGGCCCGACTGGCCGCTGCCCGCAGGGAGGCCATGGAGGCGCTGCTGGCCGATCTAAGCCAGCGCGCGGCCGCGCAGGAAGAACAGATTGCGGCGCAAACCGAAGCGCTCTCGGACGCGGAGGCCGCGCGGGCACTGGAAGCCGCTGCCGCGGAAACGCTGCGCGAGCGGCTGCGCGAGGGATCGGCGGAACTCACCGCGCTGACCTTGAGGCTGGAAGCAGAGCGCAAGCGGGCTGAGGATACGCTGACCTTGCTGGCGGCGGCCAATGCCGCCCGCGCAACCCTGGAACAACAGGCGCAGGTCGCGACCGAGGCCGCCAGCGAGGCTGAGACGCAGGCTGCACTTCTGGAGCTTGCGCGGCAACAGTTGGCAGAGCAGGAAGCCGCATCGGCCGAGGATCAGCGCCGTGTCGCCCTTTTGAACCAGCAAACCGCGGCCCTCTCGCAACAACTTTTGGAACTTCAGGGACTGCTGGACGAGGCGAAGGCGGCCGAAGAAGCGGCAAATGTGCGGGTCGAGACGCTTGGCGCTGACTTGAACACAGCACTTGCGCGGGTCGCGGCCGAGCAACGCGCCGTGGCCGAGGAGCAGCGCCGCCGGGCGGAGCTTGAGGAGGCCGAGCGTTTGCGCCTTGAGGCCGAGGCGGAGGACCTGGAAAACTATCGGTCCGAGTTTTTTGGCCGGGTCCGCGAGATCCTGGGCGAACGCGAAGGTATTCAAATTGTGGGTGATCGTTTTGTGTTCTCGTCTGAAGTTCTGTTTCAGGCTGGATCAGCTGCTCTAGGCACTCAGGGACGCCAGCAGTTGGGGGAAGTTGCGGCCGTCATCCGGGAAATCCGCGGCGAGATCCCCGAAGGTATCAACTGGATCCTGAGAGTTGATGGCCACACTGACAACATCCCGATCTTCGGCGGTGCGTTTGCCGACAATTGGGAACTGAGCCAGGCGCGGGCGCTATCGGTCGTGCGGTATCTGATCGCGGTTCAGGATATTCCGGCAGATCGCCTCGCCGCGAACGGATTTGGCGAATTCCAGCCCGTGGATCCAGCCGACACCGACGAGGCCCGCGCACGAAACCGGCGCATTGAGCTCAAGTTCACGGAACGCTAGGCCGCGTCAAAGCGTTCATGGTACACGCGCGGCCAGTTTCTGTGTCCCTTTGCTCGACCAATGGCGGAAGGCGCTAGCGGAAAATACTCATCAGACTGCCCGAGCCGCCGGCTTCGTCTTCGATCAGGATGGTGTACGCGCTCATGGTCATGCAAAGTACCACCACCGAAAGACCGGCCGAGATTACATCCGGCGTAAACTGCGCCCACCACAGTGCAGACATATCCGCCGTCGCAAGTTCCTCGGGTGGGGTGTTGACCGATGACAACATCAAAAGCCAGGGGATCAGGATCATGCCCCAGACCACCGTCAGTCGCCAGATCTGACGTCCGCTTTGCCGCAGCGCCCGTCCCAGGCTACGCCACCTTAGCCCCTCAAACAGGATTACGGGCGTCAATGTGGTGGTCACTGCCGCAATCAACAGCCCAGGCAGCAAGGCAAGGATCAGCCCCATGTAAAGCGCGATACCTGTTAAAAGGTTCAGCGTGACAAGGGGCAAGAACGGCCCTGTCAGCGCACCATGCCGATCCTCAGGCGCGGTGTTGTTGCTCCACCATATCCGCAGACACGCGGCCGCGAACACCAGCGTAAACAATACCTCATGGATCAGCACAAAGGGATCCAGGAAAATTGACATCAGGCTGGGGATCTCTGTCCGCAGCATGTCTTCGCGAAATCCCTCGGGGGAAAGGATGATCTGAAGGGCGCGGGTGCCCATGGTCAGCGCCAAAAACTCGCAAAACGCGAGCGGTCCGAAACTGCGCAGCATCGTCAGGGAGCGTTGCGTAAGCAGGGCGAGCGTCATCAGCGGAATACCTCTGCAAGGTCTTCCATTCCCAGCCCCTCCTTGATCTCTCGCAAGCGGGCATAGAGCAGGGCGGTAAAGATCGACAGCAGCGCATATTGTATCGCGCTTGAGAAGGATTGCACGATGGCGGTCATGGTGTAATTCGGTGTGCCGGGAAAGGCGATCAGATCCAGGCCCAGCATAAGCATCAGCGGCACATGCACCAGATACGCCAGCAGGAGGGATACAAGGATGATCCCGATGCTCGCCGCGACAATTGGCCAGCGGTATCCCCGTGACAATTCGGATGCGCGCAGCAACCCGCGATAGCCCGACCCTTCGATTAGGATCACCGGCGTAAACACCCAGTATCGCGCCATGAGGTAAAAGGCTGGTATGATCAGAAGCAGCAGCCCGGACACGATCATGATGTAGAACGGTATCGTCAGAATAAAGATCGCGGGGATCGCCTTGATCGTTCGCCAGACATAGGACACCACATTGGCTTCCCGCCCTAGTCGGACGTCATAGGCCGCCAAAGTGATCACGCCGACCATGATCATGAAGAAGAACAGGGACAACGCGCTGTACGCGACAAAGCCGACCCCGGTTCCGGGAAACAGTATCGGATCATCCGAGATGAACTCGGGCAAGAATGCAAACTGCAGTCCGGTCACCACCAGTGTGGGCAGCAGCGCCAGCAGGATGAAAAGCGGCAGGCGGGAAAAAAACAGCCCGAAGGTGTCGCCAATGACCCGCGCCACACCCAGTGGGGTTTGGGAGCCAAGGTCAGTATTCATTGATGGGCTTTCTGCATGCGGGCATGCTAGTTGTCCTGACTGCGGTGGAACTTGTCCTCGCGCGCATCACCAAAGAGTTTGCGGTTTTCCAGATAGGCCCGCTGGGTGCGGTAGAAGGCCAACAGGAACGCAGCGGTATCGCGCTCGGCAATATGCGTGGGATACCCGATACGGTTGATGATCGTGTCGGTCACCTTGCGCAGGTTCGACGCATGGCGTGTGGCCGCCGTTCGGTTCAGTTTTGTGCGATTGACGTGCAACAGCGCCTCAAGTGTCTGGAGTTCGTACCGCCCGTAGTGGTCAAGGTGATGAGGCTCAAAGGGAAAGCGTGTATCGCTGGGGTCTTCGGGCGCTTCCGCCAGATCGGGGAGCAAAACGGGCTTGGGAAGCGAAACCACATATGTCCCGGCCAGGATGTCGCCAAGTCGCTGACGATTGCGGTTCGAAAATGGGACCGTGGCAAGCATGCCGATCCAGATCATCAGCAGGAGAGTGGAGGCCGTGTCCAGTGTGGAACTGGCCAGCAGCATTGAGCCGGGCACAAATACCTCAAGCTCTTTCAACAGGTTACGGACGGTCACCGCATGCGGTGTCAGTGTGCGCCCGTCGACGGAAATGACACGCAGTCCCGACATCCGTTTGCCAAGCGTCTGACCGTTCATAAGCAGTTCGCACAGTGTATAATACGGTACCCGAACCGCGAAGTAGAGCAGCGCGCCGATGATGATCACGGCCGCAAGCGAAATGGCGTTCGAGATCAGCAGCAGCGCCATAACCAGCAGGAGCGCGACAAAGGTGATCAGGATATCCGCAATCTGCGCGATCAGTCGGGCGCCCATGCCGGCAACCTCGAAACGGATGGGGACACCTTCGGGTGGTATGAAGTCCGAGATCACGCGGGTGTTCTGGACGATGTCTTTGTGGCGGGCGCCGGGCTCCCGCGGGGTGCGGCGATGTTTCATGTGCGCCGCCCCGAAAAGCCAAGCCAGAGGATCCAAAGGGCACCGACGCCAAAGCCGACGGCAATGCGACTGTCGATACCCTGTATGAGTTGCCGACCGAAGCCCTCAAGCAGGGCGGCGGCAACCAGCATGATCGCCGCCAGGATGGCGAGTTTGACCGCATCTCGTGCATTGCGTCGCAAGGCGTCACGGCGGCGCAGGTCGCCCGGAAACAGCACTGCCCAGCCCAGATGAAGTCCGCCGGCACAGGCAACGACAATCGCCGAAAGCTCGGTTACGCCATGAATTGACAGCCAACCGAAGACGTCGATCAGCAGGCCTTTGCTTTCGTGCAGTCCAACAAATGCGCCCAGAATCATGCCGTTGTAAAAGGTGAGCACGCTGGACGGTATGCAGACCGCAACGCCCAGACAAAAGATCAGCAGTGCGATCCGGGTGTTGTGGGAGAAAAGGATCGAGGCAAAGGCTGCCAGTTCCCCGTTTTCCGCATCGCCGCCGCCGTAGATAACCTCGCGCAGGTCGGACGCCGAGCTGTTGATGCCACGCCCCCCCGCCAGCCCCTCGGGCATGATGGTGTTGTACCAGGTCGGGTCGCCCTGAAACAAAAGGTAGCCGGCGATGACACCGAGGATCAGGATGACATAGCTGATCAGGATCAGCGGTAGAAGGCGCCGTACCGCACCCGGTATGCCAGTGATCAAAAGCCGTGACAGCAGCCCCCCGAGTCGCTGCTGCGGTGCATAGACTGCCAGATACGCGCGGGCGCACAGCGCTTCCAGATAGGCCAGCAGTGCCTGGTCAAGCGAGATTTCCCGCGCCACCGACAGGGATGCCATCGCCTGCCGGTAGAGCGTGGCTAATGACTGAGCCTCATCCAGCGATAGGGCGCGCAGGCCACGCCGCTCGGTCTTGGACACGATAGCCTCCAGCGCACGCCAGTCGGCTTCGCGTTCGGCGCGAAAACGGGCGGACCGGATCAGGGACTGTGCGACGCTCATATCAACTCGCGCGCCTTGATATCGAGGTATGTCGTCAGCAGTCCGGGCGACAGTTTCCCCGGTGCGGTTTCCACGCACAGCACACCAATTCGTTGCAGCCTGTCGAACACCAGCTGCCGGTCGCGCAGCATATCCGCCGCGACCACCGCTTCAGCCACGTCGTCTGCACTGCGCGCGGATCCGGACTGTCGGCGGTCCAGCGCCGGGTCCGACAAGGTGGCAAAGACAACCAGATGTGCGCGGCTGAGCACCTCAAGGTTTTCGACAAGCAGTTCAGCGGTCGTGGGGTCGGCAAAATCCGAGAAGACGACAATCATGGATCGGCGTTTGAGCCGCCCGTTCAGATGCGCCATCGCAAGGGTGTGGTTGCTTTCGACGCTGGTGTACTCCATCCGGCCCATCTGCCGGCGCAACATCGGAAACGACGCGCGGGCCGGCTGCGGCGGGCTGTAGTGGCGTGGTTCCGCATCAAAGCTGAACAGTCCCACCAAGTCGCCGCCCAAGCCTGCGGCCCAGGCCACCGTCAGCGCCGCATTGATCGCATGGTCGATCCTTGACAGGCCGTCAATTTGTCCGCGCATCAGATACCCGTTGTCCAGCGCCAGGATGATCTGATGGTTCCTTTCGGCGCGGGTTTCCTTGGCGACCAGGCTCCGGTGTTGCGCGGACCTTTTCCAGTCAATCGACCGGTGGTCCATTCCGGCGGTAAACTCGACCAGCTGATGAAACTCCGACCCCTCGCCGCGTGTTGATGTGTCCTTGATGCCGTAGAGCTCGGACCGCACGGTCGCCTCGATTTGGCCGCTGGTGACCGGGCGGATGTTCGGGACCACGTTGATGCTGTGTGCGACCGAAAAGCGCGGCGTTAACTCCCAGAGTTTGTAACGGCTCATCCAGCGCAGCCAAATGCCGCTGACATCGAATGTCCCGCGTTTCGTCACTGGCAGGCGTATCTCGCCCGTGGCGGTGACCGGGGTCACAGGGGTCAGCGTAAACCTGGTCTGGCCGCCCAGGTCCTGGGCCACCTCGGCCCGTGCTTCGGTAAAATCAGGCAGGGTGTCGCGCGCTGATATGTGGACCGGCAAGCGTGCGGTTTCCCCGCAAAACACGTCGCCGGGGGCGTCGACCCGAAGGTTGAGCGCATGGCGTTGCGGGCTGGTTACCAGATCGAAAAAAGCAAAGACAGCAAAACCGGCCCACGCCACCAGGACCAGAGCAGGCGGCATGTTCACCACGATGACAAGAACGGTCAGGGCAAGGCAGACCGCGCCAATCGTCAACAGGTGCCGCGAGGGACGCATTACTTTGGCGCCTCCACACGATTCAGTATGCCTGCCATGACATCCGTTTCCGAGCGGCCTTCGATCTCGGCAGTGGGGCCGAGCACAACGCGATGCCGCAATGCAGGTACCACTAGGCGCTGAACATCGTCGGGAATGGCGTAATCTCGGCCATCCAGTGCGGCGGCTGCACGTACCGCGCCTGCGATGGCATCCGCCGCGCGGGTTGAGGCACCGTGGCGGATTTCAGGTTCGGTGCGGGTCGCTCGCACCAGGTTCAGGATGTACCGCAGGATGCTGTCATCAAGTCGGATGCTATCGACCAGGGCGCGTCCAGCGGACAACTGTTCCGCGCTGAGCACCGGTTGGATCCCTACCGTGCGGGCCTTGTGATCCAATGGCTGTGCGGCGTGGCGGCGCAGGATCTCCATCTCGGCCGCTTCGGCGGGGAAATCTATGATCAGTTTGAACAGAAAGCGGTCGAGCTGCGCCTCGGGCAGCGGATAGGTGCCCTGCTGTTCAATCGGGTTTTGGGTGGCAACGACGAAAAAGCTGTCGCCCAGCGGATAGTCTGTGCCGTCTATGGTGGCGATGCGTTCATTCATCACTTGAAGCAATGCGGCCTGGGTTTTGGGCGGCGCACGGTTGATTTCATCCGCCAGCAACACGTCGGTAAACACCGGGCCCTTGGTCAGCCTGAACGCCGAGGTCCCGAAGTCAAACAGGTTCACACCCAGCACGTCGCCTGGCATCAGATCGGGGGTAAACTGGATACGCCCGAACTCCAGATGCATTGACCCAGCCAGAGCCTGCGCGAGCAGTGTTTTCGCGGTTCCCGGTGGCCCTTCAAGCAGACAGTGTCCCCGTGCAAACAGCGCGATGAGAAGCATGTCGATGGCAGTGTCCTGACCATGGACCGCTTTGCCGACTTCGGCGCGAATGGTGGCCGCCGTGATGCGAAAGGTCTCAAGATCCATCGAAAAGTCTTTCTGCCTGTCGTTCAAAATCATCAAGCGCCGCCTGAAGTTGTGCCGCACTCGCGTGTTGTGCGGGGGTTGTAGCCGCTACCGCAGCTGCCGCAAAGCCTGCGGCGCGTTCCGGGTCGACCCGTTTGAGAAAGCCCACAATCCGGGTGACCGGGTCGCCGGGCAGGGTGCCGCCGAACAGTGTTCGTTCGATTCTGCGCAGGCGATTTGCAACATGTGCTTCGAACAGTTTGGGGTCGTTTCCGACCATGCGCAGGATGCGTGCCTTGGCGCTGATCGACGCATCGCGTGAGGCGCTGAGCCGGTCGTCGAAGATTGCGAGCGGTGGTCCAAACCGTACCCAGGCACGCCATAGCACCAACACGGTAAAAGCCAGCAGGGCAATCCAGGCGATCGACATCGGATAGGCAAAGAATCGAAGCAGATCTGACCAAGCGCGCTTTGGCCGTGGTTGCGGCTGGACCGTGGAGAAAATCTCGTCGGTCGTATCGATCAGGATTGGCGCTCCGGCCGCAAGCTCCCGCAGTGTTTCGGAGGCGATCGCCGCATTTGAAGCAAGCGTGATGCCATGGTTGTTGATCAAATCGGGGTCCGAAAGCAGCCAGACCGGATGGTTCGACTGCGGCCCATCGCATTCGATAAGAAGGTGCCCCGCCTGGGTCGAGATCAGCGGCACGCATCTATCGTTGAGCGTTTCGGGGAAAAACTGCGGTGCATACAGCAGCCCGTCATGACCGTTGAAGTTGAACCGCTGCAAGGGCGCCCGTGGGCGCAGCAGTGGCCCGTCGAAGGCATCCAGCCGGTCGATGGCGTTTACCGCCTGCTCGGGAGAGACCATAAGACTGTGATGTGCATAGCCCGAGTGGCGCATGGCGCGGGTCCATTTGGGGGCAACCAGCAGCGTGGGTTGCAGTCTGACCTTGCCGCGGATCAACCCGGGCGTCAGGTCACGCTCGGTTCCCGTGGCGAGGTAGGCTTGCTCGTCTTCCGGCGGGACAAAGGGTTTGCTCACATCCGTATCCAGGATCGGAAGGATCCGCAGGCCCAAGGTCCCTTCGAGCATCCGCTGTCCCACGGCATAACTGATGGCGCCGCCGTCTGCGCTGACAACCCGCTCAAGCGCGCGAAGACCAATCGCCGAGCGGTCGATTGGCAGTGTGGGTGCCCGATTGGCGAGCCAAAGTACCATGCCGACCAACCCCAGTAAGACCAAAACCACGCCAACGGGGGTGGCCGCGCGACGCTGTCCGATGGCTGCTGTCATAGCGTTCTCGGTGCCCGGAGGATGGGAACGGCCTGGTTCAGGCAGGCTTCGAACAGCGGATCAGGCAGGGGCCGACCGCCGAACTGGACCAGTTCCTCGGTCATGACAAGATCGCGGGTCGGCCCCAGGTGCGGCCACTCCTTCGGCAGGCGGCGCAACAGGTCGCGCGCGGTTTCCGATTGGCCCAGCCGCAGGCCGTTTTGCTGTGCCGCTTCGTTCAGAACGGCGCGCAGCAGCATGACCAGTGCCGCGCGCCGATCTGCCATGCCGCGGAGCCGGGCAATAAGCCCGCTCGCATCCGGGGCCCGATCGGCGCGCCGTGGCGTTGAAACTGCCTGCGCAGTCGGCGTCGCGGGGGCCCCGCGCAAACGCTCAGCAATCGCCCAACGGTTGCGCCACAGGACCCAGATCAAGAGAGCGGTCAAAAGCGCCAGGCCGACCTTTGCAAAGGGCCCGATACGCTCAATAATCCCGTAATAGTCAATGGGGTCGGACGGGGGGTCGGGAACGGTGATAGGCCTGCGGCCCATGGGTATTTCGCCGCTAAGCTGGTCGATGTACACGATGTCCTGCTGCAGTGGACGCAGATCCACCATCGGCTGAGGCGTTTCGCTGCGGGGCAGTTCAAACCGGGAAAGCCCGGCCTGACCGTCCGTTTGCGCCGCTGCGGTAAGCGCCGCGGCCAGCCAGAACCCAACCGGACCGATGCATCTCAGGAGCGCACGCCAGTTCATTCAGGGTCCTCAATTTAAACAGATAACGCCGTGCACTTACGCACCCGATTAGGGCGGTTTCAAGACCAAGTCCGGCCATATTGCAAAAACCTATTATGTCCGCCATCCGGAGTTAAAACCCCCCAAGGACCTGGCCTTCAGTCCGGCGGTATAACCAGAGTTTGCAACTGAGACGCGTAGCGCATAACAGGTGGGCTGGGCAAGAACGAGGCTGAGCAATGGCGCGGAAATCCATCCTGATCACCGGATGTTCGTCGGGGATCGGGTATGACGCGGCCCATGGTCTGGCAAAACGCGGCTGGCGGGTGTTTGCGACCTGTCGCAAGGCGGCCGATTGCGCCCGGCTTGAAGGCGAAGGCCTGGAGAGCTTTGTTCTGGATCTTGCGTCCGAGCACAGCGTGGCTCAGGCGGTGACCGAGACACTGGAGCGGACCGGTGGCACACTGGATGCGCTCTTCAACAACGGCGCATTCGCCTGTCCCGGGCTGGCAGAAGATCTGCCTCGCGGCGCCATGCGGGAGATATATGAGACCAACGTGTTCGGCCAATTTGACCTTATTAACCGCCTTTTGCCGACATTTCGCGCACAGGGCCACGGGCGCATCGTCAACAACTCGTCCGTCCTCGGGTTTGTGGCCTTACGTGCGCGTGGAGCCTATGTCTCGACCAAATTCGCGATGGAAGGGTTGACCGATACCTATCGGATCGAGAACGAGTTGCCGGACCTTCACTTCATTCTCATAGAGCCCGGTCCCGTTACGTCGGACATTCGACGTAAGGCGATCCCGCAGTTCGAACGCTGGGTGGACTGGAAAAACTCGGCACGGGCCGGGTTCTACGAGGACGTCGTTGTACCGCGTCTCTATGCGGAGAAACAGGCACCGGATAAATTCGAGCTTCCCGCATCCGCGGTCACGCAAAAACTGGTTCACGCGCTGGAAAGCAAACGACCCAAAGCCCGCTACTTTGTGACGACACCGACTTACCTTATGAATGTGTTTCGTCGGGTTCTTCCGACCCGCTGGCTGGATAAAGTTCTGCGTGCCTCGTGACTTTTCGGCCCAGTGCCTTAGCTGGCTGGCAACGCATCCGGAAGGACATTAGATGACCAATGGCCCGCTATTCTACGTCGCCCTCTTTGCCTGTCTTGCCGTCGCGGCTGTGCTTCTTGTCGGGGTCGGCGGTTTTGCCAAGGGCGGCGAGTTCAACCGCAAATATGCAAACAAGATCATGCGCCTGCGGCTGTTGCTGCAGTTCATTGCCGTGGTCATCATTGTGGGTACCGTATACTTTACGCGGGGGGGATAAATCATGGTCGTGCTGAACAAGATTTACACGCGGACCGGAGACGCCGGTGAAACCGCGCTGGGTAACGGCAGCCGTGTGGCCAAGCATGCGGCGCGGGTCTCGGCCTATGGGACCGTGGATGAGGCGAATGCTGCCGTTGGGCTTGCGCGGCTGCATGCAACCGGCGACATCGACGGCGGGCTGATGCGCATTCAGAATGATCTGTTCGATCTGGGGGCCGATCTTTGCACCCCGGATATGGAACTGGATGAGACACGCGAGTATCCGCCGCTGCGCATGGCATCGGCGCAAGTATCGCGGCTGGAAGAGGAAATAGACGCAATGAATGCCCGGCTTCAGCCGTTGCGCAGCTTCATTCTGCCAGGCGGGAGCCCGCTTGCGGCAAACCTGCATCTGTGCCGCACGGTAAGCCGCCGCGCCGAGCGGCTGGTGGTCGAGCTTGCGACAACCGAAAGCGTCAATGAAAGTGCGCTGCGCTACCTGAACCGTTTGAGCGATTGGTTCTTTGTGGCCGGACGGATTGCAAATGCTGATGGCAAGGACGATGTCCTCTGGGTTCCGGGCGCCAACCGCTAGGGTGGGCATGGGGTCGTGACGACCCCGCTGGCCACGCTTACACCAAAGTCATGCGGTCAGTCTGGCTTATTTCCTGATCCAGCAGACTGAGTGCCGAAGGTCCGCCGACACCACATTCCACACCGCCCGCCGTTATGATGTGCGATCGGTGAAACTGCAGGTAATGATAGGCGACGGGCAGGCCCGGCTCGCGCAGTATCGTGCTGCAGTTGACCAGATCCTTTGCCGCGACGAACTCCTCCTGAATAAGGATCAGTGTCCCGGGCGATACCTTGAGCGTATTGGCGTTGCGCATCGTATTGGGGCGGATGACAACCGGGGCCATGCGCCTGGGCGTACGGAAGCTGCGCACGCCGACGCGGTTAAGCGGCCGCGGGCCGTCGTCGATGGTGTCCACCATGTCACCTGGTTCAAGGCTTTGCACACGCCGCAATCCGCTGGGTGTTTCGATAAGCGTCCCGGCGCTGAAACCGGTAACCGTCACCCGGCTTGGGTGGGTCAGCGGATGTGGCGTCAAAAGTTCCTCGACCCCGATCGTATCGGGGGTTTCGTGCTGTGTTGGAAGGGGGTTTGACAGGATAAGCGGTTGATGCATGCCCATGGGGGGGACTCCTACTCGTTGACCATTAAACACTACGGATGCCGCTGGGCGACAAAGGGGCGCGCTCAGGGGCGTTTCGCGGCGACCGGGCATCACTGCCGGTGCAACCGTGGCACTGCGCCCCGTCATCGGTGAGAACGCCATAGGAGTTTGAAATATTGTGTTAATTTGGATTAATTTGTCGGGCTAATTCGCCTATTGGTTGCTGGCGAATTAACACATTCGTCTTCCTTTGGCCCCGATCCAACACAGAGGCCGCGCAGGTTGTTTACCCTACCGGTCTGAATCAGCCGGCATAGCTGCCAAGGCCGCAGGGAGGTCACGAATCTGGTCCTGCCCCCTGAAACTTGTCGGAACTGAGTGCGGAATTTTGGGTACATTTCTGGCATGAGAGGAGTGTACCGATGCCAAACAAACGAGCCAGCGATGAGCGGATTGCCTTTGCGTTGAGGCAGACGGAAGCGGTTTTGCGGCTCATGCGACAAACGGTAATCAATTGCTGGATCTCGTCTCTGCAGAGTTAGGGGTAGCTTTCGTCCCCGCCTCACATGCACAGGCTCGGGATGACGTCGTCCTTCTTTCATTGGAAGGTGCGGATGCAGGGATGCGGGTAACTGGTATCCCACATCGAAAATCGGTTCGGGCTAAAGAACTCGCCCAATTGCTCGCCAACTCGGGTAGCAACGTTGAGGCTTTGTTGGCAGATGGCAGCCAAAAAACCATTCGGTAGACAGCTAATTCAGACCTTGGTGCACGCTGCAACATCTGGAAATCCCGGCTCAAACCGGGCATCTGACAAGTTTAGTACGGATTGACTGCGCTCCGACGGGGCCGAAGTCGGTTATGCGGGACGAAGCCGACATCTCAGTAACTCGAGGCAATGTCCGCAACTGTCAGTTAATCACGCACGACTCCAAAGTTCTTCCGATACTCTGATGCAGACATTCCTGAAAGGCGCTGGAAGGTTTTGCTAAAGGCCGACGGGTCCTTGTAGCCCACGTCCCAAGAGATCTGATCCAACGGATGGTCTGTTAGCTCAAGAATACTGCGGGCTTTCGAGATACGCGCCTGTTGGACGTACAGATTTGGATTGAGTTTCGTGGCCTTTGCAAACCGACGAATGAATGTCCGCGAGCCAAGGCCAGCGATCTCTGAAAGATCATCCAATTTCAGTGTGGCTTTCAAATCAGCGTGGATATGGTGCTGAACCCGCAAGATGGCCGCGTCCCCATGATCGAAATTCGGAATGAACTCGCTGTAAGGCAACTGCGTGGCGCGCGGAGGTTGGATCACCAGAAACCGGGCGGTTGACAGCATGGTGCTCCGCCCAAAGAAACGTTCGACCAGCGTCAAGCCCAGGTCTGTCCAGGCAAGAATGCCACCCGCGGAGATAATGTCGCCATCGTCCAGAACCAGGTTGCGGTCGGCGACGTCGATGTCTCCATGACGCTGCGCCAGCTCTTTGGCAAAGGCCCAATGCGTTGTCACCCTTCGCCCCTGCAACAAACCGCTTTCTGCCAGCACAAAGGCACCAGCGCAAACCGAACAGACACGACTGCCGCCTTGATGTTGGGCGTTCAGCCACGTGGCTTCCTGAGGCATGGCTTGCATCCGCTGCGGCATCACGATGCTGGGCGGTGTGATGATGTAGTCAAGCTTGTGAGCCGTACCGGGGTGCGTGTCCCAGATGCAGATCGGCGGGCCTTCGTCCTGTCGTTGCCAATGCGTGACACGGACAACGTGCACCTGGCCTTCGGCCCACTCTCCCGCAATCCGAAACAAGTCGGTCAAGCCGTAGACGGCTGAAAGCTGGCACTCAGGATAGATCAAAAGGCCGATTTCTGCGATCCAAACGTCGTTTGTCACTTTTGAACTCCAAATTGTCATTTCTGACAATCGCAGGAGACCATGCCGCCTGCAATAGTCCCCTCATCGACATCGGAAGAAAGACCAAACGAAGACCAGCCAAAAACATCAACTGGCCCGGATGCCTTGAAGGCCGGTGGCGCCACCAACTTGCACTCAACCCTGCCTGCCGCACTTGCGGCGCCAAACTGACGGATGAAAAGGAGACCGAACCATGTCAACGATCGAAACCATCGACGGAACAAACATCTTTTACAAAGACTGGGGTCCACGTGACGCACAACCCATTGTCTTCCACCACGGCTGGCCGTTGAGCGGCGACGACTGGGACAACCAGATGCTGTTCTTTCATGCCGAAGGATACCGCGTGATTGCCCATGATCGGCGCGGGCACGGTCGCTCTGATCAAACCGAGCTCGGCCACGATATGGCGACCTATTCAAACGATGTGGTGGACCTTGTGGCGGCGCTTGACTTGAAGGATGCGATCCACATCGGGCACTCGACCGGTGGCGGCGAAGTTGCCGCCTATGTGGCCAAAGCGGAACCCGGCCGCGTGGCCAAGGCGGCCCTTCTGGGAGCAATTCCGCCCCTGATGTTGGCGACGGACGCCAACCATGACGGGGTGCCGTTGGAGGTGTTTGACGGCTTGCGTGCTGGGCTCGCCGCCAACCGCGCTCAGTTCTTCTTGGATGTGCCGTCCGGTCCATTTTACGGGTTCAACCGGGACGGAGCCGAGGTCAGCCAAGGCCTAATCAACAACTGGTGGCGTCAGGGTATGATGGGCAGCGCCTCTGCCCACTATCAGTGCATCGCGGTGTTCTCGGAAACGGATCAGACCGAAGACCTGAAAGCGATGAACGTGCCGACGCTAGTCATGCATGGCGACGACGATCAGGTTGTGCCAATCGGGAACTCGGCCGAGAAAGCGGTCAAGCTCTTGCCCAACGGTGAACTGAAGGTCTATCCAGGTTTGTCGCACGGCTTTTTTGCCACCCATCCTGATCTCGTGAACGCCGACCTTCTGAATTTTGTTCGAAGCTAGGTTTCACTCCATCGGTCATAGGACGAGGCAAGACATCACAGGCCCGCACTTTTCGGGCCTGTTTTCATAGAGCGGTCATTCGCGCGCCTTATGGCATCTCGCAGGTTCGGGCTCGAGAGCCGTCACCTGTGTTGCTCCTTGTCAGGTTTCTCAATTGCTTCGAACAGTCAAAGGTCAGCAGAGCGGACCATGCGGGCTTTCGCTGTGGTCGTGCCAATGCCTGCTTGTGAGAAACCGCCGGCCCATAACGGTGGTTGTCGCCGGTGACAGAAACGGTTGAGCGTTGATAGTATCGTGCGGCCACCAGCTGCTGCAAACTGGAGGTCGCACAAGTACCTGACGTGCAGAAAGCTGACTGCCCTAGAGGCCTAAACCCTCCGCGATGACATTAACGAGCTGGCCGTGAACACTGGCTCGGTCCGCGCTTTCAGGGTCGGTGCAGATCGGATCATCACCTTCCTCGTGAAGAAGCTCCGCTGCGTGCGGCTTACACGTGCCCAGAAAGGTAAAGTGGTTAGCCGGGGCAATCTCGACATAAGTCGCATCGGGCAGCCGGTTCGCCAGGTTGTTGCCATCTGGACCAACATCAGCCGCGGCAAGCCGGTCTGCATCACCAAGGTTGATGAGCGTAATCCCGGCAAGCGCGTCTTGCAGGCTGTCGGGATCGGCGGACCCTCCGAAACCGGGGTCAACGGCTACGGCCCGTGTGACACGTGGATCGCGCACATCCGCACCGTATCCGGGATAATCCGCAAACCGGACAGCGCCCAACCGGAAGAACACGCAGTCAGCGGCTTCGGGTCCTGTTGAGCATCTGGCGTCCTGAACCGCGCCGTCGAAGCGAACTCCGCCAAGACCGAGTGCCGTTGCGCCACCCAATGAAAAGCCGATGACCCCGATGCGCTCCTGATCGATGAACGGCGAGAAAGCGGGGTCCGAGAGCAGCATGTCGAGCGCCGCCGACAAATCACTCGCCCGCGCTTCAAGATCGACGGATCGGCGTGGGGAACTATCCCCGCTGGTCGATCCTGGGTGGTTGACGGCCAGCACAATGGCGCCCTGCGCCACAAGTCCGCTGGTCAGCCAGCCAAGGCTATCCGAGTTGCCCCCTGATCCATGTGACAACAGCACAAGCGGATGCTCCCCCTCGGCAACGGCAGGACCGATGAACGCAAAGGTAGGATCGAAGATCGGACCATCCCCGACCGGGGCTCGGTAAGTCGGGTTCTCGGCCGGATACCAGATCGAGGCGGCGACCGGCCGTGCGCGATGATCAGCCATCAGGTCGAACCGATCGTAGCCCGGAAGCATGTCCGCCGCCGCTGGTACAGCATGGGACAGGGCAAGAATTGAAAGAAGAGCAAGACGTTTCATGGGAACCTCCGTTTTTTGAACGCTGCCCACCAGATGTGAGAAAAGCGCGTTTCCGCGTCCTGTTTCCGGGATTCAGGTCGTCATGATCCGGTTTTGGGACCATATTCGCACCATGCCCATGCTTCCGATCCCCGCTTTTGTCGCTCTTGTACTAGGCTATCTTGCCTTTCGGACCTTCTCGTCCGGGGGGCGGCCCCTTCTGGTGACTTTCCTGGCCGCCTGCGCCTTGCAGTCCGGGCTTGTCACGCTTGTTGGAGGTTATGGGATCGAATGGCTACGGCCCGTTTTACCTGTGAGCGCCACACTCGTTCCGGCCTTGGCGTGGGTTACTTTCCAAGATGCGCTCGTGAGCCGTTCGTCCCTGCGGGAGATGTCTAGCCATCTGGCGGCCCCGGCGTTCACACTGTTCTGCAGGGTGTTTGCGCCCGAAACGACCGACTTCGTCGTACCGCTTGTTTTTGCAGGCTACGGATGCGCGGTCCTTTTCCAGTTACGCGGTGCATCAGATATGCCGTTGGCGCGTTTGGATGCGGGGCACATTCCGGCGGTGATTTGGCAGGCTCTCGGATGGGCTCTGATTGTCTCAGCAGTCAGCGACATTCTGATCGCAGCGGCATTTGCCACTGGGAACGCAGAGTGGACAGGCTGGATGATCACGGTGTCATCATCGCTCGTGTTACTCTTGGTTGGAATGCTCAGCGGAAGCCCTTCTGCGTCCGGTACCGCAGGGGACCAGGAACAGGCGGCCCCTGATCCTGTGCCTCAAACCAGTCAGGAAGATGTTGAGATCGTCGCGAAACTGGAGACTTTCCTGAAGCGAGAGCCGATGCACCTTGATCCCAATCTGACACTCGCACGTCTTGCCCGGCGTTTGCATCTTCCGGAAAAGCGGCTGTCCATGGCGGTCAATCGTGTGACGGGCAGCAATGTGTCACGGTACATAAATTCCTGGCGCATCCGACATGCCTGCCAACAGATCGAGGGTGGCATGAGCGTCACCGAGGCGATGCTGGAAAGCGGCTTCAACACGAAATCCAATTTCAATCGGGAATTCCTGCGAGAGACGGGCATCGCGCCAAGCAAATGGCCAAAAGCGGTGCTGTCTTCCTCAAATGTGACCTCGATCAGCAAGACGAAAAAAGCGCCGTAGGGGAGTACTCGGCTGGACATAAACCCCCTGCCGAAATCTGTCAGCCAAAAAACGGTTCTCCGATTGCGGCTATGTCAAGCGGGTGAGCGGTTTGTCGGTCCGGGGACTCAGGTCAGTTTGCGCCACTCCGGCCGCCATGGAGATGAGCTGCTCAATGCCTATGCCGTCGATGATTCAATCAAGCAAATGACTATCACGGCCAGCTGCCCGTTATGACGCCGAGTTTCTCACCATTATCGGGCGTTTCCGCCGGTGACGGACAGGTATGAGTTTTGGCACATTCCGCGGTGCGGAGACTGTCGGGTACGAGCCCAAAAAGACCGATGTTGCACTTACAACGAACGATCGTGCCGCGTGGGAAGAGAATGCCACAAACCTTCAAAGTCCTGTCGGGCTACTTCATTCTCATTCATCAAAGAATTATGTATCAACGCCTGACGAGGTGCTCAAGTAATTGTGTCAGAAGCGCCCACGGATAAGTCGACTAGAACGTCAGAGCATGCGCCGTTGATCTCCCTTCGGAAGAGGCTATTCTTGACCACGTTTGGGGAGCAGCCCCAACCACGAAGAACGGGTGCTAGGCTTACAAACAAGACGCCTTAATTGTCCTTTAGGATATTCTCATGACTGCGGCAAAGGACGATAGCGGTAAAGGAATTGACTACCTCTGGTCCTGCATGCTTGGCTCAGGCTTGGCTATGCTTTTGGCCGTCGCCCTGGTTTATATCCACCCAAACACGCGCGGACATTGCTATGACGGTGCGGCCCACACCTGTATGTGGTTTATTGCGATCCTATACACGGCGCCATTTGTCACCAGTGTTTTGTCAATAATTCTTTATTTGGGTCACCGGTATCAGCGTCGGTCTTTGGACCAATTGCTATTAATCATTGGCGTCGCGGCGGCTTTTGCACAGACGCTCTTCAGCGGCTTTGGCATCTGGTTTTCCCGAGATTCCATGCATTACTTATCGTATAGCGACGTCATCTTTGTACCTCACGGGTTTGTAGCCGGTAGCGTCACTGGGGTCATTTACTGGGCCGTGCTGTGGTTGCTTCGGCACAGGTATCAGTAGCGGTCATATCGGGGGTTCGGCGGCGTTTGATGAGAAGGTTTTCAAGTGCAAATCGTCGTGAAAAAGCAGAGATTCACGTATTCTCAGCAGAACGGAGCTTTGTCCCGCGCAGCGGACAGAAACCCCATGCAAATACCTGCTCGCCAAAAATGGTCCTTTGTCACAACGGGCTCAGAGCCGCCATTTTCGGCACCGCAGAGAGGAACGCGACCTTAGCGCAGGATTTCGCCCCTATCCGCAACTGACCCCAATCCGGGTGCGGCCCCAAAACTACTCTCGATGGAGCCTTGATGGCCACGGTCAAAACCAGGTCTGCCGGGGCCAAGCGCCTGAACGGCCTCCACCCCAAAAGCGGACTGTGGTTGCCAATGGTATTGGCCTGCGTCAGGGCGCATTCGGGAAGAACACTTGTCGGCCATCTACGCGAAAGCTGGCGATTGCCGCCTGACCTGTCGGGCCGGTTAACCAGTTGATCAACACTTGCCCTTCTTCAGCCCTAACGCGGGCGTGCCGCACAGGGTTGACCAGGATAATACCGTACTGGTTGAACAACCGGGGATCGGATTCGACGAGGATCCGCTGATCCGCCTTGTTGCCGAAACTGGTCCATGTCGCCCGGTCGGTCAGGACATAGGCCCCCATACCGGTTCCCGCGTTCAGCGTTGCGCCCATGCCAGCGCCAGTTTCGCGATACCAGGTACCCGATGCCCCCAGAACGTCAATGCCTGCTGCGTCCCACAGGCGCAATTCGGCTATGTGCGTGCCGCTGTCATCCCCGCGTGAGGCGAATATGCTCTTCGTTATGGCGATCCTGCGCAGCGCCTCCGTCGCGTCCTCAAGCCCCGCCACATTGGCAGGATCGTTCGCGGGGCCAACGATGACATAATCGTTGTACATGACTTCGGTCCGGCTGACGCCCCAGCCCTCGGCCACGAACTGCCGTTCCGCCTCCGGCGCATGAACCAGCAGGACATCGCCATCACCGTTGCGCGCGTTGCGTATGGCCTGGCCACTGCCGACGGCAACCACCCGAACCTCGATACCCGTGGTCCGCGTAAACGCGGGAAGAATAGCCTCCAGCAGGCCGGAGTTCTGTGTCGACGTGGTGGATTGCAACACAATGAATTTCGCCTGGGCGGCGGAGGCGAGGATCACCAGCAGAGTGGCTGTTAGCAGACGTCGGATGGCTCGCTCCTAAACCAGAAGTTTGCCGGCAAGAAAGTCACCCGCCTCCGCCGTTTTTGGCGCGCCGAAGAAGCCTGCCGCGAGGGTGTGCTCAACCAGGCGGCCTTTGTGCAGGAACACCACGTCCCATGCAAGCCTCCGCGCTTGTGCCGGATCCTGTGACACCATGACAACTTTGGTGCCGGTATCCGCTGCCGCAAGGATGAGCGTCTCGATACTTTGGGTCGACGCCGGGTCCAGGCTGCTTGTGGGTTCATCGAGAAACAGGATCCTGGGCCTGCAGGCCAGCGCTCGAACGAGGGCGAGGCGTTGCTGCTCTCCTGCCGAGAGCGAGCGTGCCGCCTGGTCGCCTTTGTCGCTCAGCCCGGCACGCTCAAGAAGGTCATGGATCCGGGTTCTGGGCTGTCCGGCCGCCCGTAAGGCAAAGCTCAGATTTGCCGCGACCGAGCGGCGCAAAAGAACAGGCCGCTGAAAGACCATCGCCTGTGGTCCCGGCACAGTTTCAATGGATCCGTCCGACGGGGGGATTATCCCGTGCAACAGCCGCAGCAGCAGGCTTTTGCCCGCACCATTGGGGCCCAGGATCAGCGTCGGACCGCGATCTGCCAGGTCCATATGCTGAATGCTGAGCAACGTGGCCTGGCCGGAGCGGTAGCTCAGGTTGCGTGCCGTCAGAACCGGGGAGGATGCCAAATCCCTAGGCATGTGATGTGGCCCGTCCGGCAGGTGCGCTCAGAATGCTGAGGAGCGCGGTGATCAAAAATGCCAGCAGCACCAGAAGGGTCCCGAGCGCCATGGCAAGGGCAAGGTTCCCCTTTGAGGTTTCGAGGGCGATAGTGGTGGTCATGGTCCGGGTCACATGGTTGATGTTTCCGCCAACTATGATCACGGCCCCGACTTCGGCAATTGCGCGTCCCAAGCCGGCAAGGATCGCGGTCAGCAAGGCATGCCGCCCGTCCCACAGAAGTGTCGGCACTGCCCGGATCCGGCCAATTCCCATGGACTGAAGCTGTTCCGCGTATTCCAGATAGAGGGCCGAGATGGTTTGGCGCGTCAACGCCGCAATGATAGGTGTAACAAGCACGACCTGCGCAATGATCATCGCCGTGGGCGTATAGAGCAGTTGCAGTACGCCCAATGGACCGGCATTTGATAGTGCCAGATAGACCAGTAAACCGACAACCACGGGGGGCAGCCCCATAAGGGCGTTGATAAGCACGATCAGTGCCTGCCTTCCCGGAAAGCGCGCCACGGCGAGGCCTGCGCCAAGCGGCAGGCCGATAAACGCGGCGATACAGACCGCGCTGAGCGATACCTTCAGTGACAGGAGCACGATTGCCCAGAGCGCCGGGTCACCTGAGGCGATCAGCGCAAGGGATTGTGCAAAGGCCTGTGCGAAATCCTGCATAACGTTCCCAAACATCCCGATAACCGGGACCGCGGGAAAGGATGTCGCGGGATCCGGCTAAAGTCCAGCGCTGGTGGCGCATGCGGATTGCGCGGGCGATTGGCGCTGCGGTTACGGGCTCAGGCGGGCTGCCACAGCTCGATCGGGTTGCCCTCGGGGTCCGTCAGGCGGGCGAAATGGCCGATGCCCGCTACCTCCTCCGACGGGTTGACAGTAATTCCCGCACTGGTGAGCTGTTCGATCATTCCTGACAGATCGGCCACGCGAAAGTTGAACATAACCGATTTGCTGTCATCCCCGAAGTAATCGCTGTCTTGCGCAAAGGGCGCGAACACCGTCGGGCCCGCCTCCTGAATCCACGGAAGGGTTGTACTGTCTGTTGGGGTTCGGCTCACGCCCAAATGGGTTTCATACCATGTCGCCAGCGCCTCTGGGTCGCGTGCACGGAAGAAAACACCGCCCAATCCCTGTACTTTCTGCATCTGTCGTCCTCCAGCTATGGGATTTCGCAGAATGTTAGCACAACTGGTGTTATCGGCGGACCAAATCTGGTGCTGCCATACGCCGGGCCTTTGGACAAAACTGCCGCACACGTCGTTTAACCCGGGTCCGGAACGCGACGTCACCCGCCCGCCCTGTGTCGTTTTAACTCTGTTTCTCCGAGGGCGATTTAGGTACACCCGAGGCAACTAAGACCGCGCAAACCGCGCGCAGCGAGATGGGAGAGCACGAGATGAAGGTCCTGGTACCTGTCAAACGCGTGATCGATTACAATGTTAAGGTTCGCGTGAAGGCGGACGGCACCGGCGTCGATCTGGCAAATGTGAAGATGTCGATGAACCCATTTGACGAGATTGCCGTCGAACAGGCGATCCGCTTGAAAGAGGCGGGCCAAGCAGACGAGGTTGTGGCCGTATCGATCGGCGTGAAACAGGCGCAGGAAACCCTGCGCACCGCGCTGGCGATGGGCGCGGACCGCGCAATTCTTGTGATTGCAAGCGAGGATGTGAATACCGATATCGAGCCCCTTGCTGTGGCCAAGATCCTCAAAGCGATTGTTGATGCCGAGGGGCCAGGATTGGTTCTGTGCGGCAAGCAGGCAATCGACAATGATATGAACGCGACCGGTCAGATGCTGAGCGCGTTGCTGGGTTGGTCGCAGGCCACCTATGCATCTGAAGTCGCTGTCGAGGGCGACTACGCGGTCGTCACGCGCGAGGTTGACGGTGGGCTGCAGACGATCAAGGCAAAGATGCCGGCTATCGTCAGTGTCGATCTTCGTCTGAACGAGCCCCGATATGCCAGCCTGCCCAATATTATGAAGGCGAAGAAAAAGCCGCTTGATGAGAAAACCCCAGCTGATTACGGGGTCGATGTGAGCCCGCGGCTTACCGTGCTGTCGACGGTGGAACCGGCCGAGCGCAAGGCTGGCGTCATGGTCGGTTCGGTCGACGAACTTGTGGGGAAACTCAAAGATGAAGCGGGGGTAATCTGATGGCGGTTCTGTTGTTAGCCGAGATATCCGGAGAAGAGCTTTCGGTGGATCTGACGGGGAAGGCGGTGACTGCGGTCAAAGGGCTGGGCGATGTCACAGTGCTCTGCGCAGGTGCCGGGTGCGGCGGGGCAGCGGCAGGGGCGGCGAAGCTTGACGGTGTTGCTAAGGTCCTTTGTGCCGACGATGCGGCCTATGGCAATGGTCTTGCCGAGCCGATTGCGGCCCTGATCGTTAGCCTGGCGGACGGGTATTCTCATATCGTTGCACCGGCCAGTGTGAACGGAAAGAACATCCTGCCTCGGGTTGCCGCGCTTCTGGATGTGATGGTGATTACCGACATCTCCGGCGTCGTGGACGCCGAAACCTTTGAACGACCCATCTATGCCGGAAATGCGGTGCAAACCGTGAAATCCGGTGATGCGGTCAAGGTCCTCTCGGTCCGGACGGCTGGATTCGACGCGGCGGCGGAAACGGGCTCGGCCCCTGTTGAGATGATATCTGCAGCCGCCGATCCCGACCTGAGCGAATGGGTCGAAGACAAGGTCGAGGAGACCGACCGGCCCGAGTTGACATCGGCCAAGGTGGTCGTGTCCGGCGGCCGAGGCATCGGCTCGGAAGAGAATTTCGCACTGATCGAAGGGCTGGCCGACACATTGGGCGCGGCGATCGGCGCCAGCCGTGCGGCCGTTGACAGCGGGTATGCGCCAAATGATTGGCAGGTCGGTCAAACCGGCAAGGTGGTCGCACCCGATCTGTACATTGCGGTCGGCATCTCCGGGGCGATCCAGCACTTGGCCGGGATGAAGGACAGCAAGGTCATCGTCGCGATCAACAAGGACGAGGAAGCGCCGATTTTTCAGGTTGCCGACTATGGACTTGTGGCGGACCTTTTCGATGCGGTGCCAAAGCTGAAAGACGCCTTGGGCTGAACCTTTCGCGGGTGCGCGGCTGGCGCACCCGGAACCTCGCCAGATGCGTGGCGGCGCGTCCAGACCCACGCGGCACTATCGGTGACCGGCAACATCGGAGCGATATTTTCCCGTTGGCGGTATGGCTGAGGGGCGGTCCGTTCCGGCGAATACCATTCGATGCGTGGCTGGATCCGACCTCAACCCATACGGGTTGGCGCAACATTCTAAGGCTTAAATCGGTTGCACCGCGCAAGCGCTGCGCTCTAAGGTCCGCGCAACAGGCAGCGGGATGCAGGTATGAACATCAAATCGGTTGGGGTAATCGGCGCGGGACAGATGGGCAGCGGTATTGCGCATGTATTTGCGCTGGCCGGCTATGATGTCAGTTTGAACGATGTTGATGAGGCGGCACTACACCGTGCCCTGTCGCTTATCGAAACCAATCTGGACCGGGCCGTCGCGCGCGAGCGGATTACCGGTGTGGACCGGGACCGTGCGCTGGGTCGGATTACCACCGGAAGTGATCTTGAGGCTATCGGCGCCAGCGATCTGGTGATAGAGGCCGCCACCGAGAACGAGGATCTCAAGCACCGTATCTTCAAGTCACTGGCGCCGCACCTGGGTCCTGAAACCATCCTCACGTCGAATACATCTTCAATCTCGATCACCCGCCTGGCCTCGGGGACCGATAGACCCGAGCGTTTCATGGGCTTCCACTTCATGAACCCGGTGCCGGTGATGCAGCTGGTCGAATTGATCCGTGGAATTGCCACCAACGAGGAAACCTTCGCAACGCTGCAGGCTGTGGTTGACCGCTTGGGCAAAACCTCGGCCAGCGCCGAGGATTTTCCGGCGTTCATCGTGAACCGCATCCTGATCCCGATGATCAACGAGGCGATTTACACCCTCTACGAGGGGGTGGGCACAGTGCAGTCCATCGATACGAGCCTGAAGCTGGGCGCCAACCATCCACTGGGTCCGCTGGAATTGGCGGATTTCATCGGATTGGACACCTGCCTGGCTATCATGAACGTCCTGCATGATGGACTGGCGGATACGAAGTACCGCCCCTGTCCATTGTTAGTGAAATATGTCGAGGCAGGCTGGCTGGGCCGCAAGACCGAGCGTGGATTTTACGATTACCGCGGCGAGGCGCCGGTGCCGACGCGGTAACCGGTTGTCACACGACCGTGTTAAACAAAAAATTGTGCAGAATAATTCCCCGGGGTGTCGCGTAATCATCGTGACAAAACTCTGAGAGGTATAAAATGCGACTCCTTATTTTGATTTTTGCATGGCTTGTTCCCCTGGCCGCGTCGGCGGACAACTGGTCGATCGTCAAGGGTGAGACACGGGTTGAGGTGGACGTGGCCTATCGCGGCGCAACCGTCACCCTCAATTTCGAAACCGTCGCAGGCAACATCCTGTTCGACGAAAAACGGCCCGAGATTGCCAAGGCATCGATTGCCGTGGCGACCCGTAATGTTGAAACCGGTGTGGGCCTGGTCAATGCCTTTGTAAAAGGGCCCGACTATCTGGCCGCGGAGGCGTTTCCGCAGATGGATTTCCGGCTTGACCGGCTGGTGCAGACGTCCGCTTCGACCGCAGATGTCTTCGGTCAGATTACCATGCGCGGTATCACGCGACCGGCTGAATTCAAGGCCACGGTGTTTGCATATGGTCCCAGCGAAGCTGACGCGGACCGGTTCGATGCCGGCTTTAACCTAAGCGGCGTTGTCGATCGCGCCCAATTCGGGAGTACGGCCGGCGCGCCGCAGGTCGCGACCATGCTGCCTGTGCGGATCCGCCTGCTTATGCGGTCTGAGACCTGAGACCGCCCGGACCAGGGATGTTTTGACCTGCGACATATGGCTCTGGAAAAAACTGTGTTGCAATAGCGTAAACAATCTGTTCGGGCGGTAGGCCGATGAAAATTCGGAGATCCGCCCGATATGTCCCTCACCGACAGCATGGAGGCTAACATGTCGTACACTACCGTTGTTCTGACTGCCCTTCTGGCAACCACACCGGTTGCCGCGTTTTCAGCCGATTGGTCGCTGGACAAGTCACACACGACCATCGCGTTCGAAGTGGACCACCTGGGATTTTCCAAGACACGAGGCGTGTTTCGCGAGTTTGATGCCGAGGTTTCGTATGATCCGGAGGCGGTCGAAAATTCCACCGTTTCCCTTACGATCGTTGCGGCAAGTATCGATACGTTCTGGGAGGCGCGTGACAATCACGTGCGCGGCGCGGACTTTCTGGATGTGGCAAACCACCCTGAAATCACCTTCGTTTCGACCGGCGTCACATCGATAGATGAGGACAGCGCCGAACTGACCGGGGATCTGACCATCCGGGGCGTGACACAACCGGTTACATTTGCTGCGGAACTCAACTCAGCCGGGCCGAACCCCTTTGACGCCACCAAACAGGTAGCAGGCTTTCGACTGACCGGAGAGATTGACCGCACAGACTTTGGCGTAAACTTTGGCGCACCTGCGATCGGAACAATGATCCCGATCGTTATCGATCTTGAGATCGGTGCAGAAGCCGACAACACGTAACGGAAGAGAACGATCATGAGCGCCCGCAACACGATAACGGCCTGGGGATGGCCAGCGCGTATCATCCACTGGGTCATGGCGCTCATGATTTTTGCCATGCTCGGGTTCGGCATCTATATGTCGAACATTGAAACCGACCTGATCCGACAGTTCGAAATGGTCCAGCAGCATAAAAGTGTTGGCTTCACGGTGTTTACGCTGGCGCTTCTGAGGGTCATCTGGCGGTGGGCGAACCCGTCGCCGGAACTGCCCGACAGCATGCCACGCTGGCAGGTGCGTGCGTCAAACATGAGCCACCTGTTGCTCTACGCTCTTATGTTCGCACTGCCGGTGACCGGATGGTTGATGGCGTCATCATCGCCGTTGAACGATGAGGGCGCGTACCCACTGCAGATCAAGAACATGGTGTTTGGTTTGTTCGAGATGCCCGATCCCTTCCCGCAGGGATCAGAGGCGCTGACGAACGCGTTCCACACGATGCATTGGTTTTGCGCGCTGGCGCTGGTTCTGCTTCTTTTGGTGCATATCGCGGCGGCGTTGAAGCATCACATCGTGGATCGGGATGCGGTTTTGCGGCGTATGGTTTCGGGGCGGGGTTAGCAGAGCTGTCTGTGACTGTGCCCAGCTCGGTGGGGATCAGCCAGTGCTTGCCGAAACCACGTTCCTGAAAAGCCGGTAAGCGCCACGCCATTGGCGGTGGAACTATGACCCCTCGCCGAACTTGTTCGAGACGAGCGTTGTCAGGGCTGTCGCAAGTGAATCCGCCTCGGGTCCGGATGTACTGACCGAGATGCTGGTTCCATTCGCGGCCGCGAGCATAAGCAGACCCATGATCGAGTCACCCGAGACACACATCCCGTCACGGCTGACCTGGGCGGACGCGTCATGGGCCTCGACCACCTCAACAAATTTGGCCGAGGCACGGGCATGTAGGCCCCGCTCATTGGTGATGGATAACGTGAAGTCTGCGACCATCAGGCGGTGATAGCACTTTTGCCAACGCGCAGCCCATCGGCGCAGTTGATGTACTTGCGGGCCGCGTCCAACGCACATTGCACTGCGGAATCCAGTGGCTTGTTCCGTGCTTTGGCAAGTTTGACCAGCATGGGAAGGTTCACCCCATAAAGCACTTTGCGGTCCGGGTTGTCACAGGCGGCCACGGCAAGGTTTGACGGTGTCCCGCCAAACATGTCTGTTACGACAACGACGCCATCACCCATGTCCACACTGTCAATCGCGGCATTCACCTCGGCTTGTTTTTCGGCGCGTAGATCGTCTGCGCCAATGCTGACAGCGCGGATCCCCGGGCGTTTGCCAACAACGTGTTCCATCGCGGCCTGATACTCGCGGGCCAGACCCCCGTGGGCAACGATTACAATACCGATCACGTGTTCACCGCATCCTTTCGCGTGTCATGTTGCACTGCACGCTCCAACTCCCTATGGCGAATAGACACAGGCCATCCACTGTCCGCAAGTGCAATCGCCAAAGACTCGGCAACACAAACGGATCTGTGTCTTCCGCCGGTACATCCCAGAGCCAGCGTAAAATATGACTTCCCTTCCGCTTTATATGCAGGAAGAAGCGTCTGTATTATGTCCAAAGTCTTGTCAAAAAAAGATGAATACAGCGGATCTTCTGCCACATGTGCGGCAACCGCCGGATCCTGTCCCGTCAGCGCCCGCAAATCCGGGCGCCAATGCGGATTTTTCAGAAACCGGCAATCCATCACCATATCAGCGCTGCGGGGCTTACCCCGCTTGTAGGAGAAAGACTGGACCGAGACGCTGAGATGGTCATGTCCGCTGTCCCCGAACCATCGGGTGACCTCGGCGCGCAGGTCGTGTGGAGACATGTGTGACGTGTCGATCAGAACATCCGCAAGCCCGGTGAGGGGCGCCAGAAGTGCGCGCTCCTCCTCAATACCGGTCAAAACCGTCGTGCTTGAGGCCAGCGGATGGCGGCGCCGGGTTTCCGAAAACCGACGAAGCAGCGTATCGGTGTCGCAATCGACATAGACCAGCGACACGTTGAGGGACGGATCATCGGCCAGCGACTCGAGCACGCTGATCAACGCTTGGGCGCTGAACCCCCGGGTCCGCGCGTCAACCCCGATTGCCAGGGGGCGTTCGTGCACCTCGCCCGATAAAAGACGCAACAGCAGCGGTAGCGGCAGATTGTCGATAGCTTCGAAACCCAAGTCTTCAAATGCATTTATTGCGGTTGATCGACCGGCGCCGGCGGGACCGGTAATCAGGGCCACGTCCTGCTGGGTGGCTTTCGGCTCAGGACTTGGGTGCATGTTGCTGTCTCTTTGCCGGCGGATCCGGGTCCAGAAACAGCGGGTGCCGTCCGTACCGCAGACATGCCAGGATCACATGAGCCAAATTTGGATGATTCTTGCCGGGTATCAATGGCAAGCACACATCCGTGATCAAGGTTTTTCGCACCTGCGGTAAACGGGGCACGTCAAGCGGGGTTTCAAGGTCGGTCACAAGCACCACACGACCCCAGGCCTGGTAGTTGAGCCGCAGCAATCCCAGATGCCGCACTTCGATCAGACCGGACAGGTCTGGGGGTGGGCTGGCATGCAACGTATCTTCGCGCTGTGTCAGTTGCACCTGGTCGTCCGTGACCAGAATCGCGCCAAGGCCGATCAACTGCAACGCGAGGGTGGATTTGCCGCTTCCGGATGTGCCCGTGATCAGGGCGGCCCTGTCGCCGACTGCCACACAGCTGGCGTGCATCAGCCCTTGGCCATCCGGTGTCGTGCTCAAACGGGCAATTCCACCACGAAACGCGCACCCAAGGGTGGCGTGCTGAGGTCAGCGCCATAGGGGCGTATGTTTTCCGCATGTATGGTGCCGCTATGCGCCTCGACGATCTGGCGCGAGATTGCCAGCCCAAGTCCGGAATGGTTGCCGAACTCCTCGGCGCTGGGACGCTCGGAGTAGAACCGCTTAAACACATCCGCCAGATTGTCATCCGGGATACCGGGGCCGTCATCCTCGACCGTTATGCGAACCGTGTGATTGTCGGTGGCGCGGGTATGAACCCGAATGCGGTCGCCCTCGGACGCAAAGGAAATCGCATTGGTCACGAGGTTGGTGAACACCTGAGCCAGTCGTCCCTCAAGTCCAAGGATCTCAAGTGGTGCCCGTCCAAAGGCCTCGACCAGGGTGGCCCCCTTGCGCTCGGCCGGATCCGACGTGAACTGCAAGATATTGCGAAGCAGCAAGTGCAGGTCAAACATCTCCATTTGATCCCGCACCAGCTCGCTGTCCAGACGCGAGGCATTGGAGATATCTGTCACCAGACGATCCAGTCGGTCCACATCGTTCTTGATCACGTCCAGAAGGCGCTGCCGGTCGTCATCTTTTTTGGCGTAAGGCATCGTCTCGACCGCCGAGCGGAGGCTCGTCAGCGGGTTCTTGATTTCATGCGCCACATCCGCAGCGAAGCTTTCGTTGGCTTCAATCCGGTCGAAAAGTGCTTTGGTCATCTGCCGCATCGCGCCGGACAGATAGCCGATTTCATCCGGGCGGGCGGTCATGTCGGGCATGTTGATCCGCTCGGGGTTCAGTTTGCCGGAATCCGGGCTTGCACCCTCCTGCGCCGCCAGGGCCAGGTCGCGCAATGGACCGACAATGGTATTGGCAAGAACAAGGCTGAGTATGATCGAAATGATCGAGGCGAGGGCAAAGACCTGCAGGATGCGCTCGCGATCGGATCGGATAATGACATCAAGATCACCCGGCCGGGTGATCAGCACCAGCGCGCCGATGATGTCACCGTCTTTGACGATGGGAACGCCAACCGAAAGGACCTGATCGCCGTTGCCGGTACTGCCGGAGTCCTGGACCACGCCACTGGTTTCCAGCACCTGGCCCGCAAGGGGTTCGGCGGCGACCACCCCAAGAGGAAACGCCCGGATCCGGCGCTTGTGGAATATGCGGCTGATCCGATCCCATATATCGGTCATGATCGCGGTAAAGGCGGTCGGGCGGTCTGGTTCGATGCGGATGATCTCGCTGGCCGGGGTCGCGCCACCATTGGGTGTGAACATGCCGACCAAGCGGGCACCGGGGTCGAACAGGAACATGCGCGATTCGGTTGAGCGCTGCAGCGTGCTCAGCGCGGTCATGGCCGGGGCAGGGTCGTTCTCAAGGCTGCCGGGCTCAAGTTCCTGTGCAAGGATGTTCGAGACCAGTTTGGCCTCCGTCATCATCCCGCGCAACCGCAACTCCTCAAGCGCGCCGTCTGACTGGTTCAGGTAAAGAACCCCCGTCAGCAGAACCCCAAGGGCAACAAGATTGAACGTTATGATTTTGCGGGAAAGCGGTGAACGGCGGCCAAAGCGGCCCTTCCAGTCCAGCACGTTGACCTTTTCGGTCTGGCTGGTTTCGTCCTGACGATCGGAGGTATCCGCCCCATCCGTCAGGATAATCTTGTGTTTGCGCATGGCCATGGCATGCGACCGCCCCCGGTCGGACATGGCTTTAGGCCTCGTTGTACCGGTAGCCGATACCGTAGAGAGTTTCGATCGACGAGAAATCATCATCGTAGACTTTGAACTTCTTGCGGATCCGCTTGATGTGGCTGTCGATCGTCCGGTCATCTACATAGACCTGATCGTCATAGGCGACATCCAGCAGCTGATCGCGGCTTTTCACAAAGCCGGGCCGCTGTGCAAGGGCCTGAAGGATAAGGAACTCGGTGACGGTCAGAGTGATCTGCTGGCCTTTCCAAACCACTGAATGGCGCAACGGGTCCATGGTAAGACTGCCACGGCTCATCGTCTTGGTTTCACCTTCGGACGATTCGCGGGCCGCGTTTTCGCGGCGGCGCAGGATGACCCGAATACGCTCGACCAGCAAACGCTGCGAGAAGGGCTTGCGCACGTAATCGTCCGCGCCCATGCGGAGGCCGATCAATTCGTCAATCTCTTCATCCTTGGACGTCAGGAAGATCACCGGAAGATCAGAGCGGGTGCGCAACTGGCGCAGCAGTTCCATGCCGTCCATGCGTGGCATTTTCACATCAAGCACGGCCAGATCAGGCATTGTTTTCTCGAAAGCGGTCAGGGCGGCAGCGCCGTCATTATATGTCTTGACGTCGTAACCTTCCCCTTCCAGAACCATAGACACAGAGGTCAAAATATTTCGATCATCATCCACAAGCGCGATATTCGTAGACATCACCCGTTCCCTTTTCTTTCGTGGGGCCGAACAGAGAATCGGCCGTGACTATTCAATGAACAGTCTAGTTAAACTGGCCTGCAGTGGCCGTATCGCCACGATCTGCCGCAGGTGTGCCACATAAATTCCACTGGAAAAATGGCGACATAATGTTATCCAGAAGGTATAGCCGTCGTATTTATGGCATTTGTTGAATATCTGCTAGTCGGAATTGGCCCTCCGGCGGAATACGGCACATTTCGGGGAGACGGAGCGCCGACGCCTGAGTCGGGCCCGCACGTGCGAGAGGTTAAGAACTTCATATGGAACATGGTAAGGTGAATCCGGCGTTAACGCTGGAGGCGACCGGCGTAGTTGGTGTTGAAACGGTTCATTACAACCTGCAGGAAGCGGCATTGGTCGAAACGGCTATTGCCCGCGGAGAAGGCGAGTTGGGGCGCGGCGGCACACTGCTGGTGACCACGGGAAAGCACACCGGGCGGTCACCGAAAGACAAATTTGTTGTGCGCGAACCCTCGGTCGAGGCGTCGATCTGGTGGGATAACAACGCGCCCATGGCCCCCGAGGCCTTCGCAACGTTGCATGACGATATGCTCGCGCATGTGCAGGGTGGCGAGCTTTTCGTTCAGGACTTGTACGGTGGCGCTGATCCAGAGCACCGCCTGAACGTCCGGATCATTACCGAACTGGCGTGGCACAACCTGTTCATCCGCCATCTCTTGCGCAGGCCCGATGCATCCGAACTTGAGGACTTTCTGGCGGAATACACAATTTTGAACTGCCCGAGCTTTCTGGCGGATCCGGAACGGCACGGCTGCCGATCCGAAACCGTGATCGCTATGTCGTTCGAAAAGAAACTCATCCTTATCGCTGGCACATCCTATGCCGGTGAAAACAAGAAGTCCGTATTCACGCTTCTAAACTACCTGCTGCCCGAAAAAGGCGTGATGCCGATGCACTGCTCGGCCAATCACGCAAAGGGCGATCCGCATGACACCGCGATCTTCTTCGGCCTGAGCGGGACCGGCAAGACGACATTGAGCGCAGACCCCGAGCGGGTGCTCATCGGCGACGACGAGCATGGCTGGTCGGACAAGGGCACGTTCAACTTCGAGGGCGGGTGTTACGCCAAGACCATCGATCTGAGCCCCGAGGCTGAGCCGGAAATCTATTCTACAACCGACCGGTTCGGCACGGTGATCGAGAATATGGTCTATGATCCCTACACAAAGGAACTGGACTTCAAGGATGACAGCCTGACGGCCAACATGCGTTGCGCCTATCCGCTGGAGGCAATCTCGAACGCTTCAGAAACAGCGCGTGGCGGCATGCCCAAAAACATCATCATGCTGACCTGCGATGCCTTTGGCGTCTTGCCGCCTATCGCCAGATTAACGCCAGCACAGGCGATGTATCACTTCCTCAGCGGATTTACCTCCAAAGTCGCAGGGACGGAAAAGGGAGTGACCGAACCTCAGCCAACTTTTTCCACCTGCTTCGGCGCGCCCTTCATGCCGCGCCGCCCCGAGGTTTACGGTGATCTGCTGCGCGAGAAGATCGCAAGTCAGGGGGCAACCTGTTGGCTGGTGAACACCGGCTGGACCGGTGGTGCGTATGGCGTGGGCAGCCGGATGCCGATCCGCGCCACCCGGGCCTTGCTGACCGCGGCGCTCGACGGCTCGCTGGCCCATGCGACCTTCCGGATGGACGATGCCTTTGGCTTTGCCGTACCCACCTCCTGCCCAGGTGTTGCGGACCTGTTGCTCGACCCGCGACGGACCTGGGACAAGCCGGACGCCTATGATCGGCAGGCCGCGCGTCTGGTGCGGATGTTCGAAGAGAACTTCCGGCAGTACGAAGCCTTTGTCGATTCCGATATCATGGAAGAAGCCGTGGTGTTCCGCAGCGCGGTCTGACACCTCCCTACAACTCTGCAACAACGCCGTTCCGACCGTCGGGACGGCGTTATTTGTTTGCCCGCGCACTCAGGGTGTGGTTCCGGTGGGAACCGGGGCCCGAGGCGGGCGAAATCGCAGTGGTGGGACGAAATGGGGTTTGCAGTAGCGACAGGTCATCCGTTGACGACGGAGACAGCCGAGGTGGTGTTGCGCGACGGAGGGACCGCTGTAGATGCCTGTATCGCCGCGGCCTGCACGGCATTTGTGGTTGAGCCGGTCCTTGCACAACCATTGGGTGGCGGATTCTTGATGGTCGCTCCGGTGAACGAAGAGCCGGTGCTTCTGGACGGGTTTGTCCAAACCCCGGCGGGGCGGGTTACCGAAGGGGATTTGGACCTCGCCACGATCACCGTGGATTTCGGGACCGCACTGCAGGACTTTCACATCGGTGCCGGCACGGTTGCGGCGCCTTGCCTGATGCCGGCGCTCTATGCGGCCCAGAGGCGCTACGGCCGCCTGCGGTGGAGCGATCTTGTGGCACCGGCGGTTGCCCATGGGCGCACCGGGTTCGAGGTTGTTGCGGCGCAGGCGCGTGTGGCGGAACTGGTCATGCCGATACTGGCCGCCGATGCGGCGGTGTCGGACATATTTGCCCCGGGCGGCGTGGCACCCTTGGCTGGAGACCGTGCCGCGAACCCCGGGCTGGCAGATGTTCTGGAGGTGATGGCCAGCGAGGGTCTGCGCTTTGTCACCGAAGGGGAGGTGGCCCAGGGTCTTCTGGACCTGCCGGGTACTGGTCTTACGGCGCGGGATCTGGCCGAGGCGCATCCGGTCTGGCGCCGACCCCTTGCAGTGCAACGTGCTGGGCGGCAGGTCCGGTTAAACCCGCCGCCGAGCCTGGGCGGGGTCCAGATTGCCCTGGCGCTTGAGGCGCTCGGCCCAAGCGCGAGCCCGCCGGAGGTGGCCCGGGCGTTCTTTGAAGTGGCGGCGTTGCGCCAGAGCGAAGCCCTCGACGCCGAGCCCGAGACAGCAGCGCGGTTGCTTGCGCCCGAACGGGTGGCAGCGTTGCGTGACGTTTTGAACAATCACAGGGCTGCCGTGCGCGGCACCACGCATATCTCGGTGATCGATGCGGCCGGAATGGGCGCTGCCCTGACGCTGTCCAATGGCGAGGGGTGCGGGCGGCTGATACCGGGTACGGGGATCGTGCCGAACAACATGCTGGGAGAGGAGGATCTTGTCCCCGGTGGCCCGACGGCCTGGGTGCCCGGACGACGGCTTGCCTCAATGATGTGCCCGTCGGTTGTGCGGGATCCGGATGGCGGTTTGTCGGTGCTGGGCAGTGGCGGATCGAACCGGATCCGCTCGGCCATGACCACCGTTTTGCTGGGGTTGGTGGACCATGGCTGGAACCCTGAGGAGGCCGTCGACGCGCCGCGTATGCATGTCGAGGGCGGCGGCCTCAGTTTCGAGGATACCGGCGGCGCGGCACGGCGCGAGGCGCTGATTGACAGTTGGCCCGATGCGGTGGTCTGGGATGCCCCGAACTTTTACTTTGGCGGTGTCCATATCGCACAGCGCGCCGCCGAGGGTGCCGTGAGCGCCGCCGCGGATGCGCGGCGTGGCGGTATGGCTGCGACGGGCTGACCGCTGGCGACGTCAGCCAAACAGCCCACGTCGAAGCAGGTTGAGCCCGGCAATCACCAGTACGATCAGTGTTGCCGTGCGAAATCGCTCCTGATTGAGCCGATCCTGTACCCGCATTCCGATCAACATGCCCAGCACCGCAGGTACCGCGAGCCAGGCTGAAAAGGGTAACGTTGCACTGTCAAGAATGCCCGATCGGATATGGGCCAGAAGAAGAACACTGCATCCGATCAGGAATGCTATGCCCTGCGCGCGTATCTGCTCGGCCTTGGGGGTATTGCGTGCCAGCAGATAGAGCAAGATAGGCGGCCCCCAGACCCCTGCAAGCCCGCCGAAGACCGCCGCTATAAATCCGGTGAGCGTTTCGGCACGGATCACCTGCGCCTCCGAAAACCGCGGCCGCCAGCCGATGAGTTGCAGGACGCCGACCGTGCTGACCATACTGCCGAGGATCACGAAGAACAGCCAGTCCGGCAAAATGGCGAGCAACTGAGCAAAAATCCCGATCAGCAGCAGAAGGATCAGGTTAAGACGCCAGTACTTGCATGCCGTCTCAATTGCAGCGGACAGGCCGTCGCGGATGGCCTGCTGGGCGTTGGTCACAAGACCCGGG
>JBCCYF010000009.1:0-63952 GCA_039190275.1 Pseudomonadota bacterium | reverse complement strand
CATCACACAAGCCCTCCTTACAACACTGCAACCGACCCACCCTGATTGGGGACGGGCCGGTCACGAGGGGTCCTATGCTCAGGCGCGCTTCTGATCGTCGTCAAGATCTTCGAAATCAGCGTCGACCACATCGTCATCACCGGCGTCGACCGGCGCGGGCTCGTCCGCGGCCTCAGCCGCTTCCGCCTCGGCTGCCTGTGCCTTGTAGATCGCCTCGCCCAGTTTCATGGAGCTTTCCATCACATCCTGGCTGCGCTGCTTGATCTTGTCTGCATCGTCGCCTTCGAGTGCCTCTTTGAGGTTCTTGACCGACATCTCGATGGCTTCGACAGTTGTCGGATCCACCTTGTCGCCGTGCTCCTCGACCGATTTCTCGGTGTTGTGTATCAGACTTTCGGCCTGGTTCTTGGCTTCGACCAATTCCTTGCGGGCCTTGTCGCTTTCGGCATTCTCTTCGGCTTCGCGCACCATCTCCTCGATATCGGAATCGCTAAGGCCGCCCGAGGCTTGGATCGTGATCTTTTGTTCTTTGTTGGTACCCTTGTCCTTGGCACTCACCGAGACGATGCCGTTGGCGTCGATGTCAAAGGTCACCTCGATCTGCGGCAGTCCGCGCGGCGCTGGTGGGATCTCCTCAAGGTTGAACTGGCCGAGGATCTTGTTATCGGTGGCCATCTCGCGCTCACCCTGGAAAACCCGGATAGTCACAGCGTTCTGATTATCCTCGGCGGTCGAAAAGATCTGGCTCTTCTTGGTCGGGATCGTCGTGTTGCGGTCAATCAGACGTGTGAACACGCCGCCCAGGGTCTCGATCCCCAGGCTCAGCGGCGTCACATCAAGCAGGACCACATCCTTCACGTCACCCTGCAGCACACCGGCCTGAATGGCCGCACCCAGGGCCACAACTTCATCGGGGTTGACGCCCTTGTGCGGCTCTTTCCCAAAGAACTTGGTCACTTCTTCAACCACTTTGGGCATCCGGGTCATGCCGCCGACCAGAACCACCTCATCTATGTCCGAAGTGCTCAGGCCCGCATCTTTAAGTGCGTCCTTGCACGGCTTCATCGACCGACCGATCAACTCATTGACCAGGCTCTCCAGCTTGGCCCGGGTCAGCTTCAGGACCAGGTGCAAGGGCTGCTTGGTTTCCGGGTCCATTGAGATAAAGGGCTGATTGATTTCGGTCTGGGACGAGCTGGACAGCTCGATCTTGGCTTTCTCGGCAGCTTCTTTAAGCCGCTGCAGCGCCATCTTGTCCTTGGTCAGGTCGACGCCGTTCTCTTTCTTGAACTGCTCGGCAAGATACTCAACGATCCGCATGTCAAAGTCTTCACCGCCCAGGAACGTGTCCCCGTTGGTCGACTTCACTTCGAACAGGCCATCGTCGATCTCAAGGATGGTGATGTCAAACGTACCGCCGCCCAGATCATAGACTGCAATCGTTTTGGTTTCTTTCTTATCCAGACCATAGGCAAGTGCGGCAGCCGTCGGCTCGTTGATGATGCGCAGCACCTCAAGCCCGGCGATTTTGCCCGCGTCTTTCGTCGCCTGGCGCTGGGCATCGTTGAAATAGGCTGGCACCGTAATGACGGCTTGGGAAACGGTTTCGCCCAGGTAATCCTCGGCCGTCTCTTTCATCTTCTGCAGAATAAAAGCGGAAATCTGAGAGGGGGCATATTCTTCGCCCTTTACGCTTACCCAGGCATCGCCATTGTCACCCTCAACAATTTCGTAGGGAACCATCTCTTTGTCTTTGGCGACCATCGGATCATCGGTCCGGCGTCCGATGAGGCGCTTGATGGCGAACAGAGTGTTGGTCGGATTTGTCACGGCCTGCCGCTTGGCCGATTGGCCGACCAAGCGCTCATCGTCGGTAAAGGCGACGATGGACGGTGTGGTACGCGCGCCTTCGGAATTCTCGACAACCTTAGGCTGTGAGCCGTCCATAATGGCCACACAGGAGTTGGTGGTTCCCAGATCGATACCGATAACTTTTGACATATCTTGCCTCTTCGTTTGGCGATTGCGAGGCCGGGTCCGGTTTCGGCCCCCGATCCTCATCCCATAGGTGTACGCCGCCAGAGCGACGGGTCACTGCGCTATATAGGAGTGAGATTTCCGCCCTGCAAGCGGACGATTGCCTCCGGCAGGGCTTTTTGCGACGTTATGGTTCGAACAACCCTACATTTGCACCGGGGGCAAAGCGAATTTGCCCTACGCTGCCCATTTTTGGCGGTCGGGGGCATTTCGACCCTTCGTTGAATCCCCGCTGAGGGCTGCCAACCGCCGTGGTGTGTGGCGGCCGGGTAGGATCGAACCCTCCCCCACGGCCAAAGAAAACATCATACACGCCGAACCAGGGTCGGGCCGCCGCGCCCCGCCGACACATCTGCAAAAGCCACTGGTCGGGCCGGCAGTCCACGATCAAATTGGATCATCCGGACCAAGGACCCTGTCCGCCCTGATGCGGCCGCGGGCCACGATCTGCGCGTTCGGTATGTCGTTACCATCAATCCAGCGCCGGGCCTCATTCGGATCTTTGCCATGTGCCGTCCAGCGCGCCAGCAGCCGGCGGTCAAGCTCGTCTGAAGGTACATCCAGATACCAGCACGCGTGCAGCAGCGGCTGAATTGCCTCCCAACCGCCTGTATGATGCAAAAGATAGTTCCCTTCGACAACGATGACGCGGACCTCGGCACTGATGTGGATCGACCCGGCACGCGCCAGTTCAAGACCCCGGTCAAAGCGCGGAACGTAGACTGCCTCGCCATCGCGCACGCGGCGGAGCGCTGCTGAAAAGCCTTCAACATCAAAGGTATGCGGCGCACCCTTTCGATTGCGATGGCCCCGCTCCGTCAGCAAAGCGTCATCCAGGTGAAACCCATCCATGGGCAACAGGGCCGCCCCCGACACCGCGCGGACCAGATTCTCGGCAAGTGTCGACTTGCCCGAGGCCGGCGCCCCCGCAATACCCAGAACGAAGCGGCCGGGAACAGCAGCGGCCAGGGCCGTCAGATCGGCCGCAAGACCGCTCACCCGCGCACCAGCGCCTCGTAATCGCGGGCGATCGAGCGGGTCAGTTCGCCAACCTCAAAACGATGATCGCCTATTTGCCCGACCGGTGTAACCTCGGCCGCCGTCCCGGTCAGCCAGCACTGCTCAAAACCCTCCAACTCATCGGGCATGATATGCCGTTCAATCACCGGCACTTGGCGATCCTTAAGCATGCCGATCACCGTTTGCCGCGTCAGCCCGTTCAGGAAGCAATCGGGCGTGGGCGTATGCACCTTGCCATCTTTTACAAAGAACACATTTGCGCCGGTCGCCTCGGCTACATAGCCGCGATAGTCCATCATCATGGCATCAGAACATCCCTTGGCCTCGGCCTCGTGTTTGGACATTGTGCAAATCATGTACAGGCCCGCGGCCTTGGCAAAACAGGGGATGGTCTCTGGGCTTGGACGCTTCCACTTCGAGATGTCCAGTTTGGCGCCCTGCATTTTCGCGTCCCCGTAGTAGGCCCCCCACTCCCAGACGGCGATCGCCATATGCACAGGGTTTGCGGCAGCAGCCACCCCCATATCCGTGCCCGAGCCACGCCAGCATACGGCCCGGACATAGGCATCGCTCAACCCGCTCGCGGTCAGCGCTGTCTGTTTCGCAGCCTCGATTTCGTCGACCGTGTAGGGGATTGGGATGTCCATCTCGCGCCCCGAGAACAATAGCCGTTCCGAGTGCTCGCGGCTCTTGAAGATCTTGCCGTTATAGGCCCGCTCTCCCTCGAAAACGCTGGAGCCGTAATGCATCGCATGGGTCAGGATATGCACCTGTGCTGCGCGCCAGGGCTTCAGTTCGCCATCCATCCAGATGGTTCCGTCGCGATCATCATAAGCACCCGCCATTGCCAGATCCTCCGCTAACCTTGCCGATTATTGCGCAACATGCCGCATATTCGACAGGAAATTACAATTATATAGGGAATCGCTAGCATTGAGGCCTTGGAAAGTCAACATGGCTGACATAAATTGGGGTCAGCGACAGTCCGGAGGCACCCGCATGCATCAATCCCGCCCGAAGGGGACCACCTCCACCGGCGAGCAGCTTCTGTTCCTGACCGATGATCAATTGCGGCAAGGCATTGAGCTTATGTTCTTTGCATATCGGGGCTTTACCGCCGACCCGGACCGTATTCTGGAGGACTATGGATATGGGCGGGCGCACCACCGTGCGCTGCACTTTATAAACCGCCGACCCGGTTTGACTGTGAACGAACTGCTTACAATTCTGGGGGTGACGAAACAATCCCTCAATCGGGTACTGCGGCAACTGGTGGACGACGGGCTGGTCCGAAGCGCGGTGGGGCGCGCAGATCGTCGACAACGCAACCTGACACTGACCGAAAAGGGACGAGCGCTGGAGGCGGAGCTGTCGATGACACAGCGCGCGCGCATGCGGCGGGCCTACTCGAATGCGGGCGCAGAAGCGGTGCAGGGGTTCCGTGCCGTGCTTGAGCAGATTATAGATCCGGAGATGAGAGGCCGCATCGAACGCCTGCTGGAGACTGACGAATGACCAATGACGAACTTCCTGACGCTCATATTCTGGTCGTTGACGATGACGAACGCATTCGTGATCTGCTCAAGAAGTTTCTGTCGCGACACGACTATTGGGTGACAACGGCCCGGGACGCCGCGCATGCCCGAAAGCTGTTGGACGGTTTGGAATTTGATCTGCTCGTGATCGATGTGATGATGCCTGGCGAAGATGGTTTCAGCCTGACCCGCGACCTCAGTGACAAGATCGCGACGCCAATGCTGCTGCTCACAGCCAAGGCCGATAGCGATGATCGCATCCGCGGCCTGGAGGCCGGGGCGGACGATTACCTGCCCAAGCCGTTTGAACCGCGCGAACTTCTGCTCAGGATAAACGCCATCCTGCGGCGGATCCCAAAAACCGATACCGCGAACGAGCCGCCCAAAACACTCCATATGGGCGAGATCCGCTATGACATGACGCGCGGCGAGTTGTGGCATGGCCAAACCATGATCCGGCTGACTGCGACGGAAAACCAGCTTATGCGCATTTTTTCGGCGCGTCCGAACGAAGCGATCAGCCGAACCCAGCTTGTGCATGACCTGGGCCGAGATGATGGGCAGGCGCAGGAGCGCGCGGTGGACGTACAGATCACGCGACTGCGCCGGAAGATCGAGGCCGATCCCAAAGCGCCGCGCTATCTTCAAACCGTGCGCGGTGCGGGCTACATGTTGGCCCCGGACTAACGGGACAAACCCGTTTGCCTGTGCATTCAGTCACCCAACGCGGGCTGAGATCCAAGATTTCAACGCGTTACTTGGAGACAACTGATGTTTCTGGGCTCAGGCGGCAGCGCTGAACAGGCTTACACAGTTTCGACCTCGTTGTTTGGCCCGGTACATGGCATGATCGGCGCGTGAAAACGCCGTGTCGAACGCCGCGTCCTGCTCGCCATCGCCAACCTCCGCCAGACCGACGCTGACCGTGATGTTCAACGCAAGTGCGTTGCCTGACGCACCCGTGCCCCTCATCGGTTCGCCCGCAATCTCGCGCCGGACACGTTCTGCGACCTTCGCGGCCTCGGTCTGCGATGTGTCTGGAAGGGCGATCAAGAACTCCTCGCCACCAAAACGCGTAACCAGATCGACAGCCCGGACCGCGCCGGTGAGCCGACGAGCCGCCTCGACCAGGACAGCATCGCCGACAGCATGCCCATGACAGTCATTCACCTGTTTAAAGTTGTCGATATCCAGCAACATCACCGTAAACGGGCGCCCCGCGGCCCGCGAGCGGGCCATGAGCCGTGGCATATGCGCGGCTGCGTAGCGGCGGTTGTAAAGACGGGTCAAAGGATCAGTGACGGCCATCTCCAGACCGTTGGTCAGGTCCGCCCGCAGCCGATCGCTGAGTGAGAAGCGACGGTGATGCGCGATCAGACGTGCATGCAGCTCATCTATATCCACAGTATCGAACACAAAATCGCATGCACCGACGTCCAGACCATGCAGTGCCATGCCGACATGATTTGGGCTGACCACCATAACCACCGGTGTGTAACGCGTCTCTGGCGCGGACCGCAGCGAAGCAATCAGCTGCAATCCCTCGGCAACCGCCGCGGTACAGTCAGGCCGGATCAGAACCAGCGTCCCCGGGTCGAACCGACAGCTTTCCAGTGCTTCTGCGGATTCACTGACCAGAGTCACGTCAAGCCCGTTGCACCCGGTCAACTGGGCTGTGAGGCGATCTGGCTGCCTTTCCCCACAGCCCAGAAGCAACACGGAATGCCGACCGCAAGCCGCCGGCATTTTGGTCGGAGCCAAACCGAGGCCGCGTGCCGTGTCTTCACGCAGCCGCAACTCATCCTGCATACGTTTCATCCGGATCAGCACTTTAACACGCGCCTGCATCTCGGCCTCGGACAGGCTGCCCTCGATCACATCATCCGCGCCCATGACCAGCGCATGGGCCGCTTTGCCACGAATGTATGGTCCCGAAATGACTGCGATGATCGGTATGCCAAAGGTCCGAACGGCACCACGAAGCCGGGCGATCGCGTCATATCCGCCGGCGTTCAGCCCGTCTATTGCGATAAACACAAGATCAACGTGTCGGGCGCGCGCCATAAGCAACGGATCCTCCGGCGCGTTGAGACTATCAACGAGATAGAAACTGTCTAACAAACGCTCTTTAAGATGACGCCGTTGTTCGGCGTTTGCATCAACTATCAAAATTCGACCGGCCATATCTGAACGTCCCCAATAAGGTTTTCAGTCGCCCCCAAGTACCGCGACATGTGCAGACATGATTGCGCCATATGTGTTAACGAAACCTTGCCAAGGGCGGAGGTTCCGGCATAGATCGGCAAAATGACGCCGATGACACCGCAGGACGCCGAGGACCTCGCCGTCGCTGCCATGATCTGGATTGCCGGAGACGCGGCGCGCACGAGCGCCTTTCTGGGCGCATCGGGCGCGGAACCTGGCGACCTGCGCGCCCGCGTGGCGGACCCGCAGTTTCTGGCCTTTGTGCTGGACTTTCTGGTGATGGACGATGCCACAGTCATGGGCTTTGCGGATGCACACGCGATTGACCCAACAGACGTTGCCCGGGCCCGGGCCGGACTACCCGGCGGCAACCTGCCGAACTGGACATGACAGTCTACCGCACCAAAGCCTGCAAGGCTGCGCGAAAGTCCCTGGGCAGCGGGACGGGGCGCCGGGACTGCGCATCAACGTAGACATGGACAAACCGCGCCTCGGCCGCGGCAACATCCGCGCTGGCCTCAAACAGGCCAACCCCGTAGACGACCGAAGATGTCCCGACCCGCGCAACCTTTAGCCCGGTCTCGATACACCCCGGAAACCCAAGCGCGGCATGAAAAACACAGTGCGACTCCACCACAAGCCCGACCACCGGTCCACTTGGCACCGGCAACGTGTCGCTGGCAATGATCCACCCGTTAACAGCGGCATCCACATATTCGTAGTAGACCGCGTTATTCATGTGTCCATAGACATCATTGTCCCTCCAACGGGTGGTCATAGGCTGGAAATGCACATAAGCAGAGCGATGGGCACGGTCGCGTGGCATGAGGAAACTCCGGGTACGTGGTCGCGCAAGATCGGCAGGCATTTTCCGCGAGAGTACAAGTGTCGGACATTACCGCAATCCTGTTCGATAAAGACGGGACACTATTCGACTTCCGCCAGACCTGGGGCCAGTGGACCGCCATGTTCCTGCGCGATTTGGCGACCACCGAACATCAGGTCCAAGCGCTGGCTGAGGCGATCCGCTTTGACCTGACCAACGAGGTTCATCTGCCTGATAGCCCCTTGATCGCGGGCACCCTGGACGACTGGATTGGTGTCATGGCGCCAGTGGTTCCCGAAATACCCCGGGACGAGCTGCGCAGGATCACACGAGACAGAAGCACGGCGGCCGTTCAGGTTCCCGCGACGCCGCTGCTTCCACTTCTGGGCCTGTTGAGAGCGCGCGGTTACCCGCTGGGGGTTGCAACAAACGACGGTATCGCGCCGGTCACCCAACAGCTTCGCAACGCCGGGATCGATCACCTGTTCGACTACGTGGCAGGCTATGACAGCGGATTTGGCGCCAAGCCAGGACCTGGAATGTTGTTGGGTTTCGCAGATCATGTCGACGTGGAGGCCAGCAAGGTGGTGATGATCGGCGACAGCACCCATGATATGGAGGCAGCCGCAGCCGCCGGCATGCGACGGGTTGCCGTTTTGACCGGATATGCGACGGCGGAAGATCTGGCGCCGCATGCAGAAGTTGTCCTGCCATCGATTGCCGAATTGCCCCGTTGGCTGGACCGCATGGCAAATCCGACCGGCTGAATGTCGCAAACAGCCCAGAACCCCAAAGGGTCGGACGTTTGGATGTATGTGATCCAACCGGGGGGGAACCCACATGTCTGATCGCAGATCTCGCCGTGCTGGCGGACGGGCCGGGAACGCCCGACGCGAGAGTATCGCGATAGACCAACTGGACTGGCGGATCATAACCAATGTCGACCGTGTGACCGAACCGTTGACCGAGGAGGGCGTCGAAGCCATTCACGACGCAGCCATGCGCGTACTGGAGGAAATCGGGGTCGAGTTCCTGAATGCCGAGGCGCGGGACGTCTTGCGCGAGGCAGGCTGCGATGTGGACCCGGACGGTGCAAATGTGAAGTTTGACCGTGCCTGGATCATGGAGATGATCGGGCTGGCACCCGCGCAATTCGACATCATGCCGCGCAACCCGGCGCACAAGATTACGATCGGTGGCAACCATATGGCGTTCGTAAACGTCTCGTCACCGCCTAACGCGATGGATCTGGACCGGGGCAGACGGGCGGGCGATTTCGAAAGTTTCAGCGATTTTCTGAAGCTCACCCAATATTTCAACTGCATTCACGTCGCCGGTGGATATCCGGTTGAGCCGGTCGACATCCACGCCTCTGTCCGACATCTGGATTGCCTCTATGCGAAGCTGACGCTCACCGACAAGGTGTGCCATGCCTATTCCCTGGGCTCGGAGCGGGTGGAGGACGTGCTTGAGATGTCGCGCATCGCAAGCGGATTGCCCGAAGCGGAGTTTTACGCCCGGCCCCGGATCTACACCAACATCAACTCATCAAGTCCGCTCAAGCATGACTGGCCGATGCTGGATGGGGCGATGCGCTTTGCGCGCCGCGGCCAGCCCGTGGTTGTGACCCCCTTCACTTTGGCCGGTGCCATGGCCCCGGTCACAATGGCGGGCGCCGTGGTGCAATCCATCGCCGAGGGCTTGGCCGCCATCGCGCTGTTCCAATGCATCAACCCGGGGACGCCTTGTGTGTTGGGCACGTTCACATCAAATGTGGATATGAAGTCAGGCGCCCCTGCCTTCGGGACCCCCGAGTACATGCGCGCGACGCAAATGACCGGTCAAATGGCCCGATACTACGGAATTCCGTTGCGGGCATCCAATGCCTGCGCCGCCAACGCCCCCGATGCCCAGGCGATGTGGGAAAGCATGAACTCCCTGTGGGCCGCGGTGCAGTCCGGGGTTCATCTGGTATACCATGCGGCCGGCTGGCTGGAAGGCGGTCTTACCGCGTCTTATGAGAAGTTTGTCATGGATTGCGAGGTACTGCAGCAGATCCAGCGCTATATGGATCCGGCGCTGACCGACACATCCGCCGCTTCCCTCGCAGTTGACGCAATAGCCGAGGTCGGCCCGAACGGTCATTTCTTTGGCGCCGACCACACGCAAGAGCGATACACCGAAGCGTTCTACGCCCCCTTCCTCAGCGACTGGCGCAACTTCGAAGCCTGGGCCGAAGCGGGCAGCCAGTGGACCGCGGAGCGTGCAAACCTGACCTGGAAGAAGATCCTGGCGCAATACACACCGCCGCCCATCGACGAGGCGATCCGCGACGCGCTCAAAGACTTTGTGGCCCGGCGCAAATCCGAAGGCGGCGCGCCGACCGACTTTTGAGGCAGGGGCGCCGTCCGCCCGGGCTCTTGCGAAAGACGCGCGCGCAATAGGCACATGTTCCCAGCCCCCGTCCGAAGGCCGCTTGGTGTTGTGCCGGCAGCACCCGCCGGACAGCATGCCCAACCACCATCACATAGAGATCCCCTTGAGATCCCGCGAAGACGCTCTGACATGCATCGGACCGGAAAGGCTTGCCATGTCGGGCAGCTTTGAGGCACAACCGGCGGCTATGACCGGCGCGTGCCTCTCAGACACCCAGATTTTCGACCTGCGGCTGGCGCGCAGCGCAGACGATCTCTGGAAACCTTTGGAGAGACTGTATGGCGCGCATCCGGGGTGGTCCGCTTTTGGACCAAAGCTAAATGCCTTGCTGGCTCGGGCGCATGACGCGCGCCCGAAGTCTTTACGCCAGCTCGATCTTGCCCGTGATATCACGCCGGACTGGTTTCTAGCACCAGACCGGGTCGGCTATGTCTTCTACATCGACAAATTTGCGGGGCGCTTGCCCGACGTACTTGGCCATGTCGACTACCTTAAGTCGCTGGGCGTAACCTATGTTCATTTCATGCCGTGCCTGAAACCCCGCGACGGCGAGAACGACGGTGGTTTTGCCGTCGAGGACTACGGACAGATCGACCCGAGGCTGGGCACCATGCAAGAGTTTGCCGACGTCGCGGCCGCCCTGCGCGCACAGGGGATCGGAATCTGTGTCGATATGGTGCTGAACCATACGGCCCGGGAACATGCCTGGGCCCGTGCGGCCCAAGCGGGCGACGCCACATATCAGTCCTTCTACCACATGTTTCCAGACCGTACCCTGCCCCAGGCCTTTGAGGACACGCTGATTGAGATCTTTCCGGACGATGCGCCGGGCAGTTTCACCCATGATCCGGCATCGGACAAATGGGTCTGGACCACCTTCCATCACTTCCAGTGGGATCTGAACTGGAGCAACCCGGCCGTCTTTCTGGCCATATTGCAAATCATGCTGGATCTGATGAACCGGGGCGCGGAAACGCTGCGCCTCGACGCGGTGGCCTTCATGTGGAAGCAGATGGGGACCAATTGCCAGAACTTGCCCCCCGTCCACGACATCCTGCAAGCGCTGCGCGCAGCAACGCGGATCGTCGCGCCGGGCACACTGCTCAAGGCCGAGGCGATTGTCTCCCCTGCGGATCTTGTGCCCTATCTGGGCACCGGCAAGCACACGGGGCGGGTGTCAAACCTCGCCTATCACAACAACCTTATGGTGCAGTACTGGTCTTCGCTGGCCACCCGGGACACCCGCCTGATGCGCCACGTTCTGGCCACCCATTTTCCGCCGCGCTTCGAGAACGCAACCTGGGGCACCTATCTAAGGTGCCATGATGACATCGGTTGGGCGATCACCGACGCGGATGCCGCCGCGGTCGGCCTCAGCGCGTATCTGCACCGACAGTTCCTGGCTGATTTTTACGAGGGGATATTCCCCGGCAGTTTTGCGCGCGGCGGCCTGTTCCAGGTGAATGAGACCACCGGCGACAAACGCAACAACGGAACACTCGCCTCGCTCGCGGGCCTCGAGCGCGCCATCGAATTGGACGAGCCCGGCCTCGTCGATCTGGCCATCGGCCGCATTCTCATGGGCCACGCGCTAATCGCCAGCTACGGTGGGATACCGCTGATCTATATGGGTGACGAACTGGGGCTGTTGAACCAGACCGTCGGTCACAACCGCCCCGGACAGCGCAGCGACAGCCGGATGATGCAGCGCCCGACAATGGATTGGACCGTCGCCGCGCGCCGGTCCGACCCGGCCAGCATCGAGGGTCGGATTTTCAACGGGATAGCGCGTATCATCGCACGCCGGGCGCAAACCCCGGCCCTGTCCGGACGCTATGCGACAACGGTTCTGGATCCGGCGCCGCCCGCGGTGTTTGCGTTCCGCCGGGAATTCCCGGGTGCGCCGCTCCTGGGGGTTTTCAATTTCTCCGAGACCGCTCAGTCCCTGCCAGTCGAGTGGTTACAGTCCGAAGGTATGGCGCAGAGACACGATCTTCTTGCCGGGACCGACTTGTCCGCTCCGTCCTCGGATCTTGCCTTGCCCCCTTATGCGCATCTGTGGTTGGTGTAAGGTTCAATCGCACAACGCCAATGCGTCCCCAGATTGGGCATAGATGAACAAGGAGACCGAGGTTGCGCCTGACCCTGCTGATCGCCGTTCTGGTGGTCCCGTTCTCTATCGCTCTCGCGGCATCGTCGGACAGCGAGGCACCGCCAACCAGCGTCCAAAACTGCCCAGTAGGCAAGATCTGGGACCAGGTCAGCCAATCCTGTCAGGCCGCACAGGATAGCCGCTTTGACGATGATCAACGGTTCGAAGCGGCCCGGGCGCTTGCGTTCGCCGGCCGCTATGACGATGCCCTGGCCGTCCTGGCCACGGCGCAGGCGCCGGACCATCCGCGGATCCTCAGCTATACCGGCTTCGCCCTGCGCAAGTCCGGCGATGCGCAGGGCGCCATGGCCCACTATCAGCGCGCCCTGGCGATCGACCCGGACTACAACCTGGCACGCGCGTATCTGGGTCAGGCCCTGATCGATCAGGGCGATGTCGAAGGCGCCAAACAACAGCTGGCCGAGATACGCGACCGCGGTGGCCGCGACACATGGGCCTATGCAAGTCTCAAGCAGGCACTGCGGGCCAAGTCCGGCTACTGACGACCACTCCCGGCACCATCGCCCAGCCCCCCCGGGGCTGGGCTTGTGGACTTGGCCCGGAACGGGCCGCCTTTTGACAGGAAAAGCCATTCACCGACGGCCTGCATTTTCGGCGTTCACCTCCTCCGTAAAACCGCCTAGGGTCCCGCCAAACAGGAACCCAGGGTGGACCCGCCGCATGGCCAGCATCGTCACAGTCACCGACCTGACCAAAACCTATGGTTCGGGTCACAACGCACTGAACTCTGTCTCGCTCCAGATCCAGCAGGGTGAAATTCTGGCTTTGCTGGGTCCAAATGGCGCCGGGAAGACAACATTGATCTCGGTGATCTGCGGCCTTGTGACCGCGACATCGGGTTCGGTCACGGTGGCCGGACATGATATCATCCGCGATTACCGTGGCGCGCGGTCCGCCATCGGCCTTGTCCCGCAGGAAATCACGCTCGAACCCTTCGAAACCGTCATGAACACCGTCCGCTTTTCACGCGGACTATTCGGCAAACCGGATAATCCCGCCCTGATACAAGATGTGCTCACCTCACTCAGCCTCTGGGACAAGCGGGACGCCAAGGTCCTGGAGTTGTCCGGCGGCATGAAACGTCGTGTGCTGATCGCCAAGGCGCTGAGTCACGAGCCGCAGGTGTTGTTCCTTGACGAGCCCACGGCCGGTGTCGATGTCGAGCTGCGCAAGGAAATGTGGCAGGTGGTCGACACGCTCCGGCAGAAGGGTGTGACGATCATCCTGACCACCCATTACATCGAGGAAGCCGAAGCGATCGCCGACCGTATCGGCATCATCAGCAATGGTGAGATTCTTCTGGTCGAAGAGAAAGAAACCCTGATGACCAGAATGAGCCGCAAGGAAATGCTGGTCGAACTGCAAAACCCCGCACCGGATATTCCCGCCAGCCTCGACGGGTACGCTCTGCTTCGGTCCGAGGATGGCAGCACGCTTACCTATACCTATGACACCGGCGCCGGGCGTACCGGGATAACCCGTCTGCTCTCCGACCTTTCCGCCGCCGGACTCGTGGTACGCGACATCCAGACGCGTCAGAGCTCGCTGGAAGAGATCTTTGTCGGTCTCGTGCAGGAGAAGGCCGCATCATGAACCTCAAAGCCGTCCGCGCCATTTACATCTACGAAATGTCCCGCACTCTGCGCACACCGGCACAGAGCATCGTCTCACCGGTGATTTCAACCGTCCTCTACTTTGTTGTCTTCGGTGCTGCGATTGGCGGCCGGATTCAGGAGGTCGACGGTGTGAGCTACGGCGCTTTCATCGTGCCGGGTCTTGTGATGCTTTCGGTGCTGACGCAGTCGGTCTCCAATGCGTCCTTCGGGATCTATTTCCCGAAGTTTATCGGCACAATCTACGAGCTTCTCTCCGCGCCTGTGTCTTACTTCGAGGTGGTGCTGGGCTATGTCGGCGCCGCCGCGACGAAATCACTTCTGATCGGACTGATCATCCTGGGCACTGCGGGTTTCTTCGTGCCGCTTCAAATTGCGCATCCGGTCTGGATGATCGCCTTTCTGGTGCTGACGTGCGTTTCGTTCAGCCTGCTGGGGTTCATTATCGGGATCCTGTCCAACAACTTCGAACAACTGCAGCTGGTTCCGCTTCTGGTGATCACGCCGCTGGTTTTCCTGGGCGGCAGTTTCTACTCCGTTTCCATGCTGCCACCAGCCTGGCAGACAGTCACGCTGTTCAACCCCGTGCTCTATCTGATCAGCGGGTTCCGTTGGAGCTTTTACGAGGTCTCCGATGTGAGCGTCGGTATTTCGATCTTCGCCATTCTGATCTTTCTGGGCACCTGCATGGCGGTAACCTGGTGGATCTTCAGAACCGGATACAAAATAAAAGCCTGACCCCGCTCGGGGTCAGATTCGGTCCCGCCTCGAATTTGGCAGCGTCGTCAATTTCCTGATCGCCTGCGGGAGCGAGACTGTGACGAGACTACGTCATCACACATTCAAATGTTAACGTAGCGCATCAAATTCACCGTGTAATTTATATATTCACCGGCGATTACTAGACATAATTTAATACTAAAGCGGATACCAATTTTGATGACGGCTGAAATCTAATATAAATCATTTTATTTTCTGACCATCTTCAATGTGATCACTATTACAGTTATATTTTTTCTGTACTTGATTGAAAAATGTTCAGTAAAAACAGGTTAATAACGCGTTAGTGAGATCATCCATTTTTCATTTTTGCGTCCAGCCGATGCCTTCCGTACCCGTCAGGTTAATGCCGACAGAACGTTAAAACGGGTGGTTCACATGATGTCATTACCCTGTACCGGCGCTTATCGCGATCGTTTCGCATGCCAAGAAAATCTCCGCAGCCGTTTCACGGCATTCCGCAACGACGAACAGGGCGGTATGTTCGCCTTTACCATCGTACTCTTCCTGCTGATGGTCGTGTCCTCGGGCATGGCGATCGATTTCATGCGTCACGAGATGGCACGGGCGGACCTTCAGAACGCGCTCGACCGCGGCGTGCTCGCTGCGACCAACATGGAACAAACGCTCGCAGACACCGAGGCAGACGCAAAGACGCTGGTCCTCGACTACATGAAGTCACGCAGCTACAAGACACCCAATCTGAAAGTGGATGTTAAGTCCCCGGTGATTGCGGGCGGCCGCCGGATCTCTGCCACAGCCAGCTACGATCTGGACACCTTCTTCCTGCATATGATCGGATTTGACGAAATCGGCGTTGCCGTCGCAAACCAGGCAGAACAGGCGGCCAGCGACATCGAGATTTCTCTGATCCTCGACGTGTCGGGCTCCATGACACAGGCGTCCAGCTGGAACGCCGGAGGCACCCGCCTGACCGATCTGCAAGAGGCGGCCCACAAATTCGTCGATACCGTCATGACCGACGAGAACAAGGATCGCACGGCGATGTCCATCGTGCCGTACTCAGCCCAGGTAAACCTGTCCGACACAATAGCCTCGGCCTATAACATTGACCGGCATCATGAGTACGCGAACTGCGTGAATTTTGTGCCCAATGACTACAGCAACCGCGCGATCTCGACCTCGGCCAGTCTGCCCCAGACCGAGCACTTCTCGGACTATAACCGGACCGAGTACTACTGGGTAACGGTCACGCGTTGGGAATGGGTTTACACGCGCTGGGGGTGGCGTCAGAGACCCGTCCGCCGGTATGAACAGCGCAGCCGCCAGGTACCGGCCAACTTCCTGTGCCCGGACGACGTTAATCAGGTTGTCGCCTTTTCAAACAACAAGACCGATCTGAAAAAAGCGATCACCGACCTGGTCCCCGAAAACTGGACCGCCGCCTATACCGGGATGAAATGGGGTGTGGCACTGCTTGACCCATCTGCGAGCCCGGTGGTGGACAAGCTGATCCAGCAAGGCAAACTCAGCTCCGAGTTTTCCGGTTGGCCACGCAGCTGGACCGATGGCCGTACGCGCAAGATCATCGTTCTGATGTCGGACGGGCGGAACACGATCCAGTACCGCCCCAACGCCGAGGGCTATGCCTCGCAGACACCAGAGTACTGGAACAGTAACGGTTTCCCGAGCTCCTGGCTTGAAAAGGCGATCGACAATGAAAATGATGGCAAGGGCGACGAGTACCTCAAGGATATCTGCGATGCCGCCAAACAGTCGAGTAACGCGATAATATACACCATTGGGTTTGAACTACAGACCTCGGCGCCTGCAGCTGCCGCGCTGGCCGACTGTGCCTCGTCTCCATCGACCGCCTATCTGGTCGAAGGTGTCAACATCGATCTGGCGTTCTCGAACATCGCCGCCCAGATCGAGAACCTGAAACTGACCCGCTAAGCCGTGGCAACAACGGATGCTGGAGGAATTATGAGACTTACACAACAACTTAGTCGTTTCCGCCGGGACGAGGACGGGGTATCGACGATCAACTTTCTGATCCTCTTTCCCTTTCTTTTCCTGCTGTTTCTTGCGGTGTTTGAGGCCGGGTGGCTCGCCACCCGCTGGATGATGCTCGAGCGGGGACTGGACATCGCGGCGCGTGAGGTCCGGGTGGGCAAGGCGTCTGCCCTGACCCACGACTCGCTCAAGAAGTCAGTCTGCAAACACTCTTCGATCCTTGTGAATTGTGAACGCGACATGATCCTGGAAGTGGTTGAGATGGATCTTTCCAAATCCTATCCACAGAACCAGGCAAATTGCGCCGACCGGACCGGAACGATTGATCCGACGATTTCATTCAGTTCAGGCGGCCGCAACCGGATCATGTTTGTCCGCGCCTGCATGATCGTCGATCCCTTCGCACCTGGTGTCGGGTTGGGTCTGATGCTGCCCAAAGACACATCGGGGGGCTTTCAAATGGTGTCCTACACCGCCTTCATGAACGAGCCGCTGTGATGAAACCTCGGACCCCCGCCCTGCGCCGCTTCGGTGGTGACGAAACCGCCAATGCCAACGTCGAGTTCATGCTGGTCTTCCCGATCATCGTATTGTGGCTCGCCTATAGCTTCCTTTTCTTTGATGCGTTCAAATCCAACACACAGACGGAAAAGATCGCCTTTGCCGTGAGTGACATCATGTCCCGGCACGATGCCGTGGATGCGACAGACCTGACCTTTTTGACCGCGCTCCAGGACAAGATGTTGCCCGGACGCGTGGATCAGCGGGCAACGCGGATCTCGTCAATCTGTTTCGAGGACGGCGTCTACAAGGTGCTTTGGTCGCATTCCAAGACCGACGATGGCATGACGGGATTTGAACCGCTGACAGACCAGACCGTGCCTTTGGATATCATGCCGATCATGGCCGCGCAGGATTCTGTCATCCTGACCGAAGTATCGGGTCGCTGGTCCCCGGTTACGACGATTGGGGGGCTGCCGAAACAGACCTGGAGCAATGCACTCGTCGATCGCCCCCGTTACGTGCGTATCATTCCTCACGCCACGCTGAACCCGTCCACGCTGTGCCCCAAAACCATTGGAAGCGGGCCTGAGGGTGAGGGCGGCGGCGGAGAATCCGGCCTCGGTGGAGGCGGGTTCGACCTTGGCGACGATGATTAGGTCAGGTGGGATGATTAGTTAGGCTAGGCGAAGCGGCTGGTTCAGGTCTCAGCCTCAAATTGGAGCGGGCGATGAGATTCGAACTCACGACCCTAACCTTGGCAAGGTTATGCTCTACCCCTGAGCTACGCCCGCGCTCCGATTTGATCCGGCTGTTATAGGGATTCCGTCTGCGCCTGCAAGCGCAAAATCATGCGAACCTGTGGCCAGAACCAACCCGGCATTTCGCCAGATCAGCACTGGCCATCCGCCGAAAAAATGGCGGGTGCGCCCGGATTGTCTCCCGTCACATCCGCCTGACCCGGCAACATGTGAAGACCGTCGGTCTGGACGCCACACCGCACCCGCGGGCGCTGCACATGCAATGGGGACTTTGGCGCAGCCGGGCGTGGCGGCCTCTTGCGGTCACGCCCTCCGGGTCGGGGCGCCACCGCCCGAAGGGCTCAGAAGACTTGGCGCGGCACGCGCCGCCGCTGGGTCACTCCAGTTCGACCAGCAGGTCCTTTGCGTCGATCTGCGCACCCGGCACCACATGGACCGCGGACACGGTCGCGTCGCGGTCGGCATATATTCCCGTCTCCATCTTCATGGCCTCTATTGTCAGGATCAGATCGCCATCCTTCAGCTCCTGTCCCAGCGCAATAGCAACGCTGGCCACCACCCCCGGCATGGGCGCGCCAACATGGTCCGGGTTCCCCTCAACCGCCTTCGGACGGCTTGCCCCGTCGCCGCCAACCTTGCGGTTCGGTACACGTACCGTACGGGGTTGTCCGTTTAATTCAAAGAACACCCGGACCTGTCCCTCTTCATTGGTCTCGCCAACGGCCTGTAGGCGAATTTCAAGCGTCTTGCCCGGATCGATTTCGGCCGAGATCTCCTGCCCGGGCTCCATTCCATAAAAGAAGACGGGCGTTGGCAGGGTCCGCACGGGGCCATAGATGGCATGCCGTTCCATATAGTCGGCAAAGACCCTGGGATACATCAGGTAACCGCACAGATCCTCGTCGTCGATCTCGATATCGTCCAGAAGTGCCGAGACCTCGGCGCGCTTCGCCTCCAGATCCACTGGTACCATGTTCGCACCCGGTCTGCCGGTATCGGCGGCCGCACCTTTCAACACCTTCGACTGGATCGCGACGGGCCACCCGCCCGGCGGCTGTCCAAGCTGACCGCGCATCATATCAACCACCGAATCCGGGAACGCCAGATCCCGCTCCGGATCCTCTACATCGGCGCGGCTCAACCCCTGGCTGACCATCATCAGCGCCATATCCCCAACCACCTTCGAACTCGGGGTCACCTTTACAATGTCACCGAACATCTGGTTCACGTCCGCATAGGTACGTGCAACCTCGTGCCAGCGGTCTTCCAATCCCAGCGAGCGTGCCTGGGCCTTGAGGTTGGTGAACTGACCACCGGGCATCTCGTGCAGATAAACCTCCGAAGCCGGCGCGTTAAGCCCCGCTTCGAAGGCCGCGTATTTCTTGCGCACGATTTCCCAATAGTCGGAAACCTCGCGGATCGCCGCCGGGTCCAGGCCCGTGTCGCGCGGTGTGTTGCGCAGCGCTTCAGCAATCGAACCCAAACAAGGTTGCGAGGTTGCACCCGAAAAGGCGTCCATCGCGGCATCCACGGCGTCCGCCCCGGCCTCGGCCGCCGCCAAGACCGTGGCCCCCGATATACCCGAGGTATCATGGGTGTGGAAGTGGATCGGCAATCCCACCTCTTCCTTGAGCGCTGTGACCAGCACTTTGGCCGAGGCCGGTTTCAGCAGCCCCGCCATATCCTTCAGCCCCAGAATATGCGCGCCCGCCGCCTTCAGCTGATGCCCCATATCGACATAGTAGGCCAGGTCGTATTTGGCCCGCTGCGGGTCAAGAATATCGCCCGTATAGCAGATAGCGCCCTCGCAGATCTTGCCTGTATCCAGCACCGCATCCATGGCCACACGCATGTTCTCGACCCAGTTGAGGCTGTCGAAAACGCGAAACACGTCCACACCGCTTTCGGCCGCCTGCTGCACGAATTTCTGAACTACATTGTCCGGATAGTTCGTGTAACCGACCCCGTTCGAGGCCCGCAGCAGCATCTGCGTCAACAGGTTCGGCATTTTGTCCCGAAGGTCGCGCAGTCGCTGCCACGGACACTCCTGCAGAAACCGATAAGCCACGTCAAAGGTCGCCCCGCCCCAGCACTCCATCGAAAACAGCTGCGGCAGGTTGTGCGCATAGGCATCCGCCACCTTGATCATGTCGTAGGAGCGCATGCGTGTTGCCAGCAAGCTCTGGTGCCCGTCGCGCATCGTGGTATCGGTCAGCAACAAACGATCCTGCGCCAGCATCCAGTCGGCGACGGCCTGCGGTCCCTTTTCCTCCAGCAGGGTGCGGGTCCCGGGTGCCGGAGCCTCTGCGCGCAAGTCCGGCGCCCTGGGTCTGAACTCCAGACGCGGGGCGCCGCCGCGACCCTCGGTCTCGGGGTGCCCGTTCACCGTGATGTCGGCAATATATGTCAGGATCTTTGTGGCCCGGTCCCGCCGGGCATCAAAGTTGAAAAGCTCAGGCGTGGTGTCGATGAATTTGGTGGTGTATTCATTCGACAGGAACACAGGATGTTTCAGAAGGTTCTCGACAAACGCGATATTGGTCGACACGCCGCGGATCCGAAACTCCCGCAGGGCGCGATCCATGCGCGCGATCGCCGCTTCGGGTGTGGGCGCCCAGGCTGTGACTTTCTCAAGCAGCGAGTCGTAGTACCGGGTGATGACCGCGCCTGAATAGGCCGTCCCGCCATCCAGCCGGATCCCCATACCTGTCGCCCCGCGATAGGCGGTGATGCGGCCATAGTCCGGGATGAAATTGTTCTGCGGATCTTCCGTGGTGACGCGGCACTGCAATGCGTGACCATTCAAAGTCACATCCTCCTGCTGCGGCTTGCCCGTGGCCTCGGCGATTGTTTTGCCTTCGGCCAGAAGGATCTGCGCACGGACAATATCGATCCCCGTGACCTCTTCGGTAACGGTATGCTCGACCTGTACACGGGGGTTGACCTCGATGAAGTAAAACGCGCCGCTGTCCATATCCATAAGGAACTCGACCGTCCCGGCACAGCGATACCCCACATGAGCGCAGATCTTGCGCCCCAATGCGCAAAGCTCCTCGCGCTGTGACGGGCTTAGATAGGGTGCCGGGGCGCGTTCCACCACCTTCTGGTTGCGCCGCTGCACGGAACAGTCGCGCTCCCACAAATGATACATGCCTCCGAACTGATCCCCCAGGATCTGCACCTCGACGTGACGGGCACGCAGGATCATCTTCTCCAGATACCCTTCGCCGTTGCCAAAGGCGTTCTCGGCCTCGCGCCGCCCCTCCAGCACTTTGTCCTCAAGCTCCTCGGGGGCCATTACCGGGCGCATCCCGCGCCCTCCTCCGCCCCAGGAGGCCTTGAGCATGAAGGGATATCCCACCGCTTCGGCCATCCGGCGGACCTCTGCCATATCGTCGGGCAGAACATCGGTCGCCGGGATCACCGGTACACCTGCCTCGATCGCCACCCGGCGGGCACTGGCCTTGTCGCCCAGCGCGCGCATCGTGTCAGCCTTGGGTCCGATAAACGCAATCCCCGTCGCCTCGCATGCATCAACCAGCGCCGGGTTCTCGCTCAACAGTCCATATCCCGGGTGGATCGCGTCAGCGCCGCAGGCCTTGGCCACACGTATGATTTCTTCGATTGACAGATACGCCGCCACCGGCCCCATACCTTCGCCGATACGATACGCTTCATCGGCCTTGAAGCGGTGCAGGCTCAGCTTGTCTTCCTCGGCAAATACCGCGACCGTTCGCTTACCCATTTCATTCGCCGCACGCATGACGCGGATCGCAATCTCCCCCCGGTTGGCGATCAGGATCTTGGAAAAACAGGTCATCGGCACACCTTCCGGGTCTTTGATATCTCCACCGTGCTACCGTGTCGCAGTGCAACATACAATTCCGTAATACTGGGGTGTTTGCGGCCGCGTCGCATCCAGACGCGCGCCCGATGAGCCAAGTCCTGACCGCCGGGGCGGGCGCCAATCCGCGCGTCAGCGCTCAAGAGACTTGCGCCGGTAGGCGCGCTATTCGGCAGCTGTATCTTTGGTGTCGCGAACGCGGCCGCCCTTGGGCGGCGGCGTCCAGGCGCGTTCCGCCCCCGAGTTGTCCGGCAGCTGTGCCTGCATCATCGCCTCATTGATGCGCTGGTTGATCTCGCGCGCCAAATTTACATACGGCTCGTTCTCGGTCATCGAAACCTCGGGGTCCCACAGCCGTGCCAGGCGCGCCAGATCATGCCGGTCCTCTTTGACATAGCGCCGCGTGGCGCGTTCCGCCTCGAACGGATGATGGCCCAGAGCAAGCATCGAATAACGCCCGGCGCGCACCGAACTGTCAAACATCTCCCGCACGATATCGCGCGCCCCGGCCGCATAAAGCTGGTACACATGCTGGCGGTCATAGGCGCGCGCCACCACATGCACATGCGGATGCTCGCGGGTCACATAGTCGACCATCTGCACCGCCTTTTCGCGGTCATCGACGGCGACCACCAGTACTTTTGCCTCTCGGATGCCGGCCGCAAGCAACAGGTCCGGACGCGAGGGGTCGCCGAAATATGCTCTGACGCCAAAGTTGCGCAAGCCCGAGATCACATCGTTGCGGTAGTCCAGAACCACCGTCTTGTGACCATTCGACAGAAGCATGCGGTTCACGATCTGACCGAAACGGCCCAGACCGGCGATGATCACAGGCCCGGCGGCGTCGATTTCATCCTCCTGGCCCAGGTCGGTGTCGATCTGCCGGGCGATCACCCGTTCGTAGAAGATGAACAGACCGGGCGTCAGCAGCATCGACAGCGTCACCATCAGCAAAAGTGTCTGACCCAGCGGGACCGGAATGACGTCGTTCTGGGTCGTGAAGCTCAACAGCACAAAGCCGAATTCGCCGGCCTGCGCCATCCCAAGCGTGAACAGCCAGCCCGCAGCGCCGCGCACCTTGAAAGCCTTGGCCAGGGAGAACAGAACCAAACCCTTGATCAGCATCATCCCCACAGTCAGGCCAACGATCAGGAACAGATCGGCAAACAGCACCGCGAAATTGATCCCCGCGCCGACCGTGATGAAAAACAGCCCCAGCAAAAGCCCCTTAAAGGGTTCAACGTCCGCCTCAAGCTCGTGCCGGTATTCGCTGTTGGCCAGCACCACGCCAGCAAGGAACGTGCCCAGCGCCGGTGACAGACCGACAAGCGTCATCAGCAAGGCGATCCCGATCACCATCAGCAGCGCGGCTGCCGTAAAGATCTCGGGCAGTTTGGCCAGTGCCAGATACCGGAACATGGGGCGCGTCAGGTAGTGACCCCCAAGCACGATGACGGCAACCGACGCCAACAGCACCAGCGTGACGATCCATCCCGGCTGCCCATCCAGGATAGATCCGCCGCCGCCTGCGGTGAACCGGATGTCCGAGATACCGCCGCCCCAATTGGCATTCATCAGTTCGGGCGCGGCAAGCAGTGGCACCAGTGCCAGCATCGGAATAACCGCGATATCCTGGGCCAGCAGGACCGAGAAACTCGCCCTGCCCCCATCGGTTTGGATCAACCCCTTCTCGCCCAGGGTCTGCAGCACAATCGCCGTCGAGGAGAGCGAGAACACAAGTCCCACCGCCAGGGCCACCGACCAGTAAAGGCCAAACACCATCGCTGCGGCCATGATCAAGACGGTGGTGGCGACGATCTGAACACCGCCAAGGCCCAGCAACCGGACCCGCATCCCCCAAAGCGCGCGGGGTTCAAGCTCCAGCCCGATAAGGAACAGCATCATGACAACACCGAATTCCGCATAGGTCTGAAGCGTTTCGGTGTCTTCGACCAGGCCCAGAACCGGGCCAATGATCACCCCGGCGATCAGGTATCCCAGCACCGACCCCAGCCCGAACCGGTTCGCCAGCGGCACCGCGATGACCGCCGCGACAAGGTAGATGAAGGCTTGCAGAAGGAAGCTCTCCACCTCAGGCCTCCTGCATCTGGTTTTTCAGCGCCGGGTTCAACGTGTCGAGACCCTCCAGCGCCGCAAGGTCCAGCCGTCCATGCACCAGCGCCTCCAGCAGATACTCCCAGTCATCCAGATGGGACTGGATCACCCCGGTTTCCTTGGCATGACGGGCACCATGCAGCACGAACGGCGGCAACCACGTCATCCCGCACAGGTTGGCCGTCTGTTCTAATGGCGCAAGCAATTGCCGAAGCGTGTAGTGATTGTAACCGTCTGCGCGATACGCCTCCTCGGGACCGCCGGTGGTTACCGCGGAGAAGAACGTTTTCCCCCGTAGCGCAATACCGTCTGTGCCGTAGGCATAGCCATACTCCAACACCAAGTCCTGCCATTCCTTGAGGATCGCCGGTGTCGAGTACCAGTACAGCGGGTGCAGGAAGATAAGCGTGTCATGGTCGTCCAGCCGCGCCTGTTCGGCGTTGATATCAATGTCGAAGGTCGGATACTCGGCGTATAGATCGACCAGCGTCACTCCCGGAACCCATTCGGCCACATGCGCCATCTGGACATTGACTTCGGATCGCCCCTGCGACGGATGCGCAAACAGGATCAGCAATTTGTTTTCGATGCCTGCCATCGGCTTTCCCCATGTATCAAAGCAGCCTATCGTGCAGCGCGGCATAGGTCGACCACCAATGCGTCCAGACCCCGAAAAGCAAAGCCTTACGCAGCTTTTTGGGCGCTGTGGCCGCTGATCGAAGGGTATGTTGACCCGCTTATGATCCGGTCTTGCCCGGTCGCTGAATTCAGGTGAACACGGTATGTCTCGGCTGCATCTGCCGGTTGAGGGGCGGGTTCGGGCGCGTCCTCCGGCGGTTCAGGAAATCTGGATCGATCCACGCGCGGGGATAAGAACATCCAGCGAACATGCTTTTCATTCCCTCGGTATCACGCTACATCGTGAGAATGGGCGATTGGGACATGGATGAGTCGGCGGCGTTTGAGGGTATTGAAGCGCAAAGCCTTTCGGCCCGTGCCGCAGCCGCGCGGCCGCAACCCTACCTTGACGGACTCAACCCGGCACAGCGCGAGGCGGTCGAAACCCTAGATGGACCCGTGCTGGTGCTTGCCGGTGCAGGCACGGGCAAGACCCGCGCTTTGACCGCACGGATCGCGCATCTCCTCAATACAGGCCGGGCTCAGCCGAATGAAATCCTTGCTGTGACCTTCACCAACAAGGCAGCTCGGGAGATGAAAGAGCGTGTGGGTCACATGGTCGGCGGACGTGTCGAAGGCATGCCCTGGATGGGTACGTTCCACAGTCTGTGCGTCAAAATTTTGCGCCGCCACGCCGAGCTTGTCGATCTGAAAGCGAATTTCACGATCCTTGACACCGACGACCAGCTGCGCCTGCTCAAGCAGCTGATCCGGGCCGAGAATGTGGATGACAAAAGATGGCCTGCTCGGATGCTGCTGGGGCTGATTGACAGGTGGAAGAACCGCGCCTGGACGCCCCAGAAAGTCCCCGGTTCAGAGGCTGGTGCCTATAATCACCGGGGCACGGAGTTTTATGAACAGTATCAGCAACGGCTGAAGACCCTGAATGCCGTCGACTTCGGTGATCTGTTGTTGCACGTGGTCGGAATATTGCAGGACCACCCGGACGTTCTTGAGAAATACCAGCGGTGGTTCCGATACATCCTGGTCGATGAGTACCAGGACACCAATGTCGCACAGTACTTGTGGCTCAGGCTGCTGGCGGGCGGGCACCGGAACATCGCCTGTGTCGGTGACGACGATCAGTCGATCTATGGCTGGCGCGGGGCCGAGGTCGGTAATATCCTGAAGTTCGAAAAGGACTTTCCCGGCGCAAAAGTGGTGCGGCTGGAGCAAAACTACCGCTCAACCCCGCATATCCTGGCTGCGGCCAGCGGTGTGATCGCCGCGAATGAGGATCGTCTTGGAAAGACCCTCTGGACCGATGCCAATGACGGCGACAAGGTCCGCCTCATCGGCCATTGGGACGGTGAGGAGGAGGCCCGCTGGATCGGCGAAGAGGTCGAGGCTTATCAGTCCGGCACCCGGGGACATGAAGCGCTCAGCCTCAATGACATAGCCATCCTCGTGCGTGCGAGCTTTCAAATGCGCGCGTTCGAAGACCGCTTCCTGACCATCGGACTGCCGTACCGCGTGATCGGCGGACCGAGGTTCTACGAGCGGATGGAGATACGCGACGCGATGGCCTATTTTCGCGTCGTCACCAGCCCCGAGGACGGTTTGGCGTTTGAGCGGATTGTAAACGTGCCCAAACGCGGCATCGGGGACAAGGCCCAACAACAGATCAACGCTGTGGCGCGTCAGCACGGTGTTTCTCTACTGGACGCGGCGCGACTGATGGTCGCCGAGGGTACTCTAAAAGGGCGGGCCGGAGGCGAGCTGGGGGCGCTGGTCGCAAGCTTTGATCGATGGGGCGCCGCGCTTTTGGCGGGGATCGATCATGTCGAACTTGCCGAACAGATCCTTGACGAAAGTGGCTATACCGATTTCTGGAAAAACGACAAATCGGCCGAAGCCCCGGGCAGACTGGAAAACCTCAAGGAGCTGATAAAGGCGCTGGACGAGTTCGAGAACCTTCAGGGTTTTCTGGAACACGTCAGTCTGGTGATGGACAACAGCCAGGAGGATGCGGCGGCGAAAGTCTCCATCATGACGTTACACGGCGCCAAGGGACTGGAGTTTCCTGCGGTCTTCCTGCCCGGTTGGGAGGATGGGCTGTTCCCGTCGCAACGCTCGATGGACGAGAATGGACTAAAGGGCGTAGAGGAGGAACGGCGCCTGGCCTATGTCGGGATCACTCGGGCCGAGCGTCACTGTACCATCAGTTTCGTGGCCAATCGCAGGGTCTATAATCAGTGGCAATCGGCGATGCCATCCCGGTTCATCGACGAACTTCCGGCCGATCACGTGGAGGTTCTGACGCCGCCTGGGCTCTACGGTGGTGGTTTTGGCGCGGCCGCTCCGTCCGAGATCCCGGGTGTCATGCGCGGTTCAGACCTGCAAGAAAAGGCGGCCAAGGCGGATGTTTATAACTCTCCCGGATGGAAACGGATGCAAAGCCGCGCGGGACAGCGCAGTATCCGAAGCCCGTCCGAGGCGCGAAACATGGTCATTGACGCGGAGGCGATCAGCGGCTTTGCCTTGGGCGACAGGGTCTTCCACCAGAAGTTTGGATACGGCACGGTGGAAGAGATTGAGGGGGACAAACTCGCCGTCGCGTTCGAGAAAGCGGGTCACAAGAAGGTGCTCGCCAGCTATCTCAGTTCCAGCGACTCCATCCCGTTCTAGAGACACGTTTGCTCTCGGGCGATGGATACAAAAAACCCTGCCGGTTTATGGGCAGGGTTTCAGGTTCACGGGTCTGACCGGTGTTATCGGCGGCCGTAGACACTTTCGTAGGCGCTCCGCTCCAGGTCGTAGCGGCTCAGGCCCAGGTCGTTCAGCTCAGTGTCCGACAGGTTGTCCAACTCAGCGAAGGTGCGGCGGTACATACGGTAGTCCGCAATGCGCTTGCGCAACGTGGCAAAGAAACCTTGCTCGGAATCGAGCGTGGCGGAGATCGAAGCAAATGTAATGTTAGCCATAACGGCATCCTTTCTGTGCAGCCGGGTCCCTGCCCGCTGCGTTGCAATGTTAGAGGTCGGGTCATCCGGATCCCTGGCGAGACGGCTCCTGCCGCAGCGGGTCACCCGGTTTGATGTTCCTATGCCGTGCGATATACGGGCAATACCGCGACAAACAACCCATCGGATGACAGACCCGGTATGCAGTTTTTGCATGGGTGGTTCGGCCCATCGTGAAAGACTGGCGTCCAGAAAGATCGAATTGTAACTTTATGGAATTAAACCTTAATCTTGCCGCATTTCGCGCCCCCGCATTTCGGCTGTATTTCATCGGTAACGCGTTTTCCCTGCACGGTTTGTGGATCCAGCGGGTGACCATCGGTTGGCTCGCCTGGGAGTTGTCGGGCACCGGCGCCGTGGTGGGCTGGGTCGCCTTTCTCACCTTCGCGCCCGTTATGATCACCGGCCCGTTTTTCGGTGCGCTGATCGACCGGATGGAGGTCCGGCCGGCGGCGATGGCGGTGCAGGGCAGCTTGGCCGCACTCTCGCTCACTATGGCAGCACTCTATAGCGCTGACGCCCTGGGTCTGACCGGATTGTCAGCGCTGGCGCTTGCCATCGGGATTGTCACCTCGGCCCATCATCCGGTGCGCATGAGCTTTGCGCCTCTGCTCGCACCGGCGGGCGCAATCACATCGGTTGTGGCGGCGACATCGATCAACTTCAACGTGGCGCGGATGGTCGGACCGGCGCTGGGCGGGGCGCTGATTGCCAACTGGGGCGTGGGTGCAGCACTTTGGGCGGTTGTCGCCTGTGCCCTGCCTTACCAGGCCATACTGCCGTTTCTGACGCCGCGTCCCCGCAATACAGATGGGCCGCGCGATGCAAACATCCTGGCTGGGTTGCGGGCCGGGCTGCTGCACGCCTGGCGGACACGGTTCATCCGACGTGTCCTGATCCTGACCGGTACATTTGCTGTGATCGGTCGCGGCCTGCTTGAAATCCTGCCCCTTGTGGCGGACGGGCTTTTCCAGCGCGGACCGGCCGGGTTGGGTGTGTTGACCTCGGCCGCGGGACTGGGCGCTCTGGCGGGCGCGGTGCTGGTGGTCACCTTGCCGCCATCGCGGGCCGAGACCCTGCCGCCCGCGGCCCGTGCTGCAGCGGCGGGTGGCATTGTTTTGTCGCCATTGATCGTATTCAGCAGCAATTGGCCGCTGACGGTCCTGGCCGTCGGTCTTCTTGGAACGTTGGGCACTGTAATCGGGGTGACGATGCAAACCTCCGTGCAACAGGTGCTGCGCGACGACATGCGCGGGCGGGTCATGAGCCTGTGGGTGATGGTAGGCATAGGCGGGGCGGCGCTGGGATCCCTGGGCCTTGGCGCCGCTGCCGATATCGTCGGACTGCCTACAGCAACTGGGGTTGCCGCGATGGGCTGCGCAACGGTGTTGTTTTCCCTGGCGCGGACCAAATAGCCCACCCTTGCGCAGGATCATCAAGCGGATAAGTTTACCGCCGACGATTCCTTGGTGGGTAGTCAGCTGCGACGCAGCGCCGGGGAACCGCACAACATGGGAGTTACATAATGAGAAATTTGCTTCTTGCGACCGCCGCGACAGCCATGCTGGGTTCGGTGGCGGTGGCGGACGGGCATGCTGTAAAAGTGGGCGTTATTCTTGGGTTCACCGGTCCAATTGAATCGCTCACCCCGAATATGGCAGACAGCGCCGAGCTCGCCCTCAAGGAAGTCTCTGACAGTGGGGCATTTCTGGACGGCAAAGTAATCGAACCGGTCCGCGCCGACAGTACATGCGTCGATGCTGCGGCGGCGACAGCGGCGGCAGAGCGTCTGGTGACCGCAGATGGCGTGATGGCCATCATGGGCGCGGATTGCTCGGGCGTCACAACAGCCGTTGCAAACAATGTTGCGATCCCGAACGGTGTGGTCATGGTGTCGCCCTCCGCAACGTCACCTGCATTGTCGACGATTGAGGACAACGGCCTGTTCTTCAGGACCGCGCCATCCGATGCCCGGCAGGGCGAAGTGCTGGCGAACGTGCTGATGGACAAGGCCATCACCTCGGTCGCGGTCACATATACAAACAATGATTATGGCAAGGGCCTGTCCGACAGCTTCATCTCGAATTACGAGGGTCTGGGCGGCAGCATCACCATCAACGCGTCGCATGAGGATGGCAAAGGCGACTATTCGGCCGAGGTAGGTGCGCTGGCCGCGGCAGGCGGCGATCTTCTCGTCGTCCTGGGATACGCCGATCAGGGTGGAGTAGGGATCATACAGTCATCGATCGACAGCGGTGCCTTCGAGACTTTTGCGCTGGGTGACGGGATGTATGCCGACAGCCTGATCGAGGCCATCGGCCCTGATCTGGACGGCACGATCGGCACCGTGCCGTGGTCCGAGGGCGAGGGAACGGATGCCTTTGCCGCCGCAAGCGCGGCGGCCGGGGTAAACGGCGATAGCTCGTTTACCCGCGAGAGCTATGACGCTGCGGCGCTTATCGCTCTGGCCATGCAGGCTGGCGGCGAAGCAACGCGCGAAGCGGTCGCCGCGAACCTGCTGGCGGTTGCCAACGGTCCGGGCGAGCCGATCCTACCGGGCGAATTGGGCAAAGCACTCGAGATTCTGGCTGGCGGCGGCGAGATCGACTATGTCGGCGCGACGAACGTCGAATTGATCGGACCGGGTGAAGCTGCCGGTACGTATCGGGAGTATGAAGTCATAAGCGGCGCATACGAAACCGTCTCGTTCCGCTAAGACCCTAAGCAGCAGCTGAAAGCCCGAGATACCATTTGGTGTCTCGGGCTTTCCGATAGTATTACAGAGCACCATGACAAGCCCGGTTGCCGCATGATCCGCGTTGAAGACCTGCATATGCATTTTGGGGGCATTCGCGCCGTCGACGGCACTTCTCTTGAGATTTCCACCGGATCGATCACCGGATTGATTGGCCCGAATGGTGCCGGAAAGACGACTCTTTTCAACGTAGTAGCTGGTCATCACAGGCCAACATCCGGGCATGTCTTTCTGGACGGAGAGGATATCACCGGCCTGCCCCCTCACGCGTTGTTTGCCAAGGGTCTGTTGCGTACGTTCCAGATCGCACATGAATTCTCGACACTGACCGTACGTGAAAACCTTATGATGGTGCCCGACGGGCAATCTGGCGAAGGGCTGTGGGATGCGTGGTTCAAAGGCGCTTTGGTCCGCGAACAGGAGCGCGCAGTACGCGCCAGGGCAGATGAGGTCATCGAGTTTCTGGAAATCACCCATGTGGCGGATGAACTGGCCGGAAACCTGAGCGGCGGGCAAAAGAAGCTCTTGGAGTTGGGGCGTACCATGATGGTCGACGCCAAGATCGTCTTTTTAGATGAGGTCGGTGCCGGGGTGAACCGCACTCTGCTTAACACTATCGGCGATGCAATCCTGCGGCTGAACCGGGAGCGTGGATACACGTTCTGTATGATCGAGCACGATATGGAGTTTATCGGGCGGCTGTGCGATCCGGTGATCGTGATGGCCGAGGGACACGTTCTGGCCGAGGGAACGGCGGCCGAGGTCACCGCAAACGAACAGGTGATCGAGGCTTATCTGGGGACCGGTCTGAAGAACAAGGCGGCCGCTTCTAAATGACTGTATTTGTTTGTAAATTGCCAGGGCACTCATTCATTGCACCCGAAATGCAGTCGGTATGTACGACAAAAGCGACAGGTCCTTGCAGCCCGCCCAAACAGGCAATTCCCGGAGGTTCGGGTGGGCGGTGATCCCTTTCTGACCGGCGACGGCATGACCGGCGGCTATGGCGGCGCAGATATTTTGCACGATTGCACGATCAGCGTCGAGAAGGGTCAGATCGCCGTGATCGTCGGTCCCAACGGGGCGGGCAAATCGACCGCGATGAAGGCGGTTTTCGGAATGTTGACACTGCGCGGCGGCGCTGTGCGTTTGGACGGGCGCGAGATCACCGGAATGACCCCGCAGGACCGGGTGGCGGCCGGGATGGGGTTTGTTCCCCAAACCTCGAATGTGTTCACCGGTATGACGGTACGCGAAAACCTGGAGATGGGCGCCTATCTGCGCCGGGATGAATTTGGGGACACAATGGAACAGGTGTTCGCGCTGTTCCCGATCCTTGCCGAAAAAGCCAGCCAACCCGCGGGCGAGCTGTCCGGCGGGCAACGCCAGCAGGTCGCTGTCGGACGTGCGTTGATGACACGTCCGCAGGTCTTGATGCTTGATGAGCCGACCGCGGGCGTCAGCCCCATTGTGATGGACGAGCTGTTCGACAAAATACTTGAGGTTGCCGCAACAGGAATTGCGATCCTTATGGTCGAGCAGAACGCAAAACAGGCGCTCAACATCGCCGACAGGGGGTTTGTCCTGGTTCAGGGTCGGAACCGTTTTACCGATACGGGGGAGGCGTTGCTGGCGGACCCCGAAGTCCGGAGGAGTTTTCTAGGTGGATAAGCAAAAGGGTGTTCACCGTCGATACAAAAGGTGCCGCTGGACTGCACCGCAGCTGTCGGCCCGGCCACAACGCACCGTATCCACCGGCGACGCGGCCCAGTGCGCAGGTCGGAGGTACAGATGACGGATCTTCTCAACGCACTGGTTCTGCTGACAAATTTCGTGCTGATCCCCGGTACGGCCTACGGCGCGCAACTGGCGCTGGGGGCATTGGGCGTCACGCTGATCTATGCGGTCCTTAGGTTTTCGAACTTTGCCCATGGCGACACCATGGCGTTTGGCGCCATGTGCGTGATCCTGGTCACCTGGGCGATGCAAGGCCTGGGGGTCAGTGCGGGGGTCCTTCCCACAGCACTTCTGGCGCTACCGTTCGGTGTCCTCGGGACCATCGCATTGGCGTTGATATTTGACCGGACGGTGTACCGATTTTATCGACAGCAACGCGCCGCCCCGGTCGTCTTTGTCATCGCGAGTGTAGGCGTGATGTTCATGACAAACGGGATTGTCCGGCTGGTCATCGGTCCGGACGATCAGCGTTTCACCGACGGAGAACGGTTCGTTATCCGCGCCCGCGAATTCCGCGAACTGACCGGTCTGGCCGAGGGGTTGGCATTGCGCACGACACAGGTCCTCACGGTGGTGGTTGCCCTGGCCGTTGTGGTGGCGTTGTTCTGGTTTCTGAACCGGACTCGAACCGGTAAGGCGATGCGGGCCTATTCCGACAACGAGGACCTGGCCCTGCTGTCGGGCATCAATCCGGACAAGGTCGTCTTCTGGACATGGGTGATCGCGGCAACGCTGGCGACCATTGCGGGCACGCTCTATGGTTTGGACAAGTCTTTCAAACCGTTCACGTATTTTCAGCTGCTTCTGCCGATCTTCGCGGCGGCGATCGTCGGGGGTATCGGCAATCCCGTGGGCGCCATCGCCGGTGGCTTCGTGATCGCCTTCAGCGAAGTGACGGTGACATACGCCTACAAGAAGTTCCTGGGCTATTTTGGATGGGAGTCCGACGGTCTGGTCCAACTGTTGTCGACCGACTATAAGTTTGCCGTCAGTTTTGTCATTCTGGTCGTCGTTCTTCTCTGGCGCCCAACGGGTATATTCCGGGGACGCGTGATATGAGGCCGGTCCTGCTGTTCGGCGCAATGGGTTTGGCGCTGGCGGGTGTCGGCCTGTTTCAAAGCTGGAATGTCGCCCTGGCGATCCTCAACCTGTCCCTGATATCGGCGATCATGGCTCTGGGTGTGAATATCCAGTGGGGCTACGCAGGGCTCTTCAATGTCGGGATCATGGGTTTCGCAGCTCTGGGCGGCGTTGCGGCAGTGCTCGTGTCCACCCCGCCCGTTGCCGCGGCCTGGTCCGCCGGCGGTGCAGGGATCGGGCTGGCCGGGATGCTTCTGGCGGGAACGGTCGTGGCAGTTGTCGTGGCACGGCGCCGAATGAACGGCATGGCACGTTCGGTGGCAACGGTGGTTCTGGTGGTGGGGGGCTACGCGGCGGTGCGGTCGGTCTATGATCCCTCGGTCGGGGCGATCGAGGCTGTGGACCCGGCGCGGACGGGAAACCTGGGCGGGCTGGGCCTGCCAATTGTTATGGCATGGGCTGTAGGCGGGCTCTTTGCCGCAGGTGTCGCCTGGCTGATCGGCAAAATCAGCCTGGGACTGCGGTCGGATTACTTCGCGATCGCAACGCTTGGGATCTCCGAAATCCTGATCGCCGTGATCAAGAATGAAGACTGGCTGACGCGCGGCGTCAAGAACGTCACCGGTTTACCGCGTCCGGTCCCCTATGAAGTCAATCTGCAGAGCGCCGGCTGGTTCATCGATCTGAGCCAGCAGTTGGGGTTCAGTCCGCTTGCCTTCTCGGGCATCTTTGTGAAGCTGTGCTACGCGGTGCTCTTCGCCGCCGTTCTGCTGGGACTGTATTGGCTGTCGCAACGGGCCCTGAACAGCCCGTGGGGACGAATGATGCGGGCGATCCGCGACAACCGCGACGCGGCCGAGGCTATGGGCAAGGACGTGACAGCCCGCCACTTGCAGGTCTTCGTGCTTGGCTCGGCCGTGGTGGGTATTGCAGGTGCTATGCTGGTTACGCTGGATGGGCAATTCACGCCGGGCACGTATAATCCGCTCCGCTACACCTTCCTTATCTGGGTCATGGTCATCGTTGGCGGTTCGGGGAACAATACCGGCGCGATCCTGGGCGCATTTCTGATCTGGTTTGTATGGATTGAGGCAGAGACGGCCGGGCGCTCTCTGATGACCGCTGCTGTCGAGTGGCTGCCCGAGGGCTCGGCCATTGGGGCACATTTGCTGGACGCCGCCCCACACCTGCGCCTGTTTCTGATGGGGTTGATCTTGCTGTTGGTCCTGCGGTTCAGCCCGCGCGGCTTGATCCCCGAACGACGCGGCGGCGGTTAAGATCGCTGCGGTTACCTGTCGGCTGCAGTGGCCGCACCGGTCGCGGCCTTCATCTTAGACGTCGACGACGATTGCGGGGTGCCGACGCAGCAGCAAACCGGCGCCAGACAGCACAAGCAACGTCATCACGAGGGCCATCGGAATTGCTGTCTCGTTGTAGAATTCCGCGGCCAGATACCCGGCGACGGCCGCCATACCCAGTTGGAACGAGCCCAGCAACGCCGCCGCGGGACCAGAGGGCGCATCGACAGCCGCATTGAGAACCACCAGCGGCCCGGCGGCCAGAATGATCGCCAGACATGCCCCATACAGCGACATCGCTATCACGATCGGCAGGATCGCCGTGGTGCCGGCCACAATCGGCACAAGCAGACCGACCACCGCCACGATCATACCCATCGCCCCGATCCGCAACATCTGTTCGGCGCCGTAGTGGCGGCTGAGGCGCGCACTGACCAGATTTCCGACGACAAAGGCGCCGATGATGACCAGATTGGTCAGACCGTAGTGCTGCACCGGCATCCCCAGCAGGTCGATGAAGATGGCCGAGGCCGAGGTGACATAGGCATAAAAGGCCGAAAAGCACATTGAAACACCGGCCATCGGGACGAGGAACTGCTTGTTCATCAAGAGCCGACCATAAGTACGAAGCGCCTGGGCCAGGTTCAGCCGAGCCGGAACAGTCAGCGATTCAGGCACATTCCTTGACACAAGCGCCGCAACGATCAGCGCGACGATGGCGACGAACCAGAAACCGGCCTGCCACCCAAACCAGAAGTGCAGATACCCGCCGATCAGCGGGCCGATGGCCGGGGCGACACCAAGTGTGGCGCCATAGAGGCCCATTACAGCCAATGCGCGGTTGCTGTCGTAAAGCTCGCGGATAATAAGCACGATGACCACCGACGGTACGCTGGACACGAGTCCCTGCAGAAACCGGCCCCACAACAGGCCCTGCATCGATACCGCCAGCGCGCAATACACCGAGAATGCCGCAAACAGGACGAATGCAGTTATCAGCAGGCGCTTGCGACCAATCGCGTCGGCCACAGGCCCATGAACCAGCTGTGCGATCGCATAGGCAAACAGATTTACGCTGACAGTCATCTGGGCGGTGCTGATATCGGTGTTCAGCGATGCTGGCAGGTCGGGGATGCTTGGCGTGATAAGGTCCGTCGAAAGGACGCTGACTGCCGTACAGGCGGCCAGTATGAACGGGACATACGGGCCGGGATGAACCGCGGTAAATGGTTTCACAAAAAGTGCCTCAGCCGTGTTCCCGTATCGAACCGAACGCTAACCGCGCCGGATCGTCCTGCCAATGACGAGTATCAAAGTCCTTGAACGCGCTGGGGTGAATGAATTCGTCCCTAAACCAGGGGAATTTGGACGCATCGAACGAGGCGACCAACCAATCGATCATCGTTGCAATTCGGGGGGTCCGCCGTGCATCGGGATGGTAGGTCATCCAGATGTCCATACGGTGATGGATCCCGACATCGATGGGAACAAGGTCACTGAACAAAACGGTCGCATATGTGGGCAGTCCACCGATACCCGCGCCGCCATGAATCGCCGAGAAATGTGCCGCACTTGAGTTCGTGCGGATGCCGACGACGCCCTCGATATCCTCGATCCCCAGATAGCGTGGCCACGCGCCCTGATCCAGCTGAGGCCCGACCTGGTCAACCAGACGGTGGTCCATCACATCGGTTTTGCTGCGCGGGACGCCGTAGGTGTCCAGGTAACGTTGGGCCGCAAACGGATAGACATGCAGGGTTCCAAGTCTGCGGCGCATAACCTGTGGATTTGACGGCTCCTCGAACTGGATGGCAACGTCAGCCTCCATCCGGGACACGTCCACGACCGACTCTGCCGCCTTCAGGTCAATGACCATCATCGGGTTGGCGCGTTGAAAGTCGATTATCCGGGGCATCAGCCAATAGGTGCCGAGCCCCTCGGTCGCCGAAACGCGAACGATACCGCGTTTGTTGCTGTCAAACGTTTCAATCCTACGGCGAAAATCGAAGGCACCTTGCTCGATCTGATTGGCACTCGCCACGAGGCGCGCGCCCTCGCGCGTCAGCTGGACACCGTTGGGCAGGCGATTGAACAGCGCAAACCCCAGCTCATCCTCCAGCGCGCCGATACGGCGCACAACGGTCGAGGAGGTCAGCCCCAGGATTTTCGATGCAGAACGGAAACTTAGCGCGCGGGCGCACGCCAGAAAAACCTTCAGATCGTCCCAAGATGGATCTGCTACCGACTTCTTCATCACACCCCGATGCATTTTCGCATCGGCCCGTTGCTGATTCTATGCCCTGTCAATCTGGGGCAGGCGAGGTAGATTTTCCACTTAAAATTGCGTTAGTGGCGCTACTGAGGCCAGAAAGCGACAGTAGTGTGATCAACCGGAAGTGGTATGGAACACTTTTCGAAAGAGTTTGATGCGTTAAGCCCAGGAGTAGCGTCTCGGAGGGTGTTGATCAATCGGGCAACGGCAGACGAGTTAACGCGTCTTTACCCGCTGATCTCCGCTTCGCTGACGCAACACATCGCATGTATCGAAACCTGTGAACACATCCGCAGACGGCATCAGGACAACATCTGGTCAATTCGCGACAAGCGTGAAAACCGCCTGATCGGTCTGTATGCGATGGCGATGCTGACACCCGAAGGGCACGCTGCGCTGTTGCACGGGGAATTTGACGCGCCGGACCCCCGACTGAGCCATGTGGCCGCCACCGGGCAGCCGGTCTCTGCAATTTACAAATGGGGCGTATACGCCCCCAAGATTGCCGCAGCTGCGATCCCTCTGATCGCGGAACGGCTGACGACTCCCGACTATCGGGACCTTGATCTCTACGGAACCGGCACAACAAAGGCCGGACGTAGGATCATGCGGAGTGTGGGGTTTCTTGAGGTCTCTGACCCAAGGACACCGCACTTGTACAAGTACGAGAGACTGACAAAGCGCGGTCTCTACGAGATTACACGGTATTCCTTGTAACGGCGAAAGAACTTCCCATGCACCAGGAGAAACAAAATGCCAGACGGACAGATCGCATTTCATGCGCGTGATGTACACTCATCGAACGAGGTCAAGAAACCGCGTCATGAGTTAAAAGTAACAACAGCAAAAAACATCGAAGACATTATGCGTGTGACTGCGATCCGCGCTGCTGTATACATGGCAGAGCAGGACTGTCCGTATGAAGAAGAATTCGACGGGAACGATTTCTGCGCCACCCATATGATCGGCTGGGTCAATGGCGAGCCGGTCGCCTGCCTGCGGCTGCGGTACTTCGGCGGTTTTGCAAAGATGGAACGCGTGGCTGTTCGCCAGTCACATCGCAAATCGAAGATCGCGTTCAAGATGATCCGCGCCGGTATCGAACACTGCACCCGCAAGGGGTTCACAAAAGTGATTGGCCACGCCCGGGATGAACTGATCCCGCTCTACCGCCTGTTCGGATTTCGGGTTGAGGAGAATGCGCGGTCATTGGTGTTCTCGGACTATTCTTACACCGAAATGGTGCGCGAAACCGAGTTGCCCGAAAATGCGATCACGCTTGAAACCGATCCCTATGCGCTGATCCGGCCTGAGGGGGACTGGGATCGGCAAGGCATACTAGAGGTGTCGGTGGACCGCAGCGCTACAGCCCAGGAATCCGGGTACGCGCTCGCTGCTGAATAGCAAGAAAGGGATTGCTGCTTGTCTATCATTATCCGCCCATCACCCGGCGTTTTTCGCCGAACAATGCCGCTTGTCGTCGTGTTCGGCGCCTACCGCCGGTTCGAACTGGATAAGAAGCTGGATGACCCGGATCTGGACACAATCACACAGGTTGTGTCCAGTGCCCGCCAGATGCACTTGTCCCTTGCCTTCTGCCGCACCGTCAGCGCCGAGGGGGCAGCGGATCCAGGTGTCTGGCTGCCCGGTTGCCGTCCGAAAGTGACCGACCGTGTCTTTGAGCATCTACCAGGGTCCGCCTTTGAAAGCGCTGCCTTTTCAAGCGTGTGGGAGACGATCACTGATCGCAAGATCCATGTCACCGGGCCGCGAAGTGATTCGTCCATGCGCAGCACCGTATCGGACCACCGCGCCCTGACCCGGGAGGTTGAAGTGGTTATCCCCAACCACCCGCTGCAATTATGCAGCACGCATCTTCGAGATGATGCGATTGTGGCCAGGATGTCGCCTTACTCAGGCCAACATTGCGAACTCAGTTTCACCGAATGGAAGGAGGCGATTTGTTTTTGTAGTCAGGAATGACAGCGTGGGGAGTACTTCAGATCGAACAAAAGGAAAAAGACGCTGTGATCCGAATGATGATTTACATAAAATATGAACTAAAACGTCTTAAAATGGATCATGAAGCAGTTTTTGTTGATAATGCGATTTCTTTAGCCGAGAATCGCACGCCTAAACGTGATAATTCTGATTAATTTGTTCCGTATATTTTTCTAATATTGTAGCCGGGCGTATAGTGACTGCGATGCAAATACGCACATTCTGGTGACCCACCCGTACATCTGTATACTGCAGGTGTTGATTTAGGAGCGGTTAGGGACGGGATGTTGCATTTGTGGGGGCACGCAAACGCATCGATCCAAGCCAATCTCAAAGCCGACAGGCTCCTTGTTTCTCGCACCCGTGTACTGGGTCGTATCGGAACCAAGGCGCTTTTGTAGCGAGTAGTGAGTAGGGCGAGCAAATGCTTATCTGGTAAGTGCGTGCGTAGGGTTTGCAAGTTCGTACTTGAGGAAAAGAAGACGAGACTGACAGACTACGCAACTCAGGGGGTTTTGGGTTGCAGGCGCAGAGGCCGGTGGGGGCCGGCCTCTGCTCCGACACCGGACGGGGGTTGCGCTGGACTGCATATCCGCAGTCAGAGGTATTGCCCCATTTGGACAGTTGCTTTTGAGCATTGAGTTGCGTCGCTCGTGTATCGTCCGGCGGGTGTTTGTTCGGTTGCTGATCGGCGTGTCTAAGAGTTATGCCGTCACTGACGCTGAATCTGGCCACAGGTTCAGCGTCTTTTGATTCTCTTACTGTCGGACATACAGCAGGCTCGGGCGGCGCCCGGTCCTGTAAGAATCCCTAAAGCTGTTGATAGTACTCTGTAAGTACTTTGCGACGGGGACTGTTTAAAGCTCGTAAAACCGGCCGCGCTGCACGATTTTTACGGTGAGTATCCGTGCCGCTGAAGCGCTATGGACAGTTCACTTCTATTTTTGAGCGTTATGCGATATAGTTATCGCGGGGATCACCCCATTGCTTTGCGGCAAAGGAAACACAGTGCCTGACAACGACGACCATGATGGTCGCGCGACCATCGGCCTTGAACTAGATACAGCGAGACATCACCTGCTGCGGATCCGTCGGATCCTTGAGCGTCGAATTGTACCCTCATTGATCCTGGACCCCGGGCAGGAAATTCCGTCTTCCTCGCAAAGGGACAATCGAGAGGGACAATCCGATGCGCTGGTGGCTATGGCACTTCAGGGGCGCGAGGAACAGGCACGCGCCGAACTGCGCGCCTTGTCGGATCGGGGGATGGGTTTTGAGCAGCTGCAACTGGGTTTGCTTGCACCGGCTGCCGAAAAGCTCGGCCACCTGTGGGAATCCGACAGCCTAACGTTCGTGGACGTCACGATCGCGACCGGCACCCTTCAACGCCTTATGCATTTTGTCGCAATCGACCTCGAAGACCAGCCGCTGCTGAGCGACAAGCGGCACACCATGCTAATGTTCCAGGAACCCAAGTCGGAACATACGCTGGGCGCCTCAATGGCGACGCGGTTTTTTCAACGGGCCGGGTGGCATGTGGACTACATCCCCGGCGCATCCCAGGCCAAACTGATAGAACAGGTCAAACGCCGTTCCTATGACGTGCTGGCACTTTCAATATCGGTGACCGACAAGTCAAGGCGTGCAGCAAAACTGGTGTCCGCCTTGCGCAAGGCCTCCAGAAACGCCCGCGCGATCACACTGGGTGGCGGCCCCGCTTTGGTCCGTGATCCACTACTGGTGAGCGAACTGGGTCTGGACGCGGTTGGTACTGCTGTTGCCGTGGCCCCAAATGCACTGGACAGATTGGTCGAGGCACAGCCCAGAGCAATATGAGGCCCTAGGCCAAGACCACCGATGTGGCCAGGGCCACATGCGCCAGGGCCTTGATCCGACAAATAAACAAATTCGTACACCTGCGGCCGCAACGCAGGTTGGTTTAAACGTCGGCTGCTCTAATGTTCCCACGAACGCATTGAGGGGCACGCATGCTTGTTGTCGACTGTCTTGTAAAATCCTACGGCGCGGTGCGGATCCTTGATCAGGTCTCTTTGAGTGTCGACGCGGGCGAGACGGTGGCCCTTGTGGGCGAAAGCGGCAGCGGCAAAAGTACCCTGCTGCATCTGATTGCCGGGCTCGACTCCGCCGACAGCGGACATATCACACTAAACGGGACACAGATCGGCGGTCTGGACGACCGCGCCCGCGCGTCCTTGCGGCTGACAAACATCGGGCTGATTTTTCAGCAGTACAACCTGGTGCAAAGCCTGACTGTAACCGACAATATCGCGTTGCAGGCGCGACTGGCTGGGCGCTATGACGATAGCCGCGCCCGGGATCTTGTTAAACGACTGGGCTTGGAGGGACTTGGTTCGCGATACCCAGAACAGTTGAGCGGCGGGCAGCAACAGCGTGTTGCCATCGCCCGGGCTCTGGCCGCAGCACCTGATCTGTTGCTGGCGGACGAGCCAACCGGCAACCTGGATGAAAGCACTGGCGACGCAGCGTTGGACCTGATGCTTGAATTGGTGGCCGAGGCTGGCATGACCCTGATCCTGGTGACCCACTCGCCGCGGCTCGCGGCGCGCGCGGGCCGGGTTGTGCGACTGCAGGCGGGGCACGTCAAGTGATCGGGATGACGGTCGTGCTCAGAACGTTCCTGAGCCACTGGCGACGGCGGCCAGGGCAATTGGCGGCATTGATCCTGGGCTTGGCGCTCGCCACCGCGTTGTGGAGTGGGGTTCAGGCACTGAACGCCGAAGCGCGCGCCTCCTATGACCGGGCGGCTCAGGTTTTGGGCGGAGACCGGTTCGCGGTTTTGGTTCCGGCGAACGGGACGACGATGGACCTTGCGGAGTATGTGTCGCTGCGGCGCGCTGGCTGGAATGTGAGCCCGGTGCTGGAAGGTGTTCTGCGGCTTCCGGGTGGCCAGCGCGTGCGTCTTCTGGGGATCGATCCGCTAACCCTGCCGCCCGCATCCATCAGTGATCAGGCCATCGACACGGCCGAAGATATCGGGGCGTTCCTGCGCCCACCCTATAGGATAATCGCTGCACCCGAGACGCTGGAGAGGCTCGGCGCGCGCGCCGATTTACCGCCGGGGATCCCCGACCCGGATCTGCCCCTGGGCATCGCACTGACGGATATCGCGCTGGCCGAGGATCTGCTGGACATGGGGGGACAGGTGACCCGGTTGGTCCTGGCACCATCCCAACGCCCTGGCTTGGATCCTATTTCCGAGGTCACCGGGGCCAGACTGGTCGAGGTTGCACCGGAAACGGATCCGGCAATGGCGCAGTTGACGGACAGTTTCCACATGAATCTAACAGCCTTTGGGCTGTTGTCCTTTGCCGTTGGCCTGTTCATCGTGAACGCAACCATCGGCCTAGCGTTCGAGCAACGACGGGCGATGATACGAACGTTGCGCGCAATCGGAACTTCGCGTCGGCAGATCACGCTGGGACTGCTGATCGAGCTTCTGGGACTGGGCCTTTTGTCGGGCGCACTGGGGATGACGCTGGGCTACGGAATTGCGGCGGCCCTGCTGCCGGATGTGGCAGCCAGCCTGCGTGGGCTGTATGGGGCTGACCTGCCGGGGCAGCTCAGCCTACGACCCGCCTGGTGGATCGCTGGGTTTGCAATGACCCTGGCCGGGACATTCCTGGCATCCGCCGCGGGCATACTGAAGTTAAGACAGCTTCCGGTCCTGGCGGCGGCGCAACCGCGCGCCTGGTACGAAGCACAGCAGCGTGCCCTGCAATGGCAAGGTGCGGCGGCGGTCGGGCTGGTCATTGTCGGTATCGCGGTTTGGAGCTTTGGCACCGGGTTGATTGCCGGGTTTGCGTTGATGGGCGCTGTGATGATGGGCGCGGCTCTGGCCCTGCCCGTGGCGCTGTCGCTGTTTATCCGCTGGTCGCAGCGCTTCGCACGCGGGCCGGTCTCGGGCTGGTTTCTGGCCGAAAGCAGGGCACAACTGGGTGGTCTGTCACTGGCGCTGATGGCGCTTCTGCTGGCTCTTGCGGTCAACATTGGTGTCGGCGCGATGGTATCCAGTTTTCGCAGCAGTTTCCTGTCATGGCTGGATCAGAGGCTGGCGGCAGAGCTATACGTCCGATCCACCGACGCGGCGCAGGCGGCCGAGGTCGAAGCCTGGCTCTTGGCCCGCCCCGAGGTTCGCGCCGCTCTGCCGATACAAAATACGGATCTGCAGATCGGGCCCTGGCCGTTTGAACTCTACGGTATCCGCGACGACAGCCTGTACCGCGACAACTGGCCCCTGATCCAGGCCGCCCCGGATGTCTGGGACCGGGTCGCGGATGGGACCGGCGTGCTGATCAGCGAACAATTGGCCCGGCGGTTGGGGCTGGGGCGCGGGGACCCCATCCGCCCGGGTGGCCAAGGGCCGGACTGGGCCCCTGAAATCGTTGGGATCTACCCGGATTATGGAAATCCGATAGGGCAGGCCGTTACCTCGGAAGCAATGCTTAACAGCCGATGGCCCGAGACCCCCTTGCTGCGCTTTGCGGTCCGAATGGAGGGTCCCGTGGATGAGGTGGCGGAACCGCTACGCGCCGCATTTGCCATGCAGCCGGGACAGGCGGTGGATCAAGCCTCACTCAAGGCGTTCTCGCGCGAGGTGTTTGAGCGGACGTTCACGGTCACCCTGGCGTTGAACGCATTGACCTTTGCAGTGGCCGGTCTGGCGCTGATGACCAGCCTGCTGACCCTGGCCGATATGCGGTTGCCGCAACTGGCCCCGGTTTGGGCGATGGGTCTGACCCGCGCGCAACTGGCCCGGCTTGAGCTGCTTCGGACCCTGGCCATGGCCCTTCTGACCGCGATCCTGGCGATCCCCCTGGGGGTACTCGTCGCCTGGATCTTGCTTGCGGTGGTGAATGTCGAAGCCTTCGGTTGGCGGCTGCCGCTGAAGCATTATCCCGGGCAATGGCTGTGGCTGATCGGCCTGGCCCTGCTGACCGGACTGGCGGCGGCAGCCTGGCCGGCCCGCCGATTGGGTCGCACACCGCCCGCCCTCCTGCTGAGGATCTTTTCCGATGCGCGATAGAACCAAAAGACCGGTGGGGAATGCGCGCGCCCACCGTGTCCGGATGCTGAACATCGGGCTGTTATGGGCCTGCCTGATCTGGCCATGGCTGGGAAACAGCGTCGCCGCGCAGGGTTTTGCCGGTCTTGGGACCGAGGCACAGGACTATGCGCAGGTAACACCGGACGTGGCGCTGACTTTTCCCCGGGATCATCTGGCACACCCGGAGTTTCGGATCGAGTGGTGGTATGTGACAGCAAATCTTGTGGCCGCGGATGGTACAGAGATGGGATTGCAGTGGACCCTGTTCCGGCAGGCGGGCGCGCCGGGCGACACCGCTCAAGGGTGGCAATCTGCCCAGGTTTGGATGGGGCATGCGGCGGTCACGACACCGGACGCACATTACGTGGCCGAACGTTTCGCGCGCGGCGGGATCGGCCAGGCCGGAGTATCCGGCTCCCCCTTTGTCGCCTGGATCGATGACTGGGAACTTGCCGGGGACAGCTTTGATGACCGGCTGCGGCTGAGTGCATCGGGGGATGGGTTCTCCTACGTGGTGGAGCTGCAGGCCCAGGGTCCACTGGTGCTGCACGGAGAACAAGGCGTCTCGGTCAAGTCATCCGGGGGACAGGCGTCCTACTATTACAGCCAGCCAAACTTTGCGCTTGAGGGTACAGTTGTGCTTGGGGCACAGACCCATACCGTAACCGGGCGCGCCTGGCTGGATCGGGAGTGGAGCAGCCAGCCACTCAGTGGCACCCAAAGCGGCTGGGACTGGTTTGCGCTGCATCTGCCCGAAGGCGAGAAACTCATGATGTTTCGTCTGCGCGATGCGGAGGCCGGGCATTACACCTCTGGCACCTGGATCGCTTCGGACGGCGAACCGACACCACTCGAAAACGGTGCGGCACGTTTTGAACCCCTTGCAACATCGCAGGTGGAGGGTCGGGCGATCCCCACACGCTGGCGGCTTCAGCTTCCGGAGCGGGGCTTGGACATCACGACGGAGGCGGTCAACGATCAAAGCTACATGACCACCGCCTTTCCCTATTGGGAGGGTCCGATCCGGTTTTCAGGCAGCCACTCCGGTGTCGGATATCTTGAGATGACCGGCTACTAAAGCGTTTGACGAAATACCTGAGGCATCATGCATCACCTAACCCGCTGAAATCCTTAATTTCAGGCAGCGTTCGGTGATTCAGGTTTTTCGCAAAAAGCTCTAGGGACGATCAGGGCAGATGCATCGGAGCGTCTGGGCGATCACCTAATGAACGCCCGAACATCGTCCGGTGTGACATCTGCCGGGTCGGAGCGCGACACATGAAGGGCTGCGGCGGCCTGCGCATAGGCAAGCGCATCCGCCCCATCGGACCCGTCGATCACATAGCGGGCGGCGTAAGCCCCCAAAAAAGTATCCCCTGCCCCATGGGTGCTGCGGGCCTGGACCGGATGGGCGGGATAGTGCGTCACAGTCTCTGACGTCGCGTGGATCACGCCCTCCGCCCCCAAGGTCAGAATAACCTCATGCCCCTGCGCCAGGGTTCGGGCCGCGGCGTCTGCGCCGTCTGAAGTTGTGATGTGCACTCCAGAGAGGTCTTCTGCCTCGACCCTGTTGACCACCAGCACGGAGAGCGCGGTGCGAAGTTCGGGCGCGATCGGGCGCGCGGGTGCTGCGTTCAGGATCACGGGGATACCGCGCGACCGGGCCTCACGCGCAATCTGCAGGTTCGCGGCCTCGGGGATTTCGTTCTGGAGCAAAATGAGGCCGGTATCCGCTGGGATCGTAATCATTGCAGGGTCGATCCGCAGGTTCGCGGCTGACACGATTGCCGCGCCGTAGCGGCCGTCGTTCTGGACAATCGCAACGCTCATGCCGGAGGGGCCCGGGCCACTTTTGATCTGCCCCGTTTCGACCCCGGCCATCCGGAGACCGTCCATGATACGGTCTGCGAAGTCGTCGTCGCCAACACGACCGGCCATTGTCGTTGGTGCGTGGTGTCGGGCCGCGGCCATTGCCTGATTGCCACCCTTGCCGCCAACCACATAGGTCACGGACTGCCCGACCACCGTCTCGTCCATACGGGGCAGGTGCGGTGCACGCAACACGACATCCAGATGCAGCGCACCAAGCACGAAGACCCTCACGTATAAAGCGCCCTGTGCACGATGCGTTGCGAGACCGCAGCGTCCTGACGCGCAATCGCCGCCGAAAGATCGGCGTTCCCACGCAGTTTCGCCGCAACCGCCCGCAACTGATTTGCGGCCAGAACATTTGTCCGCGCCTCCGCGACGGGGTCCAGACCGGAATGGTCGGGGAAGGTGTCAAAATAGATCGGACCGTCATAGCCGATCCGCTCCATCTCGACGAACAATTCAACGGTCTGGACGGGATGGACGCTTCCGATCATTAGACCGTCATCCCGTTTGCCGTAGCCGTCATTCAGGTGGACACCCAAAAGACGGGAGTGACGCGCCACCAGATGGGCGGCATGCGCAGGCATCTCATCGGCATAAAGAACATGTGCAAAATCGAGTGTGACGCCAAGGTTTGGCGCGCCACACTCACCAACCGCGAGCAGGGTCGTCGCGGCGTCGGGCATGAGCGCAAAGGCGCGCGGTTCGTTGGGCTTGTACTCAATCGCGATGTCGATGGCCGGATTATGTGCCGCAACTTGCGTCAGGGCAGCGATCGTATCGTCCCATAGCCGCCCGTAATCCCCCTGAAAGGCATAATCGACACCGTCCTGGCCCATCCAAAGCGTCATCACCTGCCCGCCCATCTGCGCAAGGGCGTCAATCCCGCGTCTGGTCAGATCGATGGCCTCTGCGCGAATGTGGGGATCGGGGTTGGTAAAAGCGCCGATCTTGAATTCCGGCGCGGTATAGTAGCGCATCGCGAGACCGTTCAACGCCATTCCGTTTTCGCTGAGGCGCGCGCTCAACTGTGTGGCGGATGCGTCCGCGAAGTGGTCGGGATAGTTCAGATCCGCGCAATTCAACCCGTCCACCGTCGCGGCCCGGTCAATCAGGTCAAGCGCTGTGATCTTGTTCTTGACTGGCCAGTATGATGCGGCGCCGATCCCGAATGCATTCAGTCGGGCTGCATAAAGCGGCTCTTTCATGAGATAATCCTTCCGCGGGGGGCACCACGGAAGGATTATCAGGTTGGGCGGCACAAGGCACGCCCGGCGTTAACGTCCTCAGAGCAGACCGAAGTCGTTCACGGTCAAATCGGTTCCGGGCTCGATCTCGGCCAGGGCCACCCGGTCGTGATCGGTACCCGAACCATCCTTGTCGAAGTAGATCATCCCGGTTTGCTTATGATAGAGCACGCGGTCTTCCTCGTCCTTGGCAAAGCGTGTGAGCGAGATACTGTCCACAAAATCACCAACAAGGTTCAGGTTCTCGGCCTTGAAGGCGATCATATCCTCACCCGAGGTGAAGTCGGTAATCTGATCGACACCCGCTTTCTCGGGGTTGCGGTAGGCGAATTTATCTGCCCCAGCGCCACCTTCGAGATTGTCGTTCCCACGACCGCCCGAGATCAGATCATCGCCGCCGCCGCCCTGGATGTCGTCGTCGCCCGCCTTGCCGGCAAGTTTTTCACCCGCATCGGTTCCGATCATCAGATCCTCGTTGCTGGACGACACGGCCCGACCGGAATTGCTGGCCATAGCGCCATTCACGCTATCGCCCAAGGCCGCGACATTGCCGCCCCCGGCAAAGAGGATAATCGCCTCGGCTTCGTTGAGCGGACGGTCAAGCACCGCGAGGTTCTTGATCGAACCATCGAAGAACTTTTCCAGGTTGTCGGCGTTGCCATCCCGCTGGGAGGTCGAGGCCCCAAGGACGGTGTCCTCAAGGTTGCCGATCATCCCATCCTGGAAACCGGTGTCGGTGTCTGCCAAGCCACCGTTCACGTAGAGGTTTATGCTGTCCTCATCAAACGTGAACGAGACATGGTAATCCTCATCCGCCACAATCCGTTCGTCGAACTTCAGGTACTTGGTTTCGTTAAAGCTCTGGAACCGGACATACAGGAAAGCGCCGTCACTGATGAAGATATCAAGGTGGCCGCCGCCCTTGTAGCCGATGTGATCCTTGGACAGCAGCGTCTGCGGCCCGTCACCGGGTGTATCGGCATTGAAGTTGAACGCCCATGTGCCGGTTTTTTGTGCCTGAGCCCCGGTATGGTCGATCTCAATGAAGCTGTTTCTGCCATTGAACGAGCCGCCGCGATGCGACATCACCAGGTCCATCGACTCGACGTTGTCGGGCATGATCCCTTCAAACTGGTCCTTCACACTGTCAAAGAAACCATTGTCGGTGTAGTCGACAGGCCGCGATCCGATCGGGTCCCCATCCCGGTCCCGCGTGTCATAGCCGAACATCTTCTTGCCTTCGGCGTCACGTGTAACCTTGCGGTCGCCGTTCGGCGCCAACGCGGTCTGGACCTGGTCGATGGTGTCGACCACGCCGTAGTGGGCGCCGGCATCGGTGATGATATCATCCTCGTCGACCAGATCGCCATAGACGACGATATAGCCCAGAAGATCTTCATCATGGGCACCACCGCCGCCACCCTGCTGCGAGTACGCGGTAATGACGGAAACGACATCGTCGTCAAACCCGTCGCCGTCGTTGTCGACACCATGGTAGGTCACATCCAGCACGTTGACCGTATGTCCGATCAGCGAGATCTTGTCCTCGGATGCTTTATAGTCGCCGATGATGTCGATCCCGATGCCATCGACCCAGTGGTCATGCAGCCGCCGGTTCTCTCCGGCAACGCCGTGCCAGTGGATCATCCGGTTGTCCATCACATGCTTTTGCAGGATGTCCAGTTTGCCGTTGATGCCCAGTTCAAAGTAGAAATGATCGTTGCCCGCTCCACCGAACATGATGTCATCGCCAACCAGCGCCTGGTCGGTCCAATCCGTCAGCTTGAGGAAGCGTTTGGAGATGGACGGATCGGGGAATTCGCGCGACGGGTCGTCCAGAACCAACTGACCGAGGCGATCCTCGCCCACATCCGATTTCGAGATCAGCAGGTCGTTGCCGTCACCGCCAAACAGCAGGTCAGACCCCCAACCGCCGTCGATCACATCCGCGCTGGCGCCGCCGTTGATCCGGTCATCTCCATAACCGCCTTGGATATTATCGTTGCCGCCGCCACCGACAAGGATATCGTCGCCGGCCCCGCCGTCGATGGTATCGTCCCCCTTGCCGCCATTGATCCGGTCGTTGGCTGCTATGATGACATCAGGTCCGGCTGAATTGGTAAGGGCCTTACCCGGGCCATCCTCAACCAGCTTGTTGATAGCCCAGTTGTTGAGGGCATCATCCTTGGTGAACCCGCCCCAGATACCAAAGTCGCTAATCGCGCCCTCGAAAGCATCATCAAGCTTGTCGTCATCAATACCGAATTGCTGGGCGGTTTCATTGACGGTCGAGCGGGAGGAGTTTGCCCCCAGCACCCAAGGCTCGTCGTTTTGCAGCAGGTAGGCCTTGCTGGCCAGGCCGGGGTTGGCCAAACCGCCCTCCACCGCAGTCCAGCTGCCGTCCGACACTTTGTTTCCGTCAAGATAGACCGAGATCCCGTCTTCGGTGAAATTCACCGCGATATGGGCCCATTTGCCTTCCGTCAGGGCGCTGTTCTTCATCACCCAGGTGGTGTTCGAGCCACCATCGCCGGGCGCAAACCGCAGCAGCAGCTTACCTTCATCAGTGTGACCCAGGTGGAAGTGGCCGCCGTCACCGGTGCCCTGCTCGTCCTTGGCAAGGTACACGCTGTCATCGCTCAGGTCGTCCGGGCGCACCCAGAGGGCAATGGTGCCCTGCGTGACCTGATGCAAGGGATCATTCTTGATGAAGGCGAACTGATCTTCACCGTTAAACGACAGAGCAGCCCGCGGGGTTCCATCGGGACCGCGCACCAGATCCCCGGTACGCAGAAGCGCCTGGTTCTCATAAAGCGTATAGGCCCGCAATTCTGATCCGCCGCGCGCGTCGTCGTAGACGCCGTCGGCGTCGCCACCGAACTGCCAGAAGGCTTGTGCACCGGGAATTCCTGTTTCGTCCGGCGTGCCGCGCTGGGACAGGTTGTTGTTGCCATCGTTACCCGTAATGGTCCGACCGGCAACCTCGATGACCTCGCGCTGGTCAAACTGGTCGCGCGTCAGTTCCGGCTCTTCCTCATTCGGGTCACGGAACTTTTTCTTGGCCTGCTTCATATGCGGGTTGTCAACGTAGCGATGCGGGTTGCCCGTGATCGCACCCATCGACCCGTCGTCATCGCGGGTGTCATAGCCGAACACCGTTTCGCCGTCGATGCTGGTCTTCTTGGTCCTACCAGCCGGGTTGATTGCCTCGTAGGCGTTGTCGATACCCTCGACAATCCCAAAGGTGACGCCAGCATCGGTCGTGATGTCTTCCTGCTCGACCCGATCACCGTGCACGATGATCTGGCCAAGCAGATCCTTGTCATGCGCCCCACCGGCACCGTGTTGCATCGAGATGACGTGGATGATGCTCTCTTCATCACCATCCCTGTCCACATCACGGTATGTCACATAGACGTTCGCGGTGTGGCCGATCACCGCAATGGTATCTTCCGCGGCGTTGTAGTCGCCGATGGTATCGATGCCAAAGTGGTCGACCCAATGGTCGTGCAGCTCATCATTCTCACCGGCGACACCCGCCCAGTTGATCGATCCATCGGACCGGGTGTGCTTTTTGATAATCTCAAGTTTCCCGTTGATCAGCGGCGAGAACAGGAACGTATCCATTCCCTTGCCACCGATCAGCACATCGTCAGAGACCAGCGCCTGATCTTCCCAGTCCTTGAGTTTCTGGCGCCGGTCGTTGACTTCGTTATCCGGGTCACCGCGTGTCGGTTCGCCAATGGCCAGCTGACCGATACGCTGCTCGCCCGCGTCCGAGCGGCTGATCAGAAGGTCGTTGCCGTGCCCGCCAACCAGCAGATCCGACCCGCGCCCGCCGTCAAGAACGTCCTCGCCCTTGCCGCCCTTGAGCACGTCGGCACCATAGCCACCGTATAACTCGTCATCGCCTTTTTTGCCGATAATCCGGTCGCTGCCGCCTTCGCCGTCGATCACATCACGTTCACCGGTGCCCATGGTTTTGCCACCGGCGCTCGACAACTCATCCTCAAGGGTCATGGACGGATGGTATTCCTCGACCGGTGTGACCTTCACATCAGACGGCGGATCCGTGAAATCGGATTTCTCAGCATAAAACGCGCTGGGATCGACCACAAAGCCGTCGATCTCCATTCGCAAATGCGTCGCGCCACCATTGTCGAAGTACAAAAGATCAACCTCGTAAAGGCCGCCCTTGAAATAGCTTCTGGCATAGGTGTCATCTTGGCCGCGACCGTATTCATGGGCGGAAAACACTTCGCCGCCGATCTTCAGCTCAAACCCGTCGTCCGAGCGGACGTTGATGGTGTGGTAGCCCTTTGGAATGTAAATATAGCCGGTCAGCGAAACGCCGCTGTGGCTCACCCCGGTGTCGCTTCCGCCACTCGACAAACTGTCGCCATCATGCCCTAGAAAGTCATAAAGCGTCGTTTCGTCGTTGGATCCGCCATAGGCAATCTGGCTGGCAGTGAATGTGAAATCTGGGCTGCCGCTGTCGAACATCGCTGCTTTCAGCGACGTTACCGACCGGATACTCTCATCTTCGGCATAGATACTTCCCATCAACCCTGTGCCGACTGTGGGGACACCGCTGATGTTTTTCAGCCCAACCACCGGATTTCCGACGGAGGGTGACATATACTCGGGCATTACAACGTCTCCTTGGCGCTCTGGCTCGATATGCCCCCACAGCATGGGCCTTCCGGCCGCGCTCGAACCCAAATTCTAACTCTTTGCACTGGATACCGTGTTCAAAAGGTCGGTTATTACGTACGACGCGTTCCGGGCCAGACTATGGCGCGTCTGCCTTTTTCCAATGATACGGATCGGTAAGAGATCAGTTAGGCAGATTATTGCCATCGCCGAATGACCATTTATTGAATTATGACCGATCGAAATAAAGACGCATATCATTTTTTTGATGTGATGGTTTTTTATTTGTCATGGTTATGGTAAATAACCGACACACAGTAGTCGATAAAATAATACTTTGGTTATTATTTTTCCCTGAGGCGATTCGATCAAAAATATCGCGGACTAATACAAAATATTTCAATTTTTTATTTATCAGAAATACCCCAAAACATATATAGTAATTACTATATTTACCAAAGACGTTTGGCATTTCAATCTATGCGTGAATACAGCGCGCGCACTCTCGCAGGGATTATGCCGCGATTCGAACACCAGTCGGACGCGTTCCGAACATATTGCAATACGTTAAGTGCCTGACCCTCGGGGCGATCGGTTCGGACGTCTTCGGGTGGCAGTTACACGTCGGCGCACGCGCGGGCCATGGCACGTACTTCGGACCAGGGGCGTGCCGCGCCCTCGGCTGCCGCAATGGCATAGGCGGCTTCGCCCAACACCGCGCGGGCGCCTTCGGCATAACTGTCGATATCCGCCTTGTCGGTCGGCTCGAAGACTACGCCGATCTTCTCAAGGTTGAGGGCAACGGCACCGAGGATAAGCGCCGCTTTTTGCGCATCCCCCTGATACAGAGCAACGCCCGCAAATCCGGCCACACAAAGGTTCGAGATCATGGGGAAATCGTAGTCCTCGGCCTGATCATAGGCATCGGCCAAGAGTTCGGCCGCTTCGACCCAGTTCTTATCTTTCAGGCGAAAATGCGCAATGTTCTGTTTCAGGTGCCCGGGCCAGTAGGTGTTGTTGTCCAGGGCCAAAAGGTCCAGTGCCTCGCGGTAGCAACCTTCGGCGGGTTCGAGCATCTCGGCCATGCGGGCCCCCTCGCCCAGCAAGATAAGGCCCAGCGCGGTACTGTAATTGTCAACACCACGGAAACGCTCGATAGAAGCCATCAGGACAGGGCTTGGATCTTCGATCTGTCCGGCAACGGTCGCGCATATGCTGCGTGTCAGATCAATCCGCGCCGCCCCGTCCGCATCGCCAAGCGCGTCGTAGATCCGCTTTGACGCCTCGCCATGTGGCAAGCCGCCCAGGTAATCACCCGCCCCCATGCAGACAGAACAGGCCGCTTCGCGGAGCCGTGCGGTCCACACATCGTCCTGTCCCAAGGCGTCTGCAAGCGCGGTTGATTTCTGTACCCAGGTAAGCGCCTCGGTAAACTGAGCCTGGCTTATCCAGTACCAATGCAAGGCGTAGACGATCCGGGACATATCGGCCAGGTTGCGTGTCTCAAGCGCCCAGTCCAGCGCCGCGCGAATATTGTCCGCCTCGGATTCAAGCTGCGTCACGCTGGCACGCTGGGCGGCAAGCAACGCCTGCGCCCCGCAGGTTTCCGAAACCCGCACGAATTGGTCCAGATGCGCATCGCGGACGGCGGCACGCTTTCCGGTCTTGTCCAACGCATCGCGCGCATACTCGCGGATCATGTCATACATTCCAAAACGCGGTTCGCCGTTTTCGGATCTGCGCAGCAGCAGGCTTTTGTCGAGCAGGGACTCGATTGCATCGAGGACGTCGACGTCTTGCGTATGGATCCCGTCCAGCACCTCCTCTGCGTCTTCAATACCGAAACCGCCGCGGAACACCGACAGCGATTGAAACACCGCGCGCTGTTCTTCGGTCAGAAGATCATCGCTCCAGTCGATCGCGGCCGTGAGGGTTTTGTGCCGCGAGGCGGCGTCCCGTCTGCCGCCCTTCAGGACCCCAAGACGTTCGGTCAGACGGTCCAGCAGACGTTGCGGACCAAGGGTCTTGGCCCGGGCCGCGCCAAGTTCAATGGCAAGCGGAACACCTTCCAGGCGGATGCAGATCCGCGCGACGGTCGGTGCGGTCTCGGGGGTCAGCACGAAATCGGGATCGAACTCATGCACCCGATCCACATAGACCTGCACCGATGCATTGGCCTTTATTTCCTCCAAGGTGCCGTCGGCATCCGGCAACGCCAGCGGTGCGACTTCATGCGTCGCCTCGGTTCGCAAGCCAAGCGCGGCGCGGCTTGTCACGATAAGACGCAAGTTCGGGCACGCTTCGGTCAATGTGGTCAGATCAGCGCTCGCATCCACCAAATGCTCAAACGTATCAAGGACCAGAAGCTGTTCGCCCGTCCCGATAGATGCGGCAATGTCCTCCAGAACCGGTCGGCCAGGAAAGTCATGAACACCCAAGGTAAGCGCGACGGTCGGGAACACCAGTTCAATGTCGTTCAGCCCGCCCAGGTCGACCAGGAATACACCATCATGGAACCGCGGCATCGCCGCCTCGGCAGCGGCCCGCGCCAGTGAGCTCTTGCCGACACCGCCCGTTCCGGTCAGGGTGATGACCCTGCGCGACGGATCTTCCAGCAGGGTTTCTATGTGCTCCAGATCCGCTTCACGTCCGACAAGCGGATGCGCGGCCATCACAAGGTTTGTGGGTTGTTCGCTCAGCGACCGAACGGGTCCGAAAACCGCCATAAGACCGGGCGCTACGATGTCGAACAACGTCTCGGGAAAGCGCAGATCCTTAAGCCGGTGGCGGCCCAGCGCACGAACCGTAACCCCCGCCGCCAATGATTTGTTATCAAGGGTATCGACAGCATCCCGGCTCAGTATCAACTGGCCGCCCCGCGCCGCATTTGCGATCCGCGCAGCGCGATGTACGTCGATACCGGTCAGATCATCGCCCACCAGTCGCGTGCCCCCGAAATGCACGCCCATGCGCACCCGAACCATAATCTCATCAGGCCAGTTTTCGGCTTGCAGCAGACGTTGCCCGTCAAGTGCCGCTTCAACCGCGTCGGCGGTGGTCCGGAAGGTTGCAAAGAAGGCATCGCCCACACTCGACACCTCGGTGCCGCCACATTTGGCAATAGCCTCGCGCAAAAGGGTATGATGGCGCAGGAGCAGGGCATCAAAACCCTCGCCAAGATGTTGCAAGAGAACTGTCGAGCCTTCGATATCCGTAAACAGCATTGCCACTTGGGCCTCAGCCCGTGGAGCGTAGGACAGGGCGCTTTCAACCACATCAGTTGCCATTGAAACTTCGACCCTTTTCTTCCCGTTCCCGCCGTGCAGCCTTGCCACAGGCGATCTGTCTTCGGGCCTCTGTCAGCCCTGTTGCCAGCGCATCTGCCACGCCCGCAGCGCCGAGGCCAGTCGTTTCGTCAACTTTGGCCGCGAGTCCGGACCAATCCGCAACACCGTGCCACCGGGCCATCTGCGCACCGGCCCTGGCAACGTCGACCCTGTTAGGTACGACATCCGACCCCGCCGCTGCAAGTACTGCTGACCAGCGCGGATACTCCCGCTCAAGCGCCCCGGACTGCGCAAGTTCGGACGTCAACCGCATCAGTTGATGTACTGTCGATCCGTAGACCAATCCGGCCCGCGCAAGTTCTAGCGCAGGGTTCGGCGCCCGGGGATTGGCTTTCTTTCCGCTTGTGATGGCTGTCACACCTTCACCGAGATAGCGGTTCACACGACCCGTCAACAGCAGCCACAGACACAGGCGATGCTGAAGTTTTGGGCAATCCCGCCCGTCCAAGGAACGCACAGGACGTGACCGAAGCGCCCCGGTGGTCGCGATCGGACCGCTACGCGGACGGTCACCCCAATTTGGATCGGCCCGCAGCTTGCGGGCCAGCCAACGCGCTGCGTGTCGGGCGTCCCGGGTCTTGACGTCAGTGCCAACAAGTCTCGTACGCAACGTGTCGAGCATTTCGGGCATCCCCGCCGCCGCAAAGATCCGCCGCCAGGTTCTCTGCGCGTAGTGCAGATCACCGGCCGCCCGCATCAGTTGCAAGGCGGCGGCATGCGCAACATGACCCCGCCGACAGGCGCGGCGCAATGCGAACCGGATGCTGACCAGGGAAAGTGTAAGCACCTGCGCCCCCCGATCCGGCAGGAAGCTTACCGCAACGTCATCCTCGGAGGACAACGCTCCGCGGCGGTAAAGCCGATAGATCGCCCCTATGCCAATCGCCCCCGCCGGGGCACAGTCAGCGGCACGCAATGCGCCCATGCTCGCCGCGCCAATGACCGCACCACCGTCGGCCAGAACATCCACAACCTCGCGCGGTGACAGGGCGTCCTCTTGAGCAAACACGCCATCGATGATCAGAAACACCGAAAAACGCAGCAAGCGGTCACGCTCCAGGTCGCCCCGAGCGATCGGTGGGCGAAGCACCGCGTTTGGGAGGGCAGAAAGAACGTCCTCGGGCCGCGCTGAGGGGCCAAGATAGACGACCGGACGGGCGCTCATAGCAGCCACCGATGGCACCTCCAGCCCTGACGGGACGGATCGACAAGATAGCTGGTGAGCCCCGGTACCCGGACCCGGACCACCGGGAGCCCCCAGTCCGGGCGGGTGAGATCGACAGCATGAACCGCAGGTACACCGACCGCGCGCAAGCAGTCCAGTATATGCACCAAGTCCTCCGCCAGATCCTCGGTTTCGTGGTTCGGAAGGGCATCAAACGAGACCATTTCACCTCCGGGCAACGCGGTATGAGGCGGCGGGCTCTCGTTAAAGCTGTCGCGGGCGCCCTGCACAACAGCGAGGAGCGCCTGAGCCGCTTCGGTCATCGCGCGGATGGTGGCGACTTCCGCGCAGGGGTCGCATCCATACCCAATGAACGCCCGCGTCCCCGGGCCGTCGACGCCGGGATAGGCGGCGTCGGTCAGAACCGCCCGCACGACCGGTACGGGGATATCTTCGGTCATATCCTGCAGTGTTATCTGGCGCGACCCGGCACCCAGTTGCAGCAGCAACTGGTTTGCCGCAGGCGGTAGGCTCTTGGGGTCGATAGCGGGGCACGCCGGCCCCTCACCGGGGTCGCCGTAGGCTTGGACAAAGGTGTGCTGGCCGATCGCGTCCCTCTCGATCACTTCGCACAGAGCATGCAGCACCGCTTCGAGCCGCGTGTTGCCCGAGGCAAGCCCATTTGTGTCCACCAGATGAATAAGCCCTTCGGACGGGGGGGAGACGGCAAGGTCCGCCGGCATCCAAATGGCATGATCCTGTATCAGGCACCACCCTTCTACCCAGCGCACAGATGCGTCTCGGCTCCAACCTGTATCGCTCGGCAGAACATAGCGGTCAGGGTCCACGGCGCGCAGCCCCCGCCTTTGAAGATCGCTCCAGGTTGCATCCTGCTGGCGTCCCGAGAACGTCTCAGCACTGATCCGCTCGACCGCTTCCATCATTGCGCTCACGCGGGCTGCCTCGGCAGTGGGGCCCTTCCCCATATGCGTGGTCAGGTCCCGGGCCAACGGCGTAACTGCGCAGAACACGGATGCCGACAACGTGTCCAGCGGCGAAATGTCGGCCAGGCGGGTGACGGGAATGTGGGGAAGGAAACGTTCGACGCGCTGTTTTGTATCTTCAAGAGGCGCAGAACGCGGCAATAGCCGCGTCTGCTTGATCTCAGGGCCAGCCAGCCAGCGGCTGGCAAAGCCACCGGTCATCGAATATCAGAATGCTGCGCTTGACCCGTGCGGCTTTTTCTTCAGCTTTTTCGACATCTTGATCAATGTCTCCATCTCGTCTGGGCCGAACTCTTCGTCGACGACCTTGCGATGCTCATCGGACAAGTCATCGGGGTCCAGCGCCCCCGCCTCGATAAGGATCTCGGCATTGGTCTTCGCGGTCTCTTCGGTCATGTTCTAACTCTCCATTGCTGTCTCGCTGCATAAATGCAGCAACGAGCATACGTTATCTTTATTTCAATGTTGAAGTCATGGATTTTTTTAGGGAACTTTAACAACTTGTTCCCCGCAGATAGGAAAGCCGACATGAACGAGATGACACCGCCGACAGGACGCTCAAACAGCCAGCGGATGCGCCTTAAGATGGAGCTGACCAGCGGGACCATGCACGAAGCGTTCGAGAATTTCTGGGCGCGGGATGATCTGGCCGAGGTGCTGCCAGGTTTTCTGGTTCTGCTGCATCAGATCATGCGCGCCTCGGTCCCTCTGATGGCGACGGCCGCCACAAAAGCGCGGGAGACGGCGGATCAGGATCCGTTGTGCCTTGCCCTGGCCGAGTACTACGAAAAGCACTGCTATGAAGAACAGGACCATGACCTGTGGACCCTCAACGACCTTGCCGACAGCGGCTTTGACCCGCAGGCGGTACTGGACGCGGTACCGCTGCCCGATGTGGCGGGGATGTCGGGCGCACAGTACTACTGGATACACCATCACCATCCGGTCATGCTGATGGGCTATATCGCGGTGCTTGAGGGGTCACCACCGACAGGGGCGCATATCGATGCCGTGCAGGCGCGCACCGGCCTCCCCGAGGCATTCTTCCGTACCTACCGGTTCCATGGTGACGTGGATCCGCATCACCTTGAAGATCTGGACCGGGCCATCGATGCGCTGCCCCTGGGACCGCGCGAGATGTCGATGATCGGATTGAGCGCGATGCATACGGCAACTGTCCTGGCCGACTGCGTAAACCGCCTGACCGCCGATGACGCACCGGCACGTCTGCAATGAGTTCGCCCGCCGGAAACAACGACATCATCGTCTCCGTTCCGGACCTGCCCGAGGAATTTGGCAGCTTCGGCAAAACACTGCCGCTGTCGGAACTGGCAAAGGTCCCCAGCGCTTTCGAACAGTCCGACCGGCTGGCGTTGCTGGATCAGGCGATCCTGTGCCTGGGGAACTTCTATGTGCACCAGACATTGAAGTGGACCAAACACGCGGTCGATCCGGTACAGGCCCTCCGGCGGCTGCGACGCATCTGCGGCGAGATGGGAGATCTGGAGTTTCACATCCATGTTTCGCGGATCTTCAAGTCACTTCGCGATATCCACACAGCCTATGTCCTGCCGCAACCGTATCGCCGATACGTCGCGATCCTGCCGTTCACCGTGGCAAGCTATCGCCCCGACCCGGCCGGGCCCCGAAAAGTAGTGGTTCGCGATTTGCTCGAGTCCCTGCAGCATGAGTATTTTCAACGCGGGGCGGAGATTCTCACCTGGAACGGGATCCCCATCGAACGCGCGATCCGCAACGAAGGGGCGGAGGAAAGCGGTTCGAACCCGCATGCCCAATACGCGCTGGGCGAACGAATGATGACCATCCGCTGGTTGGGCAGCACCCTGCCTCCACTGGCTGATCAGGTTACCCTGGGGTACCGCGATGCGCTGACACCCGGTGGCCAGGAACCCGACGGTGGCAGCGCATATCACGAAATCCGCCTCCCCTGGCGGTTACTGGATTTGGACGGCGCCGGCGCAAATTTCGTATTGCCGCTTCAGGCCGAACTGCTTTTGACCGCAGCCCAAAGCCCCAAGGCAGCCCCGCCACCGGCGTCTGCCGCCCGAAAGGCAAACCGGAACGCGCGGGGAAAAGCCAAGGGGCCGAAGCGCGCCCCGGGCACAGGCCAGCAACTGAACTCCTATGACCGGCGTGGCACGGTCGAGAATGCCGCCCTGCGCGCGCTTTATGGCGACAAGCCTGATGCGGACGCGAAGTTCCTGGCCAAGGGGGCACAGGCCGATCGCGCTTCGGACCCGTTCGAAACCACGCTGCCGGCGGTATTCGAAGCGCGCACCCGATGGGCCCAGATGGGCAAGAAGACGGTGGAGTTCGGCTATCTGCGGATCCACAACTTCATGGCCGATGACGAGGAGTTCTTTTCCGAGTTTGCGCGCCTGTTGGATCTGATGCCGCCGGACCGCCTGCTGATCGACCTGCGCGGCAATGCCGGCGGAAACCTCAATTGCGCCGAACGGGTGATGCAGCTGCTCACACCGCACAAAATCGATCCCCTACCCTTCCAGTTCCTTGCGACGCCGGGGACCGAAACGCTGGTTCACAGCCGCGTGGACGATGACCTGAAGCCTTGGACCGAACTGGTCAGCACAGCTGTGGCCAATGGCTACATGTTCTCGCGCCAGGCCAATATCACCCCCGTCGACACGGCGAACGACACCGGGCAGCGGTACTATGGCAGCATCGGTTTGCTGGTCGATGCGATCACCTATAGCACGGGGGACATCTTTGCCGCGCTATTCGCCGACCACCACATCGGACCTATTATTGGCACCAGCCCGAACACAGGCGGGGGCGGTGCCAACATGTGGATGCATGACCTGGTCGAGTTCTATGCGCCAGAGGAATTCGGGGTCAAAACCCTGCCACATGGCGCGGGATTGCACTATGCCATCCGGCGGTGCGTCCGGGTGGGTGCCGAAGCGGGCTCCCCAATCGAGGAGGCAGGCGTCGCAGTCGACGAGTTGCACCAGGTGACCTATGCCGACCTGCGACAGGCCGATCGCGACCTCATGCGAACCGGCCTGACGACGTTGGACAAAAATCCGCGGCGGATGTTTTCGGCCACCGGCACCCGCACCGGTGAATTTCTTGAGGTGACGGTACGAACCGAGAAAGACAAACCCCCGTTGAGTGTGGACGTGTACCTCCACGGCCGACCCGTCGAGGCACCACAAACCAAAGACGGCGTTTGGACAGACATCTACAAGGTCACGGACAATTTCGATGCGCACCTGCGGCTGGAGGTCTATGAGGATATCGACGGCGCGTACAAAAGCTGGGATCGAAGACTAATCGCCGTGTACGACCGCAGCTTTCCAATTCAGACGGACGACGCGTAGGTGCAATTCCCTATCAACATGCGTATAGCGGACCTGCGGACCACCGGTATCAGGTAAAGCGACCTCTTGATGAAACTGATTATCCAAATTCCCTGCCACAACGAAGAAGACCAGCTGCCAGAAACCCTCGGCGACCTCCCGCGGGAGGTTCCGGGCTTCGACGTGGTGGAATGGCTGATCATCGACGATGGATCCACGGATCGCACAGTCGAAGTCGCGCAGGCACACGGCGCTGACCATATCGAACGGTTACGTACCAATCAGGGCCTGGCCCGGGCGTTCATGCGCGGACTGGAGCGCGCTTTGAAACTGGGCGCCGATGTGGTGGTGAACACCGATGGGGACAATCAGTATCAGGCAAAGTGCATACCAGCGCTGACGCAACCAATTCTTGAGGGAAAGGCGCAGATCGTTGTGGGCACACGGCCGATCAGCTCCATCGCGCATTTCTCACCGATGAAGCGGGGGCTGCAAAAACTGGGCAGCTGGGTCGTGCGACAGGCAAGCGGAACACGGGTGATGGACGCGCCCAGCGGGTTTCGTGCGATCCACAAAGAGGCGGCAATGCAGCTGCATGTGTTCAACGGGTACACCTATACGCTTGAGACCATCATTCAGGCGGGACGGCAGGGGATCCCGATCATGTCGGTACCGATTGAAGTGAACAACCCGACACGCGAGTCGCGCCTGATGCGGACGATCTGGCAGTACATCTGGCGCTCGGGCCTGACCGTGTTCAGGATCTTCGTGCTCTACAAACCACTCAAAGTTTTCACGATTGTGGCCGTGCTTCTGGGCCTGCCCGGTATTCTGGCATTCACCCGATTTCTGTACCTTTGGAGCAACGGCCAAGGCGACGGCAACATACAATCTCTGGTCATAGGCGCGGCCCTGATCGCAGCATCGGCCGTTGTGTTTGTGGGCGGGCTTCTGGCCGATCTGGTGGCAGCCAACCGGGTCCTGCTGGCGGAAATCCGGTCGCGCCAGCTGCGGGCCGAGATTGAGCGTGTGCAAGGGCAGCAGCGGTGACATCCCAGAACGGGCGGCCGCCGCTTTGGATCTGGGCGGTATCGGCACTGATCCTGTTGAGCGGCGCAATGACCAGCACCGGTCTGTTTTCAATAGATGAGCTGTTCTACCAACTCAGCGCCGAGGCGTTTGCCAGCGACCGCCGATTTGTCATCGAAAACGGCTATGAGGCCTATGCCTCGGATAACCTGAGGCTTTTCTTTCTGGTGTCCGGACCGTCGGGGCTGGTTCCACAGTATCCCGTCGGCACGGCGCTTTTGGGCGGCGCGCTCACACCGCTGCTGGGCGTGCGTGCGCTGATCCTCAGCAACGCGTTGGCCATAGCGCTGACAGTGCCGGTGCTTTTTTCCCTGGCACTTCGGCTTTATGGAAAGCGCAGCATAGCTATCTGTGCTGCCCTATTGTTTGTGGTCGGCAGCTATGCCCTTGAGTATGCCCATGGCTATTGGCCGCACGGCCTGAGCACATTCTGCGTAATGCTGGCCCTGTTGCTGACAGTTCGGGCGCTGGACAGCCCACATGGCACGCTCTGGGCGATCCTTGCGGGTGTGAGTGTCGGTGCCGGGTTTCTGATGCGGGTCGATACGGTGCTGGTTCTTCCCGTGATCGGTGTGGTGATCCTGATTTACGCGCCGGCGCCACTACGACTGATCCCGGCAGGAGCGGTGGGGATGGCGCCCGGTGTCCTGGTCGCGGCGCTCGCAAACCAACAGAAGTTCGGCACCTACAACCCGATATCCTACGGCTATACCGGTGGCGGCGGCACCGATGTCTCCACCTATCCGCTGGGTTGGCTGATCCCGCTGTTCCTGGGCCTGCTGTTGGTGCTGTCGCGCCGATCGCTGTTCACGCCGCTCGTGGTTCGAGTCCTGTTCGCCCTAACGGGCCTGTTGGTTCTGGCAAGCCTTTGGTGGGGGACCAGCCAGGCGGTTTGGCGCGCGATGGCAAATGGCGCGCTGGTTCTGATTGCCGATCTGACCCAGACAACCGACCCGCGCGAAAGCGTGGTTCGTGATACCGGCGGGGGTGTAACCTTCTGGGGCCTGAGCAAAAAGGCATTGGGCCAAAGCATGCCCTGGATCGGCATGCTGCTGGCGCTCTTTGCGGCGGGCGTGTCCACAGAACACAGGCGCGCGCATCTGCTGATCGTTGTGGGCGCGATCACCTGGACCCTACCGTTCCTCTGGCAGGAATGGCATGGCGGTATGGGCAGCAACATGCGGTACTTCCTGCCGATCGTCCCGCTTCTTTGTCTGGGGGGTGGATACGTCTGGGTCGAGGTTTTGAAGGGCACCGTCATACCAGCACGGGATCTTGTCTTGGGGCTCGCCGCTGGCTTGCTTCTGCTGGGCGCCTGGGCGCAGCTGTCGCCACTCGGACTTGCCGGGGCGCAACATGACCTTGCCACGATCGCCCTTGGGCTCGCTGGGGGTGCTGCACTGCTGTGCTACACGCCGCTGCTCCTGCTGCGCCCGCAGCGCATGGTATTTCTGGCTTGCGTGTCTTTGGCGCTGGTCTTCGGCCCGGTTCTGGACACCGCCAACGGCCAGATCAGGCGCGCGTTGATGGTCGGGGCCAACAGCAGCGTGCTGGCACTTGACAGTCCGGTCCTGGTGTTTGGGGCCCCCGCAATTATGCGCCCGATCCTTGCCCGCCCCGGCGATATGGTCGGTGTTGCCGGCACAATTGCGGGACCCATCGACCAGGGGCTGATACGAGACGCCGCTCAGCGCGGCTACCGCATCTATATGCCAGAGGGAACCGCCGCGGATTTTACGAACGAGGCTGACGGCTTTTCCATTGGCTCGGGGCGGCTGGACTATGGTCTTGGAGTTGTGGTCGAGATAGTTGTGGAGGCACCGCAATGAAGCTGTTGGTGACCGGAGGTGCTGGGTTCATCGGATCGGCGGTGATCCGTTTGGCGGTCAGCCGAGGCATTGGTGTGGTCAACCTTGATGCATTGACCTATGCCGCCTGCCTCGACAACCTGGCAGGCGTGGTGGACAACCCGCTTTATGCGTTCGAACACGCGGACATTCGCGACCGTGGCGCCCTGGACCGGATCCTGACAAAGCATCGGCCAGACGCCATCATGCATCTGGCGGCCGAGTCCCATGTGGACCGGTCTATCGACGGTCCGGGCGACTTCATCGAAACCAACATCACCGGCACGTTCAACCTTCTCGAGGCGACACGGTCTTATCTGGCGCATCAGCCGACGAAAGGCTTTCGTTTTCATCATGTTTCGACCGACGAGGTGTTCGGAACGCTCGGCCCGGACGGTCTGTTTGACGAAAAGACCGCCTATGCGCCGAACTCCCCCTACTCCGCCTCCAAGGCCGCATCCGACCATTTGGTGCGCGCCTGGGCCGAAACCTATGAGTTGCCGGTGGTGCTGACCAATTGCTCGAATAACTACGGTCCGTACCACTTCCCGGAAAAGCTGATCCCCGTGGTGATCCTGTCTGCCCTGGCGGGGAAACCGATCCCGGTTTACGGAACCGGCGAGAACATACGTGACTGGCTGTATGTCGAGGATCACGCGGACGCGCTGTTAACCGTGCTGGAACGCGGAACGCT
>JBCCYF010000008.1:0-64940 GCA_039190275.1 Pseudomonadota bacterium | reverse complement strand
GCAGACCGTGAACACATGCCGGTTCATCAGGCCCTGGCGCAGGACAAAGGCGTTCTGCGCTCCGATAGCCAGGATCAGGCCCAGGGCTGTGGCATAGCCATAGGCGGCCGCGAAGACGGTCTGAGGCATCGGAATGGGTTACTTTGCGCCAGCAACCTTGCGGGCTGGGACCGCCGGACGACGCCCGGTGGCAATCTCGGCGGCGGTGGGCGGCGCCACCAGGCCGGCAGAGATTACAAGTTTTGCAGCGTCCTCGACATTCATCTCAAGAATGATCACGTCGCTGCGAGGTACGTAAAGCAGGAAGCCGGAGGTCGGGTTCGGCGTCGTGGGCAGGAACACGCTAAGCATATCCTCGCGGCCGAAACGACGGGGCAGTTCGCCCTGCGCCTCGGTCGAGATAAATGCAACCGCCCAGAGACCCCGGCGCGGATACTCGATCAGACAGGCCTGCTGAAACGAGGTTCCGGATTGGTTGAGAATGGTCTCGATGATCTGCTTAACGGCGTTGTAGATTGAGCGTACGACCGGTGTGCGGTCAAACAACCCCTCGCCGAAGCGAATGAACTGCCGCCCGGCCAAGCCCTTGGTCAGCGCACCGACCATCGCGGTGAACAGCAGAAAGATGATAACCCCAAAGCCGGCGATGTTCTTGCCCAGGTAGGTCGCGGGGTTATAGACGTCCGGCACAAGCGGTACGACCCGGCTGTCTATGAAGTTCACCGAAGCCCAGATCACCCAAATGGTCAGCGTGACCGGCGCAACGATCACCAACCCGGTCAGGAAATTGGATCGCGTGCGCTGGAATAGGCTGGGGCGTTTGGCCTTGGGTTTGGAGGGCTTGCGCGCCATAACATCTGCTTTCTGGTCGGTATCGTTTATCTAGGGGCGGGGCGTTTGCGTTGCAATGTCCGAACCGGCAAGCGCCGTGGCAACGGCAGCGGCCAGCCGGGCATTGTTCAAAACAAGGGCAATGTTGGCGCTCAGCGAGCGCCCATCGGTCAGGGCGTAAATCCGGTCCAGCAGAAAAGGTGTGACCGCCTTGCCCGTGATGCCTGTGGCATGGGCATCCTGCAACGCCTGCGTGATCAGGGGGGTCATCGTGTCGGCCGGGATCTCGTCAGCGATGGGGATCGGATTGACCACCAGTTGGCCGCCGGGCAGACCCAGCCTGCGGCGCTGGTCAAAGGCGCTGGCCAGCTCTTCCGGTGTGTCGAGCCGCAACGGACTGGACAGACCGCTGTCGCGGGACCAGAAGGCGGGGAGTTGATCCTGCCCGTAGGCGATCACCGGAACCCCATTCGTTTCCAGAACTTCAAGGGTCTTGGGCAGGTCCAGAATAGCCTTGGGTCCGGCCGCGATCACGCAGACCGGCGTTTGCGCCAGTTCGGTCAGGTCGGCGGAGATGTCGAAGCTGTCCTCAGCGCCCCGGTGCACGCCGCCGATCCCCCCGGTTGCAAACACCGCGATCCCGGCCAGATGCGCGCAAATCATGGTGGCAGCGACAGTGGTCGCACCGGTGCGGCCATCCGCCAGGGCAACCGGCAAGTCGGCGCGGGATAGTTTCATCGCATCGCTGCATCGCGCAAGATCCCCCAGCTGTTCTTCGGTCTGGCCAACGCGGATGTGTCCGCCCGAGACGCTGATGGTTGCCGGGGTCGCGCCGCCCGTACGTACCGCCGATTCAACCGCCTGCGCAGTCTCGAGGTTCTGTGGATATGGCATCCCATGGGTGATGATTGTGCTCTCAAGGGCGACAATTGGGCGATGCTCGGCGCGTGCTGAGGCAACTTCGGGGCTGAACATGAGTGTCATGCGATGCGATGTCCCGTAATGTGTCGGCTGGCCGCCGCCAGTGCCTGTGTCAACGCATCGTCCTGCGTGGCGCCGCCCTCACGGGCGTTCAAATGTGCGGCCAGAAACACGTCTCCTGCGCCGGTGCTGGTGCGGGCGTTAACCTGGGGTGGTGTCACAGTGCGCATGCTGTGCGCATCCGCTACTGCAGCCGGGCGATGCCCATCGGTCACCACAACTTCGGTCGCCGCCATGCCGACTAGCGCTTCGGCAGCCAACGCGGCAGAGGAGAACTGGGCGTCACACAGGATCTCGGCTTCGGTCCGGTTAAGGTAAAGAACACTCCGGGGGTGCCGCATCGCGCCGGTCAGCCGCTTGGCCTTGCCCGGGCTTGCGGGGACCAGCGCCAACCGGCAGGCGGCAAAAACCGGATCCGTCGCAAGCGTGTCAAGTACGGTGCGCGGGAAGTTCCCGTCGACAATCAGCACACCGCCCCAGGGGTCGGATGCCGCCCCGAGCCGGGTGTCGCGTAGCGGTGCCAGGACAACATCCGACGCATCTTCGAGCCGCATGCAGTCCGCAACGGCGGCAAAGACATCGCCGCTGCCATCCTCGATCGCCAGATAGCTGTCTGTTGCACCGTCTATCCGGGCCACATGGTCGCAACCGACGCCAGCCGATGTGACCGATGCGACCAGCGCATCGCCTTCCGCGTCCGTACCGACAGCACTTAGCAATTCCACGCGGGCCCCCTGACGAACCAGTTCAAGCGCCACGTTCAGGGCAACGCCGCCCAGTTGGCGCGAGATCCGGCCCGGGACGTCATGTTTTGGTCGCATCAGACGTTCCGTCCGCGCAACGATGTCCCACAGGGCGGATCCGGCGACAAGAATTGGGGGGCTGCTCATGTGCCGGAGCAATGGCGGGATTCGGCGCTCAGGTCAATTGTGGTTGCTGGCCCAGGGGCTGGCGGCCGTTTACAACTCTGAAACCGTTCGGGGGTCCAGGCCCGGCGAAATCCCACGAAAGCAATTCCCCGACAGTGCTTTCCCCTGACTTGCCCAAGCCCGCTTGCGCAGCGCGTCAAAACCCGCTAAGGGCACCCCACGAAATCCACAGGCGGGGCACGGGCCACCCGGGGGAGACATCCCCGCGCGGTCCACCGGTTGGGCGAAAGCCTGATCCCCGCTGAGGCAAAACCGGAAAAGGAAACGACAATGGCTCTTCCCGAGTTCACATTGCGTCAGCTGTTGGAAGCTGGCGTTCACTTTGGCCACCAGACGCATCGTTGGAACCCACGTATGGGCCCGTACATCTATGGTGCGCGCAATGGCATTCATATCATGGACCTGACACAGACCGTTCCCCTGCTGGATGCGGCATTGAATGTCGCGCGCGAGACGGTGGCAAAGGGCGGACGTATCCTGTTCGTGGGCACCAAGCGGCAGGCGCAGCGGCCGGTGGCCGAGGCTGCGGAACGCTCGGCACAGTACTACATGAACCACCGCTGGCTGGGCGGAACGCTGACAAACTGGAAAACCGTCTCGGCCTCGATCAGCCGCCTCAAGGCGATCGACGAGCAGATGGAACAGGGCGCCGAGGGTCTTACCAAGAAAGAGCGTCTGAACATGGAGCGCGAGCAGACCAAGCTTCAGGCGTCGCTGGGCGGAATACGCGACATGGGTGGCGTGCCGGATCTGCTGTTTGTGGTGGACACGAACAAAGAGGCCCTGGCGATCACCGAAGCCCGCAAACTGGGGATCCCGGTCATCGCGGTGCTGGATACCAACTCCTCGCCCGATGGCATCGATTACCCGGTGCCGGGGAACGATGACGCCGCTCGTGCAATTGCGCTCTATTGCGATTTGATCGCGGCGTCGGCGCTGGACGGTATGGCGGCCCAACTGGGGTCCGAGGGGATCGATGTTGGTGCCATGGAAGAGCTTCCCGAAGAAGGGCTTCCCGCCGAGGCCGAGCCGGCCCCGGCCGACGCACCGGCCGAGTAGGATCGCGCGCCGCCGCATTCACATATCTGTCGTGATCGTCGCCTAAGGCGCTCACGACTTCCCAGCACAGGAACGGGGGCCGCTGGCCCCGCCCTCTTTAAAGGAGAGCACCCATGGCGATTACCGCTGCAATGGTGAAACAACTGCGCGACAGCACCGGCGCAGGCATGATGGACGCAAAAAAGGCACTGACCGAGACGGATGGCGATATGGAAGCCGCTGTTGACTGGTTGCGGACCAAAGGACTGGCGACCGCCGCCAAGAAGTCCGGTCGCACTGCGGCCGAGGGCCTTGTCGGTGTTGCGGTTGCGGGCGGTGTCGGCGTCGCGGTCGAGGTTAACTCCGAGACTGATTTCGTGGCGCGCAACGCGGAATTTCAGGACATGGTCGGCAAGATCACCAAGGCCGGTCTGTCCGTTTCGGATGTCGAGGCGCTCAAAGCCTCGACCGTTGACGGCAAAACTGTCGAGGCCTTTGTCACCGACAAGGTTGCCACCATTGGCGAGAACATGTCGGTGCGTCGAATGGCCGTTGCGACCGGGGACAGCGTGGCCTCCTACGTCCACAACGCCGCTGCGACCGATATGGGCGCGATCGGTGTTCTGGTGGCGTTGAAAGGGCCCGACAACGGTATTGGCAAACAGATTGCCATGCACATTGCCGCGACCAACCCCGCCTCCTTGAATGAGGGCGATCTGGATCCGGCGCTGATCGAGCGTGAGAAGCAGGTGCTGACAGACCAGGCCCGCGAAAGCGGCAAGCCCGAGCAAGTCATCGAAAAGATGATCGTTGGCCGGATGAAGAAGTTCTTCGAGGAAGTGACGCTGGTCAACCAGAAGTTCGTCGTCAATACTGATCTTACGGTGGGCCAGGCGACCGCCGAAGCGGGGGTTGAAGTGATAAGTTTCGCCCGGCTGGCGGTGGGAGAGGGCATCGACAAGGTCGAGGAAGATTTCGCTGCCGAAGTTGCCAAGACCATCGGTGGGTGACACTTAGGTAAGATCCGGGTGACACAAAAAAGGGCCGCGCATCCGCGGCCCTTTTTCTTTGTCCGAAAGGGGTAGAGCCCGTTACTTTCGGACCCAAACTTCCACGCGGCGATTCATGTCGTCCGCAGCGTCATCGGTATCGCAGGCCATCGGAGCCAGGGCGCCCATGCTGACGGTGCGCACCACGGTTGCATCCAACCGGCCTTCGGTATCGGTTTCGAGGATCGCATCGCGTGCGGCGCCGGCCAGGATCAGCCCCAGCGCCTCGTTATTGCCCACGTCGCCGGTATCGGGCGAATGGCCCACGAAGAACAACTCACGGAACTCACTCTCTTCGGTATGATCGATCAGGCGTTTCAACTGATCCGCAGCGCTTTTGTTCAGTCGGTTGCCGCCCGCTTCGGTCCTGAGCAAGACACTCAGACGGTCTGCGGTGCCCATGTTCTGAAGCGCATTGGACAGTGCCAGACGTTCCAGGCGGTCGGTGACACTGGGCAGTTCGGCCTTCAGAAAGTCCTCGTCGGGCGTCAGAGCAAAGGTATCGAGGGTCACCGGCTGCAGACCGGCAGCCTCCATGATTTGCGGCGTTTGCTCATCGAAATAGGTCAGCAGATCGGCAGCCCGCCCATCTTCTGCTGCGGCCGAGACCGCAAAAAACCCGCGGCTGTAGGGATAGCGTCCGGTGCGGATGTTCTCGGCCGTTGCGGCCAACGGCATGCCGCACTGCGAAGACAGCGCCAGGTCGCGCGCGTCACCCTTGGCCGCGGCGCCCAGAAACGCTATTGCGCCGGGCGTTTCATCGACCGCATCGGCAAGGGTTTCCGCATCCGCAAACAGAACCTCCGGCCGGGCCGCGCTCAGCCGCAGTGGGCCCAGAACCATTGTATTGAGAAGCGTGCTGACATCATGGGTTTCGGGCAAGCCAAGGAGGCGTATGGGCGTGTCGCTGCCGCCCACTTCTGACCAGTTGGTAATCACACCCGAGAATATGCCGGCCATCTCCGCCGCCGAGATATCGGTGACAATGTTGTCTCTGGATACGACGGCGACCATGCCTTCGGTGCCAAGCATCGTTTCGGTCCGGCCATCAATCGACAACAGCGGTGCCGGGACGGATACGATCGCCACATCGGCAGAGCCATCGCTCAACATGCCATATGCCTCGCTGGCGGACAGCGTCAGATGGCCCAATATACCGGTCGTCCCGCCATCTTCGGCCTCGAGCATCAGACCGATAGTTCCGGAGGGGATACCGTCATCCTCAGCCTGCTGGCGCGACACCAGTTCACTGCCCGGATCCTCCACGCTTTCGCCCGCCTGCTCGGCAAAACTTTCGACCAGCGCGGGCAGCAGATGCGGCACGATGGACGAGGGCCCGGCAACTGTGAAGTCCGGATCACCCTCCAGCGCCGAAACCCGGATCAACGCCGACTCGTCCGGGTCGGGCAGGCTTGGTGTCGGGGCTGTCGGGATTTGCTCCAATGGCTGCGGAATGGAGGCGATGGCCGACTGTGGATCGGACAACTCCGGACAGCCCGGCCCCTCGCACACAGTTCCGTCGGCGAAGACATCGAACTCCCCTATGATGGTCTCGACCGTATATATGCCGTTCTGGAATGACAGCAATTCACCCTCAAGGCGCACACCGCCGGCAGGGTTGGTCAAGATCACCGAGTTGCTTTCGGGCTCGGGCGCCACTGCCGCTGTATCGATCACGCCGGGGCATCCGCTGCCCTCGCAGATGACGTTGTCACCGCTTACCGCGATTTCGCCGATGATGGTGTCAACGGTGTAGACGCCATCTTCAAAGGAAACCAGTGTACCCTGTATTGTGACCCCATTGTCCGATGTCGTCAGCTGCACTTCCTGCGCCGTGGTGGGTGCTGCCAAAAGCATCAACGAAGTCAATGCCGTGCTGGCATAGATCGCAGCCCGTGCGTTGCGTCCTGCGAAATACTTCGCGCTACGAAAAGTCATTCAAAACCTCTTGATTTGCAAGGGAAGTAAAACGCACTTCCCCGCGCGTTGACGCAAGTTTTATATACAAATATGGCACGAATTTGGAAAGTTGAATAATTGGTTAAGGAAATCACTTCGCGGCCGCAAAACCCAAGCGAGCCAAGACTAATTTTGCTGCAGCGTCGGTTTGGGCGTTGAACGTGGGGTCGTTTTCCGACATTTTAGCGCCACAATACGAGCAAGGGCAGGGCCGCACCATGATTGAGAACTCCGACCCTGTTGGCCCTAAGTTCGGGCGGGTGCTGCTTAAAATATCGGGCGAGGCATTGATGGGGGACCAGGGCTTCGGTCTGCATCCACCGACCGTCGAGCGGATCGCCAATGAAGTGAAGAAAGTCCATGACATGGGCGTCGAGATCTGCATGGTGATCGGCGGCGGAAATATTTTCCGGGGTCTTCAGGGCAGTGCCCAGGGGATGGAGCGGACAACCGCCGATTACATGGGGATGCTCGCGACTGTGATGAACGCTTTGGCGATGCAGTCGGCACTTGAGGGGCTGGGTGTTTTCACCCGCACCATCTCGGCCATTCCGATGGATCAAGTGTGTGAGCCCTATATTCGGCGCCGGGCGGTTCGGCATCTTGAGAAGGGCCGGGTGTGCATCTTCGCGGCAGGAACAGGAAACCCCTATTTTACAACGGATACCGCCGCTACCCTGCGTGCATCGGAGATGTCATGCCAGGCGATCTTTAAGGGAACGCAGGTGGACGGTGTCTATGAGGCGGACCCCAAGACCAACCCGGAAGCACGTTACTTTCCACGAATTACATATGACGAGGTGCTGACCCGCAACCTCAAGGTGATGGATGCCTCTGCGATTGCGCTGGCGCGCGAAAACAAGCTTCCGATCATCGTATTTTCGCTCAATGCGCCCGGTGGATTGGCGGGGGTTGTCGCAGGCGAAGGCAAGTATACGGTGGTGGGTGCCGAAAAAACAGAACTGCAGGCTGCCGCACCGGCGGGGGTCTGAGAGGGAGGGATAGATGTCGGATGATGTAGAAGACATTGACGTGGATGCGCTGGAAAAGCGCATGGAGGGGGCGTTCAACGCGTTGCGCGGGGACTTTGCTTCGCTGCGGACCGGGCGGGCGGCGGCCTCGATGCTGGATCCGGTGATGGTGGATGCCTATGGCGCTTCGATGCCGGTAAACCAGTGCGCCACAATCAATGTCCCGGAACCGCGGATGGTGGTGGTAAACGTCTGGGACAAGGGTTTGGTCGCTGCGGTGGACAAGGCCATCCGCAATTCCGGACTTGGGATCAACCCAGTGATGGATGGTACGTTGCTGCGACTGCCGATCCCCGAGTTGAACGAGGAACGCCGGCGTGATTTGGCCAAGCAAGCCGGGCAATATGCCGAAAGCGCCAGAATCGCCGTGCGTAATGTACGGCGTGACGGTATGGATCAATTGAAAAAGGCCAAGGCAGCGGGTATGGGCGAGGATGACCAGAAGCTCTGGGAAGACGAAATACAAACTCTGACAGATGCCGCGATAAAGAAGATCGACGTGGCGCTCGACACGAAACAAGAAGAAATTATGCAGGTCTGACCTGCGCGGAGCGCCCCCATGCCAAACACCCGTGCCCTTCATCGCAAACCGCAAGCACGCCATGTCGCCATCATCATGGATGGCAATGGGCGCTGGGCCCAGCGCCGTGGACTGCCACGCCTGTCTGGTCACGCCAAGGGCGTGGAGCGTCTGCGTGAGGTTCTGCGTGCCGCCCCGGACCTGGGGCTGACGCATGTGACCCTTTATGCCTTTTCGACCGAGAATTGGAAACGCTCGGAGGCCGAGGTGGCGGGCCTGATGCGTCTGTTTCGCCGCTATATCCGCAAAGAGAGTGCGCGCCTTGTCGATGCGGGTGCCCGGATCCGCTTTATCGGCAACCGCCATCGCCTCGACCAGGACCTGCAGGGGCTTATGGCCTGGCTGGAGGAGCTTACGGCCCCAAACACCAAGCTGAATGTGACCGTAGCGATCGACTATGGCGGACGTGACGAGATTCTGCGCGCCACGCGCCGGGCGCTTTGTGCCATCCAGGCCGGGGAGTTGGCAGAGGATGAGCTGTCCGACGCGGTTCTGTCGCGTTATATGGATACGGCAGATTTGCCGGATCCAGATCTAGTCCTGCGGACCAGCGGTGAGGTTCGGGTCTCGAATTTCCTGCTTTGGCAGGCGGCTTATGCCGAATATGAGTTCCTGGACATCTGCTGGCCCGACTTTACCGGCGAAGTTCTCGCCGAATGCCTGGAGCGCTATGGCACCCGTGAACGGCGCTTCGGTGCGGTTGTTGGGTGACCCGCGCCCCCGCAAAAGGGCTTCGCTTCCCTGATCTGACAGTCCGGTTTGTTTCTGCCCTGGTCCTGATTTGCGTTGCGCTGATCGACTTCTGGCACGGAGGGCTTTATGTCACCGTTCTGGTGATGATTGCCACCGGTTTGATGCTTTGGGAGTACCGGCGCATTGTCTGCGGTACTGTATCGCTGCGCGAGCCGCCGCTCTGGGCGATGATCGGCGCGGGAACGGTCTGCGTTTTGCTCACCGGGGGAATATCGCTGACAGCCGGAGCTGCGGCACTGGCGCTTGGTGTTGTGGCGGTGTTTCTGACCGATCGTGCGCGGGTCGGCTGGATGTTGCCCGGTGTCCTTTACATCGCGCTTGCCATGGCCTTTCTGGTGGAGTTGCGCCGCGACCCGGTGCAGGGCTTTCCCCTGGTTCTTTGGCTGGTCTGTGTGGTGATCGCCGCCGATGTCGGCGGATATTTTGCCGGGCGTCTGATCGGCGGTCCGAAACTATGGCCCCGTGTCAGCCCGAACAAGACCTGGGCTGGATCACTGGGGGGGTTGGTGCTGGCCTTGATTGTCGGTCTTGCATTCCACCTGAGCGGGCGGATCAGCCTGCCAATGCTTGTGGGTCTCAGCGCTATCCTTGCGGCCGCCAGCCAGTTGGGCGATCTGGCCGAAAGCGCGCTCAAACGCAAGTTCGGGCGCAAGGACAGCAGCCGCCTTATCCCGGGTCACGGCGGCCTCCTGGACCGTTTCGACGGGCTATTGGGCGCCCTTTGGGCCTATGGTGGTCTGAGCGTTCTTGGCGTGCTTGAGGCGTAGGTACGATGCGCAGGATCTCGATTTTTGGATCTACCGGGTCCATCGGCACGCAAACCATCGACCTCATTCACCATCAGGGTGGACCGGACGCGTTCGATATCGTCGCGTTGACGGGCGCCGCAAACATTAAGCTTCTGGCCCAACAGGCGCACGCTTTGCGTCCTCAGGTGGTTGTGACCGCGGACCCAGACCGGTATCTGCCCTTAAAAGATGCCCTCAGCGGCTCGGGCATCGAAGTGGCAGCGGGCGCCGAGGCCCTGATCGCCGCAGCCGCGCGCCCCGCCGACTGGGTCATGTCCGGGATCGTTGGTGCGGCCGGTCTGGCGCCGGGGTTGGAGGCCGCGCGCCACGGCGGCACCCTGGCGCTGGCAAACAAGGAGAGCATGGTCTGTGCCGGCGCGCTGCTAAAATCAGTCTGCTCCGCCTATGGCACAACGCTGCTTCCGGTGGATAGCGAACACAGTGCTATTTTTCAGGCGCTGCGGGGGGAGGCGCCAAAGCGGGTCGAACGCCTGCTGATCACCGCATCCGGCGGCCCCTTTCGGACCCGTAGCCTGGCCGATATGGCGGATGTGACGCCCGAACAGGCCGTGGCACATCCGAACTGGGATATGGGCGCGCGGATTTCCATCGACAGCGCCACAATGTTTAACAAGGGGCTGGAGATTATTGAGGCGCGGGAGCTGTTTGACGTATCGCCCCAACAGATCGAGGTCGTGGTGCACCCGCAATCCATCATCCATTCGATGGTGGGCTTCGCGGATGGGTCGATTATGGCACAGCTTGGGCCGTCGGATATGCGCGGGGCCATTGGTTTTGCATTGAATTACCCGGACCGTCTGCCGCTGCCTGTCTCACGCCTTGATTTTGCGGCCCTTGCACGGCTGGATTTCGAACCGGCGGATCCCGAACGCTTTCCCGCGTTGCGGTTGGCGCGGCGTGTCCTTGCGATGGGGGGATTATCGGGTGCTGTGTTCAATGCCGCCAAGGAAGCCGCGCTTGACGCGTTTTTGGCACGCCGGATCGGTTTTCTGGATATGGCACGGCACGTCGAAGCGGCGCTCGACCAGCTAGGCGTGGAGGCGGAAAAGGCAAATCACGACATAACATTGCAAGATGTTTTGGTTTACGATCAGGCGACGCGCGACTACATTGCCGGTCGAATTTAGGCCGCAAATCATGTGGTATACTCTCAAACCTGTTTTTGGGGCGAATCCATGGAATTGATTTCTGAACTTCCGTTTGTAGGCGGTTTTCTGGCCTCGGCGATCGGATTCATCATCGTTCTGGGTGTCGTGGTCTTCGTGCATGAATACGGCCACTACATTGTGGGGCGGTGGTGCGGGATCCACGCCGATACGTTTTCGTTGGGTTTTGGACCGGTGCTGACCTCCTGGGTTGATAAGCGCGGCACAAAATGGCAGGTGGCGGCGCTTCCATTGGGCGGATATGTCAAGTTTCTGGGCGATGCCGACGGGTCGAGCCGTGCCGACCCCGAGGCTCTGGCGGGGCTTAGTGCCGAAGAACATGCGCGCAGTTTCCCGGGTGCCTCGGTCGGGCGGCGTAGCCTGACGGTCGCCGCCGGACCCTTTGCCAATTTTATACTGTCGATGTTGATTTTTGGCGGCATTGCCATGTGGAGCGGTGTTGGCACCGACCGCCCGGTGATCGGACAGATCATGGATCTGCCGGGCGAGGAGGTCGATCTGCGCGAGGGGGACCTTGTGCTAGAGGTCAATGGCGCCGCCATAACTACCTTTGCCGAGATTTACACAATTGCCAATGACATGCCCGAGGCCGCGCCACTTGATCTGCTGATCGAACGCGAGGGACAGCGGCAGCAGGTGACGATTCCCTATCCCCTGCCGCCAGCCGTGTTCAACGTCGAGCCGCTGTCGGCGGCGAGCGTGGCGGGTTTAAAACCGGGCGATCTGATCCGCGCGGCCGCTGGAACACCGCTGCATTCCTTCGGCGATCTGCGCGATGCGGTAACTTCGTCGGGTGGGGAAACCATTTCCCTAGATGTCCAGCGCGGGACTGAGCTGATCCAGCTGACCATCACCCCGCGCGAGACTGAGCGGATGACGCCGGACGGGACCATCGAAACCCGTGTCATGATCGGGGTGGCGGGCGATGCTCTGGTGTTTCCGCAGACGACGACACCCGCGCCCTGGACCGCGCTTTGGATCGGTGCGCAGCGCGTTGTCGAGGTGATCACCATGTCGCTAACCGGCATTGGGCATATCATCATGGGCAACCTTGGTGCAGACAATCTGCAGGGCCCCCTGGGTATCGCCCAGATCTCCGGCGAAAGCGCCTCGCAGGGCGCGGGCAATCTGATCTCGCTGATCGCTGTGATCTCGACAGCAATTGGGATGCTCAACCTGTTCCCCATTCCGGTTCTGGACGGCGGCCATCTGCTGATGTTCGGCTATGAAGCACTGCGCGGTCGCCCCCCGGCCGAAGCAGTGATGCGGGTGGCGATGACACTTGGCCTGGGGATGGTCTTGTTGCTGATGGTGTTTGCGACCTATAACGATCTGATGCGACTCGCCCTCAGCTAAGCAGGGCGGTTGCGGGGGACAAAAAGGAATACGACGGCATGATGGGGCGCCTGTACACTCACCTGTGGCCCTTTTGGGGCTGGGTGATCTTTCTCTTTCTTGCAGTTACACTTGCGCCGAACGCACTCTCTGCCCAAAGCATCCCGGTCAACAGCATTCAGGTCGAGGGCAACCAACGCGTCGAGGCGGAAACGATCCGCGTGTTTTCAGGGCTTGAGACCGGTACGGCAGCCACCGAAGAGCAGGTCAACGCCGCTGTCCAGCGGCTGTTTGATACCGGGCTGTTCGAGGACGTGAGCATACAACCCTCTGGCGGGCGGGTCCTGATCACGGTTGTTGAGAACCCGACCATCAACATTATCAATTTCGAGGGCAATCGCCGTGTCGATGACGCGTTGCTCGAACAGGTGATCTCGCTCGCGCCGCGGCAGGCATTCAACCGCTCGATTGCCGAACGGGATACGCAGGCGATCCTTGAGGTCTATGCGCGGCAGGGCCGGTTCGGTGCAACCGTGGTGCCAAAGCTGATCCGGCTCGACGAAAATCGCGTGAACTTGGTCTATGAGGTTTTCGAGGGTCGCGTCACGGAAGTTCAGCGCATCGCCTTTGTCGGTAACGAGGTGTACAGCGACCGTCGCCTGCGCCGCGTACTGGCCACCGGCCAGGCTGGCATTTTATCGCGGTTCTTTACCAATGACACCTACGATCCGGACCGGCTGGAACTGGACCGTCAACGGCTGCGAGAGTTTTACCTCAATCGTGGCTTTGTCGATTTTGAGATCCAGTCCGCGGCGGCTGAGCTGGCCCGCGAGCGCAACGCCTTTTTCCTGACATTCCGCCTGTCCGAGGGGCAGCGCTACAGTTACGGAAACCTCACCGCAGCGACCACCGCCCAAGGGCTGGACCCGACCGAGTTCGAGGCGCTTATCGATTTGCGCCCGGGCCAGACCTATTCCGCCGAAAGGGTCGATCGGGTGGTCGAGCGCATGGCCTTTCTGGCGGGTCAGAAGGGGTTTGCGTTTGTCGAGGTTGTCCCGCGCGTCATCCGCAATCCCGAACTGCAGACGGTCGACATCCAGTTTGACCTGATCGAGGGTCCGCGCGTCTTCATTGAACGGATTGATATCCGCGGCAATCGCGAAACGGTGGACCGCGTCATCCGGCGCCAGTTCCGCGTGGTGGAAGGCGATGCGTTCAACAGCCGCGAAGTGCGCAGAGCCGAACAGCGCATTCAGGCGTTGCGCTTCTTTGACCGCGTCGGCGTCCGTGTGCGCGAGGGGTCGTCAGCCGACCGCGCCGTGATCACCGTCGATGTCGAAGAGGCGGCAACCGGCAATATCGGTTTCGGGGCCGCGTTTTCGACCTCCGACGGCATAACCGGGACAGTGAACCTGTCCGAGCGCAACTTTCTCGGGCGGGGTCAGCGGGTTTCGCTGGACTTGGCAGCGGGGGCAGACTCGCAAACCGTTTCGTTTGATTTTACGGAACCGGCGCTGTTCGATCAGGACCTGTCGGCCGGATTTGGAATATTCTATCGCGAGCGGGAGCTGGACGAGAGTTCTATCGACACGCGCAGCATCGGGTTTACGCCGCGCATCGGATTTCCGCTGACAGAAGATTCCCGGTTGACGCTGCGTTTGCGCACCCAGCTGGACCGGATCAGCATTCTGGGAAGCAGTTCGATTTCACCCATCCTGGAGCGCGAGGCCGGCGAGGACCTTACCGTGAGCGCCGGGTTCCGCTATGTGCTGGACAAACGGAACTCACCTGTCGATCCGACCGCCGGGTTTATCTTTCAACTGGATCAGGATATCGCCGGGCTGGCGGGTGACACGCAGTATTCGCGAACCCGCGGACTGCTGCGCGGCTTCACCAGCGTCCTGGACGAGGACGTTGTCCTCAGCGCCGAACTTGAGGGTGGCGCCCTGGTGCCGTTTAACAACCGGTCGCGCGCCACGGACCGTTTTTCGCTGGGTGGCGACAGTTTTCGGGGTTTCGAGGCCGGCGGCCTCGGCCCCCGGGACCGCTGCAATGCCTGCGGCGGATCCGGCGGAACCGAAGATGTGAACGACTCGCTGGGCGGAAACCTGTTTGCGGTGGCACGGTTGGAAGCCAGCTTTCCGGTTGGCCTGCCGCAGGAACTGGGCGTCTTTGGCGGGGTCTTTGCCGATGTTGGCACGATCTGGTCCCTGAATGACACTGCTGGAGCACAGGGCGAGGTTGATGACAGCGCCCGTTTGCGCAGTTCGGTTGGCCTGTCGCTGTTCTGGGACACTGCGTTCGGCCCGCTGCGGTTCAACTATGCGGTACCGGTCGAGTCGGTCGAGGGTGATCAGTTCGAGCGGTTCCGAATTACCGTAGACACCCGGTTCTAGTCGTGCTGCGGGCCCTTTGGGGTATGGTTCTTTGGGCGGCCGTCCAGACTGCTTCGGCGCAGGTGTTTGATCCACAGGCCTATCCGGTTCCGCAACCGGACGCCAAACCGTTTCTGGTGCTTGAACAAGACCGGCTGCTTGCGGACTCGCTGCTGGGTAAGGCGATCCAGGCCGGCAATGAGGCAGCCGCGGACAGCCTGCGTCGCGAGGGGCAGTCGCTGGACCGGCAGTTTGAGGAAGAGGAACGTCAACTGACCGCGCAGCGGGAGGTGCTGACACCAGACGAGTTCAGGGTCCTCGCGGATGCTTTTGACGAGAAGGTGGTCGCCACCCGTCAGGCGCAGGAGGAACGCGCCGCTGTTCTGAATCGCGAGGCCGAGGCCCGTCAGCGGGATTTCTTTCGACGCGTCGGGCCCATCCTGCTGGAAATACTGGAAGAGACCGGGGCCTCCGCCGTGATCGAACAGCGCGGCCTTCTGGTGTCGAAACAGGATTTGAATATTACCGACGAGGTGATTAAACGCTTGGACGCAGTATACAACGCCGAACAGGCCACCGGGGGCACTCCCCCTCCGGCCGATGAAACCTCGGCGGAACCCGCCGATTAAACCCGTTTGCAGATCAAGAGTGATGCCATGGGACATACCCCCCTTAACCCAGAGTTGCACAGCGCCGATATCCACGAAATCAAGCGGCTCATCCCCCACCGCTATCCGTTTTTGTACATAGACCGGGTGATTAACATGAACCCGGCGCAAAGTGCGGTGGGTATAAAGAACGTCACCATAAACGAGCCCTTCTTTCAGGGACATTTCCCTGGCAAACCGGTGTTTCCCGGCATTGTCATCGTCGAGGCAATGGCGCAGTCGGCAACGGCCCTTGTTGCCTGGAGCCTTGACCTGACCGACACAGGGGCATTGGTCTATTTCATGGGCATCGACAAATGCCGCTTCCGCCGGGTTGTTGAGCCCGGTGACCAGCTGGAGCTGCTGGTTGAGGTCATGCGTGGAGGCGGCAAGGTGTGGAAGTTCAAGGGCACTGCTACGGTTGACGGGGATGTCGCTGCCGAGGCGGAGTTCATGGCGATGATACAGGCGCCCGAGCAGCAGAGCGAGGACGGCGCATGAGCATCCACCCAGGCTCGGACATCCATCCCAGTGCGATCGTCGAGGAGGGGGCGACCATAGCCGATGGCGCATCGGTCGGTGCCTATTCCGTGATCGGCCCCGAGGTCGTGATCGGTGCGGGATCCATTGTGATGAACCATGTCTCGATTGCCGGGATCACCCATCTGGGTGAAAACTGCCGGGTGTTTCCCTTTGCTTCGCTGGGTCAGCCGCCGCAGGACCTCAAGTATGCAGGCGAGCGGACGCAACTGCTGATCGGCTCTGGAAATGTTATCCGCGAGCATGTGACGATGAACCCCGGTACGGACGGTGGCGGCGGATTGACCCGAGTGGGTGATGGCGGATTGTTCATGAATTTTGTCCATATTGGTCATGACTGCATCGTCGGGGACCGCGTGATTTTCGCGAATGCGGTGACTTTGGGGGGGCATGTACGGGTCGGGGATGGCGCGGTACTGGGCGGGTTGGCGGCGGTGCATCAGAATTGCCGTATTGGCGACGGCGCGATGATCGGCGGTCTGACCGGGGTGGCCGCCGACGTCATACCTTACGGCACGGTCATTGGCGAACGGGGTAAGCTGATGGGGCTCAACCTTGTGGGTCTCAAGCGGCGCGGCGTTGCCAAGGATCAGATAAATGGGTTGCGCAGTGCGTTCGCGGCTCTGTTCGACGGTGAGGGCACGTTGGGTGAGCGGGCCGATGCTGTAACGGAAAGCCACGGCAACAACCCGTTGGTGCAGGAAGTATTGGGTTTCATCGCCGAGGGCTCTGCCCGAAACCTCGTCACACCGGAATAGGCGGTCGTGGCCCCCTCGAACACACCCGGCAGCCTTGCCATCGTCGCAGGCAGCGGATCCTTGCCCCGGATGCTGGCCGATGACTGTCGGCGCCGTCGACAGGACTGCCAGATCATTGTGTTCGAGGGAATTGTTTTGGACTGGGTCGATGGCTTTAACGTTATTCCGGCTGTGTTCGAGAAGCCGGGCCGGCTGTTCGCGGCGCTTAAGCGCGCAGGCTGTGACAAGGTGGTGTTTGCGGGTGGTATGGTTCGCCCGACGATCAGCCCGATACGCTTTGACCTCAAGGCGCTGCGCCTTGCGCCCACGCTGTTCAAGGCGTTGCGCGCCGGCGATGACGCGGCCTTGCGCATCGTCTCGGGGATTTTCGAGGCCGAGGGGCTAGAGGTGATCGCGCCGCACCGGTTGCTGGCAAACCTCATCGCCCGTCCCGGCGTAATGACCACGCGGCAACCCGAGGCGGATGACAAGGCGGACGCCGCGCGCGCGGCACAGATCGTCGCGGCGCTTGGCTCGGCCGATGTGGGGCAGGGTACCGTGGTCGCGCAGGGGATCTGCCTGGGTGTGGAGAGCATTCAGGGAACGGATGCGATGCTGGAATTTGTAGCCAGCACCGCCGCAGGCTATCGCCCCAACCCCCTTGGCGCGGCCGGCGTGCTGTTCAAAGCACCCAAACCGGGGCAGGACTGGCGCACCGATCTGCCTGCGATTGGCCCCGACACAATGGACGCGGCGGCGGCTGCCGGACTTGCCGGTGTTGTGCTGCAGGCTGATGGTGTTTTGATCCTGGGCAAGGACGAGACCGTTGCAAGGGCCGAGGCACATGGTCTTTTCCTTTGGGCGCGGGAGGGATGACCGCGGCCCCGCGCTTTTTCATGATCGCGGGGGAACCTTCTGGGGATCAGCTGGGCGCGGCATTGATGGCCGGCCTGCGGGACGAAACCGACGGTCATGTCGTGTTTGAAGGCGTCGGCGGTCCGCTGATGCAGGCGCAGGGCCTGGACTCGCTCTTTCCGATGGACCAGCTCTCAGTGATGGGTATCGCCGAGGTTCTGCCGCGGCTGCCCCTGATCCTGCGGCGCATTCGCGAGACATCGGAGGCGGTCGTGGCGTCCCGCCCCGCCGCGCTGATTACCATAGACAGCCCGGACTTTTGCTTGCGTGTTGCCAAACGTGTCCGGGCACGGCGACCTGAGGTGCGGACGATCCATTATGTCGCGCCTTCGGTCTGGGCTTGGCGGCCGGGACGGGCCGCAAAAATGGCCCGGGTTATCGACCATGTCCTTGCGCTGCTTCCGTTCGAGCCGCCTTATATGACAGCGGCCGGGATGACCTGTGACTTCGTGGGGCACCCGGTAGTGACCGTGCCGCCCGCCACACCATCTGAACGCGCGGGTCTGCGCGCGGTTGCGGGCCTTGGCGCGGACCAGCCCATGCTCGCCCTGCTTCCCGGGTCCCGTGCTGGCGAGATCAAGCGTCATGCTGCGCTGTTTCGGGACGTCTGGGACAGACTGGCCACAGCGCATCCGGGTTTGGCCTGTGTGATCCCGACCGTCCCGGACCGCGCCGCGGCCGTTCAGGCCCTGTTCCAGAACGCCCCGGTGCGCCCCTATATTCTCGATCCGTCGCACCACAGTCGCCCCGAACGCCTCAAGCAGGCGGCATTCGCCGACGCGGCAGCAGCACTTGCGGTTTCCGGGACAGTCTCACTTGAACTGGCGGCCGCAGGCACGCCTATGACGGTGGCCTATCGTATGAGCCCATTGAGCGCGGCCATTGCGCGGCGGCTGGTCAGCGTCAGATATGCGTCACTGGTCAATATCATCGAGGATGCGCCGATCATTCCCGAGTATCTTCAAGAGCATGCGACAGCAGATGCACTGACCGCCGAGGTTTCGAAACTTCTGTCCACACCGACGTTGCGCGACGCCCAGACGTCTCGTTTCGAGACGGTCATGACGGCGCTCGGTCGCAGTGGCCCGGCCCCAGGACGCCGCGCCGCGCGCTCCGTCCTGTCTGCGCTCAGGTAAACACCGCCTCCCGCGCCCCGGTCACCCTGGCCAGGGTATCCGGAGTGATGCGAAACACGTGGTGCGGTGTACCTGCCGCGGCCCAAACCACCGGAAAACTGTGGAGGTGCGGATCGAAAAAGGTCCGGATCGGGGTCTTGTGGCCCAAGGGTGAGACGCCCCCGATTGCAAACCCGGTAAACGCACGGATGCTTGCTGCATCGGCTTTCTCAAGTGCACATCCGGCAACCTCAGATGCGCGTCCAAGATCAACTTGGTTGTCGCCCGAGGTCAGGAAAAGCACGTGCTCATCGCCATCAACCGCACGCAGCACAACCGATTTCACGATCTGGCCCACGGCCGCCCCGACGGCATCGGCTGCCATGGCCGCGGTGGTTGTTCCGTCGTCGAGCCGGATCGGATCAATCTCAAGGCCGCGCGCCTCCGCATCGGCGCAGACGCACTTCAGGCTCTTGCTCATGATAGTCTATGTCAGCGCTCGTCAACCGGTACATAGTTGCGGAACTGCTCGCCGGTATAAAGCTGCCGTGGCCGACCGATCTTCTGGCTGGGGTCGGCGATCATTTCTTTCCACTGGCTGATCCATCCCGCGGTCCGCGCCAATGCGAAAATCGGCGTGAACATGGATGTCGGAAAGCCCATGGCGTCCAGGATGATGCCGGAATAGAAATCGACATTCGGGTAGAGTTTCTTATCAATGAAATAGGGATCTTCCAGCGCGATCCGCTCCAACTCTTTGGCGACCTGGAGTGTCGGGTTGTTTTCGATCCCCATCAATCCCAACACCTCGTCGGCGCTTTCTTTCATCACCTTGGCGCGGGGATCGAAGTTCTTATAGACCCGGTGTCCAAAGCCCATCAGGCGGAACGGGTCTTCCTTGTCCTTTGCGCGTTCGATGTATTCGGGGATGCGGTCGACCGTGCCGATCTCGCGCAGCATTTCAAGGCAGGCCTGATTGGCGCCGCCATGCGCCGGACCCCAAAGACAGGCAACCCCGGCCGCGATGCACGCAAATGGATTGGCCTGCGACGATCCTGCCAGCCTCACGGTCGAGGTTGACGCGTTCTGCTCATGATCCGCGTGCAGCGTGAAGATACGATCCATCGCTTTGCTGAGGATCGGGCTGACGTTGTATTCAGCCGCGGGCACGGCGAAGCACATGTGAATGAAGTTCTCGGCGTAGTTGAGATCGTTGCGCGGGTAAATGAACGGTTGGCCAACGTGGTACTTGTAGGCCCAGGCGCAAATTGTCGGCAGTTTTGCGATGAGCCGGATCGTTGCAACTTCGCGCTGCCAAGGGTCAAAAATGTCCGTGCTGTCGTGATAAAATGCGGACATGGCCCCGACCACACCGCAGACAATGGCCATTGGATGCGCATCACGACGGAACCCTCTGAAGAAATTGGTCATCTGCTCGTGCAGCATCGTGTGATGCGTGACCCGGGTCGTGAAATCCTCCAACTGGGTCTCGCTTGGCAGTTCGCCATAGATCAACAGGTAGCAGACCTCGATAAACGTTGACTTTTCCGCAAGTTGGTCAATGGGATAGCCCCGATACAACAACTCGCCCTTGTCGCCATCTATATAGGTGATCGAGCTTTCGCAGGAGGCGGTCGAAGTGAAACCGGGGTCGTAGGTAAAGACATCCCCCTGGGCATAAAGCTTGCGGATATCGATCACATCAGGGCCCAGCGTCGGGCTGGACATTGGCATCGTAATGGTCTTGTCGCCAAATGTCAGGGTCGCGGTTTCGCCGATATCTTTCGCCATGTGTTCGTCCTTGCTGCAAGGGGCGCCAGTGTTCCCGCGGGGCGCGGGCGGCGCGATGTCTCCCGTTCCACCGACATGTATCAGCCGATGGCATCATCCAGTCGGGCCAGCGTCTCTGTCTTGCCAATCACCGCCATAACGTCAAAAACGCTGGGAGAGACCGTGCGACCCGTGAGTGCCGCGCGCAGAGGTTGTGCAACTTTGCCCAATTTGAGGCCTTCTTCTTCCGCGAATTGGCGCGTAAGCTCAGTCAGCCCCTCTGCTGTCCAGCTACCATTTTGCAACCGCGAAGTCAACTTTGACAGCATGCCACGGGATACCGAATCCAGCAGTCTGGCCGACTTCTCATCCGGCTCAAAGGGCCGGGAGCCAAGAATAAAGTGAGCCATTTCAAATAGATCCTGAATGGTCTTGGCCCTGTCTCTCAGCCCGCTTCCAGCGAGCCGGAGTTGAGATCGCTGCGGCGTGGTAAAAGCACTGCGATGTTGCGATGCAGCAAACTCCTCCATCGCCTGGATCATCCGCGTGTCGTTCATCGCCCGGATGTGCTGACCCGAAAGATTTTCGAGTTTCTGGATATCAAAGCGTGACGGAGATTTGCCGATGTGCGGTAGCGAAAACCACTCGATCGCTTGTGCTGTCGTAAAAAATTCATCGTCGCCATGGCTCCAGCCCAGCCGCGCGAGGTAGTTTCGCATTGCTTCGGCCGGATATCCCATATCGCGATAGGCCCCCACGCCCAGCGCACCGTGGCGTTTGCTGAGCTTGGCGCCGTCCGGCCCGTGGATCAGTGGAATGTGCGCGAACACGGGCGTATCCCATCCGGCCGCTGCATATATCAGTGCTTGCCGTGCGGCATTCGTCAGATGGTCGTCGCCACGGATGACATGGGTGACGCCCATGTCATGGTCATCGACCACAACGGCCAGCATATAAGTCGGCGTACCGTCCGAGCGCAGGAGGATCAGATCATCCAGTGTCTCATTTTTCCATGCGACGCGGCCCTGGACCGCATCCTCGATGGCGGTTTCGCCCTCTTGCGGTGCTTTCAGCCGAACCACATGCGCCGTATCGGCCGGCGGGGTGCCGCCATCTCGCCAGGGTGAGACAAAGATTGGCGTGCGCCCGGCCGCCTTTTCAGCGGCACGAAAACTGTCGATCTCCTCCTTGCTGGAATAGCAGCGATAGGCTGTACCGGCCTCAAGCATCGCTTGGGCAATGGCCGCGTGGCGGGGCGCATTCTCAAACTGGCTGACGACATCGCCGTCCCAGTCCAGCCCCAGCCAGCGCAGCCCCTCGGGGATGGCGGCCGTCGCCTCTGGGGTTGAACGGGCCCGGTCGGTGTCCTCAATCCGCAATCTGAATTGCCCGCCGTGATGACGCGCAAACAACCAGTTGAACAGCGCCGTGCGGGCGCCGCCAATGTGCAAGTATCCGGTTGGCGAGGGTGCAAATCGGGTGACCACGGGCAGGGGGTCGGACATCTCTTTAACCTTTCGGAAACCAACACCGGGGCAAAACTGAACCAAGTGTGTAGGCGATAAGCCCGAGGAGGCACAAGTGTGCGCGTAACCGCTGCGGTACGATCGATGGTTCAGGCGCAGCGGCATACGGTTCTTCTTTGGGCACCGGTCTTTCTGGGGATGGGAATCGCCGTTTACTTCGGGCAATCGACAGAACCGGCGCTGTGGCTCGCCGGTGTGTGCGGTGTGTTCGGTCTGGCGCTTCTTATCCCAACACTGGTCTTTCACAGATTTGCACTTCTGGCGCTCGGCGGTTTTGTATTGTTTGGGTTTTGCGTTGCCAAACTACAGAGCGACCGGGTTGCCGCCCCAGTGTTGTCGGAGGATTATTATGGCCCCGTCGCGGGGCGGATCGTCGGGTTCGACCGGTCCGCGACCAACAAGCTTCGGCTGATGCTTGATCAGGTTCATTTGCCGGGGATCGTCTCGGCAGAGACGCCGCGCCGCGTGCGGATCGTGTTGGGCCGGGCGCCGGAAGACGGATTGCTGAGCGCTGGTGCCCGGATCATGACGGTCGCGCGCCTTGGCCCGCCGCCACCACCTGTTGAGCCGACGGGCTTCGATTTTCGTCGCCATGCCTGGTTCATGGGGCTGGGCGCTATCGGCTACACCGCGACGCCAGTGGTGCTTGAGGGGCCGCCCGGCTCTGCCAAGGGCGCTCTGATCCTGCGGCTGCGCATGACACTCTCGGACTTCATCCGCGCGCGCATGCCGGACCGAACCGGCGGTTTTGCCGCCGCGATCCTGACAGGCGACCGCTCGGGGATCGATCCGAAGGATCTGGTGGACCTTCGTGCGTCAAATCTGGCGCATCTGCTTGCCATATCCGGATTGCATATGGGCCTGATGACGGGCGCAGTGTTTGTCACGCTCAGGTTTGTGTTGGTGGTGCTGCCGGGCGTGGCACTTGTTTATCCGGTCAAACGCATAGCCGCCGTCGGTGCAATTCTTGCCGGTGCGGCCTATCTGGCCATCTCGGGGGCCAGCATTGCCACGCAACGGGCCTTTATCATGGCGACGGTCCTTTTCATTGCGGTGCTATGCGACCGCCCGGCGCTGACCTTGCGGGCCATCGCGCTCGCCGCGCTAATCGTGCTTTTGTGGCGGCCGGACAGCCTGCTGGGTGCGGGGTTCCAGATGTCGTTTGCCGCGACAATTGCGCTTGTTGCGGTCTACGCCGAAATCACCCGCGCCCGCCAGAACGGGCATCTGCCAACGGCGCATCCCGCGCTGCGTTGGGCTGCCGCATTGTTGGTGACCTCGGCGGTCGCGGGTCTGGCGACCGCGCCGTTTTCGGCGTTTCATTTCAATCAGCTGACCCGATATGGACTGCTGGCCAACGTGCTGGCCGTACCGGCAATGGGTCTGCTGGTGATGCCGTCGGTATTGCTTGCCATCGTGCTCTGGCCCCTTGGGCTGGAGGGGGTCGGGTTTTGGCTGATGGACATGGGGATTGCGCATATTCTGCATGTGGCGCACCAGGCGGCGGCGCTGGAGGGTGCGGTGATCCCTGTGGCGTCGGGACCGCCCTGGGTCCTTGGGGTGATCGCCTTTGGCGGACTGATTACGGCCCTGATGCGCGGCCCTGCGCGGGGCCTGGGTGTGCCGGTCGTGCTGGCCGGTGTGCTGGGCTGGGGCATAGCTGATCGCCCGGTGGTGCTGGTTGATCCAGACGGCCGCCTTATCGGCGTGCGGGGGCCGGAGGGGCGTGTATTGAACAAGACGCGCGGCGCCGCCTTTGCGGCGCGCGTCTGGCTTGAAAATGACGGGGACAGCGGTGACCAGGCTATGGCGCAGTCCCGCCCTGCGGTATCGCGCGAAGATGACGTTTTCAAAGTACGCGATGCCAGTGGAGAAATTACAGTCGTCCTGGACGCCAAAGAGGATGCCCGGGGGCAGGCCTGCCTGAAAAACACCATACTGATCCTGCCGAAGACACCTCAGCGGCCTGCGGGGGACTGTGTTGCCCTCACCGCAGGAGCGTTGGTCGAGGGCGGGGCGCATGCATTCTTTGAGGGCAAGCTATCGGCACCCGTGACCACCGCCGAGGTCACGGGTGACCGGCCCTGGACTCGCGCGGCGAGATGAGCGTGACCAGCACCGCCGTGAAGACCAGCTCAAAATGGATGCTTGAAACCCTCAAAGGGGCGCAGCGCGGTGGTAAACATGCTTGAACCGTGTCGACCACAGACGCTGCGTTCCGTGTGGCTGTCTAACGTACCCGCCACAGCGGCCACAAGGTGTTTCGACACTTGTCTGAGCAGCCAAACAGTTCCAGAATCTAATAATTTCAACGGATTAGAGCGTTACACGAAAAACCTGCGTCATCTATCGTTGCCTGAAATCAAAGATTTCAACGCGTTAGGTGGTGCATGATGCTTCAGGTATATCGTCAAACGCTTTAGAAGACATTGATGTCTTTGGCGCGGCGCGAAACACGACCGCATAAGGGGATGCCAAACCTGCGACACATCGACTGAAAATGGACCAGTGGTGTGTGGGGTCGCGGGGCCGAGATACTCGTAAAATACCCGTCAAGCCCCGATTGTCTGGTACGGCCCTAGTAGCTGCGGATCAACCCCACCAGCTTGCCCTGGACCTGAACCTGATCAGCCCCGTAAAGCCTGGTTTCAAATGCCGGGTTGGCTGCCTCAAGCGCAATTGCGCTTCCCTTGCGGCGCAGGCGTTTCAGCGTGGCTTCCTGCCCTTCGACCAGGGCGACAACAATATCGCCATTCTCGGCTTCGCTCTGCTCGCGGATGACGACGATATCACCGTTGTTGATGCCCGCGTTGATCATCGAGTCGCCCTTGACCTCTAGTGCGAAGTGTTTTGCCGAACCGCTGACAAGTGCGCCCGGAACAGCGACATGGTGCGAGACCTGCTCGATCGCCGCAATGGGCGTTCCCGCAGCAATCCGTCCCATAACAGGTAATTCCGTAACTCCGGCGGTATCAGCCGAAGACGTGCGGCGTGGCCCTGCGCTGATCGGTGTTACATTTGCCGCACCACCCATGCTGTCGGGAAGTTTCACAATCTCAATGGCGCGGGCACGATGCGCAAGGCGCCGCAGAAACCCCCGCTCCTCAAGCGCTGTGATCAGCCTGTGAATACCGGACTTTGACCGCAGATCCAGCGCCTCTTTCATCTCGTCAAATGACGGTGGGACACCGTCTTTTTGGATACGCTTGTGAATGAAAGTCAACAAATCGAGCTGCTTCTTGGTCAGCATTCAGATGCTCCTCCGCCCATTTCTCATGCCCTGTTGGCGTTCCGTTCTCTTGAGTTCTACTAAAGTTCACGTTTTGTGTCAATCAAGACCAGACATTTCGCGACAAAAGCGGCGCGCCGGCCGCGTTACAGATCGATGATCTCCACTTTATCCCCAGCAGCTGCAGCTGCGGCATGAGGCGGGCGGATAACCAATACACTCGCGGCCTGAAGCACGCTGAGCAGGCTGCTGTCCTGACGCTCGAACGCGGTTATGCGACCGTCGCCTTCGGTCCTGCCGCGCATGTAGTGCGCGCGCGGACCGTTTGGCGGCACCGCCGCGGCCAGGGCGGCGTGGCGGACCGGTGGCAGTGGTTCGAGACCGAGCATCCGGCGCACGACGGGCAGCACAAACAGGTGGCCACATACCATTGCCGATACCGGATTGCCGGGGAGGCCGATCATCGGTGCGCCGAACAGTGTTCCCGCCATCAGCGGTTTGCCGGGGCGCATTGCAATTTTGTAGAAGCTCAGTTTCAGGCCCCTGTCGCGCGCGGCCGTCTGCACAAGATCATGGTCCCCGACCGACGCCCCGCCAAGGGTAACGACCAGATCCGCACCCCGGGCGAGGTCGAGAACCGCGGTCAGGCCGGCAATCGTGTCGCGTGCGATCGGCAGTATCCTGGCCTGCGCCCCGGCCGCCTGAAGTTGTGCGGCCAGTCCGTAGCTGTTGGAACTCACGATCTGGTCGCTGCGGCAGGGCTCTCCGGGGAGGACAAGCTCGTCGCCCGTTGCAATAAGGGCCACCGTCGGTTGGCGCCGCACTGGCAGTGTTCGGTGACCCATCGCGGCAAGCAGGGCGATATCACTGGGGCGCAGCGGGCCATGATCGGGAAACGCCATATTTGCCGTGAAGTCCTGTCCCGCAGGGCGAATATAGCTGGCTGTGTCGCGGCCTTCGGCAACCTCAATCCGCCCCTGCGTCCGGATCGCATCTTCCTGGATCAGAATGTCGTCAGCGCCGTCCGGCACAGGTGCGCCGGTAAATATGCGAACAGCCTGTCCCGGCCCGACCGAGCCATCAAACGCATGACCTGCCGGTGCCTCGCCGATGATCTCAAGGGTGCGTCCGGGCAGGGCATCGGCGCGTCGGACGGCATAGCCATCCATAGCCGAAGCCGCGAAGGGCGGTTGTGTCCGCCTTGCCTGCAGCGGTTCTGCAAGTACGCGTCCCAGAGCTTGCGATATCGGGACATCTTCGGAAGCGGTCGGGCCGATCGGTGCCAGCAGAAGCTGCTGCGCTTCCGCCACGGATTTCATATGTCGACCTCGTAGCGGCCGGAGGCGCCGCCGTCCTTGAAGGTGACCTTGGTCTGGGAAATCACCATGCCGCGATCGACCGCCTTTACCATATCATAGACCGTGAGCGCAGCAGTGCTGGCCGCAGTCAGCGCCTCCATCTCCACCCCGGTTTGCCCGGTTGTTTTCACGGTTGCGCGGATCAGGACACGGGGCGGATCCTCGGCCAGATCCAAATCGACCGTCACTTTCGAGATCTGCAGCGGATGGCACAACGGGATCAGGTCATGGGTTTTCTTGGTCGCCATTATTCCGGCAAGGCGGGCAACAGCCAGAACATCGCCTTTCTTGGCACGGCCATCGCGGATCAAGGCCAGCGTCTCGGGGCGCATGTGAACTTCGGACACGGCCGTGGCAATACGCGCCGTGACCGGCTTTTCCGACACATCCACCATCTGGGCGCGCCCCTCGGCGTCAAAATGCGTCAATCGGCCGGATTTGGTCACGCGCTTGCCTCCAGCACCGGATCCTTCAGCAACGCCTGTGTTGCTTGGGCTACGTCAGGCTGGCGCATCAGGCTCTCACCGATCAGAAAGCTGCGCACCCCGCAGGTCGCCATACGGGCAAGATCTGCCGGTGTGAACAGACCGCTTTCCGAGATCACAACCCGGTCTTCCGGGACGCGGGTGGCAAGGTCCTCGGTGGTTTCAAGGCGGGTTTCAAAGGTCTTCAAGTCGCGGTTGTTGATCCCCAGAAGCGCGGATTTCAGCGAAACTGCACGGTCCAGTTCATCGGCATCATGCACTTCAAGCAGCGTATCGAGGCCATACTCCGCCGCCGCCGCCTCAAGTTCCGCGGCCTGCATGTCCGTAACGGATGCCAAGATAATCAGGATGCAGTCCGCACCCCAGGCGCGCGCTTCGGCGACCTGATACGGATCATACATAAAGTCCTTGCGTAGAATCGGAAGGTCCACGGCCGCGCGCGCGGCCCGCAGCGCATCGGGCGAACCCTGAAACGATGGGGTATCGGTCAGCACGGAAAGACAGGCTGCGCCGCCAGCCCGATAGGCCGTCGCCAACTGCGCGGGGTCAAAGTCTTCGCGGATAAGTCCCTTGGACGGCGAGGCTTTCTTGATTTCCGCGATCAGGGCATAGGATCCACTACGGAGTTTCTGCCGCAGTGCCTGCGTAAAACCGCGGGGTGTCGCGGTGGCGGCCGCTTCGGCGGCGATTGCGGACATCGGACGGGAGGCTTTCGCCGCGGCAATCTCCTCCAGTTTGTATGATTTGATCCGGTCCAGCACGGTGCTCATTTTGGGCCTCTTGTTGCGGATTGGGTCAGACAGATCTGGCTGAGGTGACCTCGGCCAGGTGTGCGATTTTGCGCGCGGCGGCGCCACTGTCTATGCTCTCCGCCGCCAGTGCCACACCTTCCGGCAGATCTGTGGCCCGATCTGCGATCACAAGGGCGGCGGCCGCGTTCAGCAGGACGGCGTCGCGATATGCCGAGGCCTCACCGGCGAGCAGCGCGCGCAGGGCTTGGCCGTTTTCGGCCGGGGTGCCGCCCAGGATCGCATTGAAGGGGTGGACCGGCAGACCGGCATCCTCAGGGTGGAGCTCGCGCATCTCAACGCGGTCCGCTTCAAGTGCGGCAACATGCGTCACCCCAGCAATGGATATCTCGTCCGTTCCATCCGCGCCATGTACCAGCCAGGCCCTGTCGGACCCCAGGGCGCGCAGGGTTTCCGCCATCGGCCGGATGACATCGATGCTGAAGGCACCCGTAAGCTGCTTTCGGACACCAGCCGGATTTGTAAGTGGGCCCAATATGTTGAATATCGTTCTTAAACCAAGTTCTCCACGTGCTGGCATGACGTGGCGGGTCGCAGGATGATGCATCGGCGCCATCATAAAGCCGATCCCGACCTCGCGCAGCGCGCGTTCCACCACAGGCGGTCCGACCATCACGTCGACGCCCATCTGGGTCAGCGCATCCGCTGCGCCGGATTTTGAGCTGAGGTTCCGGTTTCCGTGTTTGGCCACAGTGACACCGGCACCCGACACCACAAAGGCTGTGGCCGTCGAGATGTTCAGCGTGCCCTTGCCGTCGCCACCGGTGCCGACGATGTCTATTGCGCCCTCGGGCGCGCGGACAGCCAGGCATTTTGCCCGCATAACGGCCGCAGCTGCGGCATATTCATCTACCGTCTCGCCCCGCACCCTGAGCGCCATGAGAAAACCGCCCACCTGACTGGGGGTTGCCTCCCCTTCCATCAGGATGCCGAAGGCCTGCTCGGCCTGGGTTTGGGTCAACGGACCATCGGCTGCGGCAGCAAGCAGCGGTTTGATCGCGTCGCTCATGCCGGGACCGGAACAAGATCGAGAAAGTTCTTCAGCATGGCATGACCATGTTCCGAGGCAATGGACTCGGGGTGAAACTGAACACCGTGCAGCGGCAGGCTACGATGCTGCAGTCCCATGATGGTGCCGTCATCGAGCGTCGCTGTAACCTCAAGCTCGGACGGCAGCGAAACGGGGTCCACGACAAGCGAATGATAGCGTGTGGCGGCGAAAGGGCTGGGCAGCCCGGCGAACACGCCCAAACCCTCATGCCGGATGGTGCCCGGCTTACCATGTACGATTTCCGCGTGCTGGATGACCTTTCCGCCGAACGCCTGGCCCAGGGTCTGATGGCCCAGGCACACTCCCAAAAGCGGGATCTGCGCCTCTGCCGCCGCCAGCGTCAAGGCCAGACAGATGCCTGCCCGGTCAGGATCACATGGCCCGGGCGAGAGCACAATTCCGGACGGACGCAGTGCCATCGCCTGTTGGACGTCAAGCTCATCATTGCGCCGGACAACCGATTGCGCCCCCAGCGTTCCGAGGTAATGCACCAAATTGTAGGTGAAGCTGTCGTAATTATCGATCAAAAGCAGCATAGTGATCCCGTCGGAGTGTTGCAAAATGGGCGGCGCTGGTCCCATAGTCTGGCTGATCGCTATACATGCGCGGGTCGCGCTGGCATGGTCAAGAGGCAGCCTCGTCAAAAGGGGCGCGCGCGGCGGCATTGCGGCGGCTGAGGTCGAGTACGATAATCTAAGGGATTCAGGAGCATGATCCGGTTTCTATTTGGGATACTTCTTGGCGGTGCGGTCAGCGCCGCCGCACTTTCGGTTGTGGCGGTCGTCAATCCGATACCGGATGGACCTATAGCCCGCCAGGCTGCCTTGGGCGGTGAGACGGCGGTCGAAGCGCCGGAACCGGAGGCGCCACCTGTTGAGGAGCCGGTGGAGGAAGCCACCGCACCGTCCCCAACACCAGCCCCGGAAAACCAGACTGAAACGGCCGAGACGACACCTGCGCCCGCGCCCGCGCCGGCCCCCGCGCCGGCCCCTGCGCCCGCCCCTGCTGCAGCACCGGCGGCGGCGCCCGCACCGGCCCCGGCGGCATTGGAATCGCCTACGCCCACTGCGCCCGCAGCCCCGGCTGAGGAAGCGCCGACCGCGGACGGACCGTCCCTGACTGCACCGTCCGTGGTGGAAAGCGCTGGCGCAGGGATCGGCGGCTCGTCCGACAGCAGTCCGAATCGGACACCAAGCGCGCCGCAGCAGGTTGCCGTTGCCACACCACCCGCCGCAGGTGCGCCGACCTTGGATACGGAAAGCGCAGCCGTGCCGGAGGTGGGCGGTGGCGAGCTTGACACCGAGGTCGCCGTGCCCGAAGTGCTTGTGACCGGCAATGCTCTGTTCGATAACGCCGTCGACTATCAAGGTGACGACAGCCGCCCCATCATGTCCATTGTCCTAATTGACGACGGTGAAAATCCGGAGCTGCGGGGCGGTCTGGCGGCGATGAACGCGCCCATAACCTTTGGTGTGACCGCCAACATCGACGCGGCCGGTGACGTGTCTTCGCAGTATCGCGGCAACGGGTTCGAGGTTGTGGCCGTCATGCCAGACACGGGCGCGCTTGCGGTTAACCGGGATACGGATCTGGACGACATCGAAACTCTGATGGCCGGTATTCTGAACTCCGTACCGGGATCCACCACAATTATTGATCCCATCGACAGCCCGCTGCCCCAGAACCGCCGCATGGCCGGCGCGGTGCTTGAGGCACTCAAGCAGACCGGGCACGGGTTGCTGACGCACCGCGGGAACGGGCTGAACAACGTCCCGATCATCGCTGACCAGGAGGGTGTGCCGAGTGAGCTGATCTACCGGACCATTGATGAGGTGCCGGGTTCGGCTAACATTGCCCTTGCTCTGGAGCGCGCTGTCCTTGATGCCTCGCGCGGGGGGAGCGTGATCGTGGTCGGCAGGGTCCGTCAGGAAACCGTCACGACGATATTATCCTGGCTGCTGGGATCAGGCGCAAAGGAAGTGTCCATCGCACCGGTGTCAACGATCCTGCAAAAGCGGGTGCAGTAGGCCTTCGTCGTACGCCAACCGGGATTTGGGGACGCAAAACGCACAGCGGTTCGTCCCTGCTGTAGGCCTTGGACCGTCAGCGCGTGGCGTTCGGACTATAGGGCTGGGCATGACGCGCGGATGATTGGACAGCCTGTCCGGGTGTTCAGATGTCTTGCAGGGCTATTGCATCAGGCGCTTCGCCTGCGGCGGCGCTCGCGTCCACCGCGCGCGCCGGCAGGTGCTTCGCCCTCGGCCACGGGCGGCTTGTTATGCTTGATCCATTGGGCGCCGTTGGCGTCATTGTTTGCCAGAAGGTTGGCGGCGCGGATCGCCTCCATCTCCTGCGGGCGGACCGGGTTCATGATGGCGCTTGTCATCCCCGAGGCGATCGCCATCGGCAGAAAGGCCGCATTGATTCCGTGACGGTTCGGTAACCCGAAGGAGATGTTGGACGCGCCGCAGGTCGTGTTAACACCCAGCTCCAGCCTGAGTTTCCGCACCAGCTCAAAGACTTGCAAGCCCGCCGTCGCCATTGCCCCGATGGGCATGACGAGCGGATCGACGACAATGTCGTGCGCCGGTATTCCGAAATCGGCCGCCCGTTCGACAATCTTCTTTGCCACGGCAAAGCGGACTTCGGGGTCCTCCGAAATTCCGGTGTCATCGTTCGAGATTGCCACAACCGGCACGTCATATTTCTTCACCAGCGGCAGGACCAATTCCAACCGATCCTCCTCCCCGGTGACCGAGTTGAGCAGAGGCCTTCCCTCGCAGGCGGCCAGTCCCGCCTCAAGCGCTGCCGGTACGCTTGAATCGATGCACAGCGGTACGTCGACCAGACCTTGAACCAGCGCGATCATCTTGGACATCAGCGGCGGTTCGGTTTCATTCGGATTGGGGTTGGAGTTATATACGACCCCGGCATTCACATCGAGCATCGTCGCCCCGCAGGCCACCTGTTCCAGGGCGTCCTTTTCAACGGTCGAGAAGTCGCCCGCCTCTAACTGCGCGGCGAGAATTTTTCGGCCCGTCGGATTTATCCGCTCGCCAATAACGCAAAAGGGTTGATCAAAGCCGATGATCGCGGTTTTGGTCTTGGACTCGACGGTGGTCTGCGTCATCTGCGCTGCTTTCCTGGGGTTGGTCAGGCCCGCGCGGCCGCGGTGCCGACGGATTGGCCGAACTCATTCATAAAGTCGCCGGACTTTGTTATGCCACCCAGCGGGAAGACATGGACCTGTTCAACGTTAAAGTTCGGATGCGCCGCCTTGTGGTTTGCAAGGTCGGTTAGCACCTGCTCGGGTGTGAACGGCAACATCAGCTTGGTCAGATCCGCCGCGCGCCGCTGCAGCACCCTCAGGCTCGGACCGACACCACAGGCCATGGCGAACTTGATCAGGGTTTGCAGTTTGGCGGGCCCTGCAACGCCGATATGGATCGGCAGGCTGATCCCTTCGGCGGCCAGACGGTCGGCCCAGGCGATAACCGGCGCGGCTTCGAATACGAACTGGGTTGCAAGTGCCATTCTGGCATCGGTCCGGTTCTGGAACGCATTCTTCCAGTGCAGCGCTTCCATGACCGCACGGTCGGATCCGTCGGGGTCGATGTCCCGATTTCCCTCCGGATGACCCGCCACATGCAGGCGCGAGAAGCCATGCGCGTCGAACAGACCGGTTTCCATGAGTTGCATGGAGTTTTCAAACGTTCCTGCCGGGCGGTTCACACCGCCGGCGAGCAAAAGAGCCTGATCCACGCCAACATCCGCATAGCGACCGATCCAGCTTTGCAGCGTTTGGCGGTCGGGGATGATTCGCGCAGGAAAATGCGGCATGACCGGAAAACCGTCGTCGACCAGACGCCGGGCTGTCGCGACCATCTCGTCAATCGGCGTCCCATCGATATGGGCGATGTAAACCCGAGTGCCTGCGGGCAACAGCGCGCGGAAATCCGAGACTTTCTCGGCCGTTCGCGGCATGACTTCGATCGAGAAGCCTCGGGCGAAAGCGGCCACGGCATCGGATGAAGCCACCGACGTTGGCGTCGACTTGCGACCAAATGACAGGATTTGCGCCATGCTCTCCCTCCAGGTTCTCAAGCGGCCGGTGCTCGACCATCATTTGCGATCAGGACCTTGATCTTCTCGTTGTCGTATTCCGCCTCCAGGCGCGCTGCTTCTGCAGAAGCGACATCTTGCGGGTCGCCTTCGACCGAATAGGGGGCCGCTTTGCGCCATTCTGCAAGATATGCGTCGGCATCCCGCGCGCCAACCTTCATCGCGCATCTGTCAATGGCCTGTTCGAAGCGCTCGGGCAATTGGACTTTCGCGCCGCGACGGCCCTTGCCAACTATCACCTGTGCCGGAATGTCGCGCCAGTAAATAATCGTCACATCGGGCATGGCCAATCCTTGTATGCTTGCGATCCTGTGCGCCCGGCGGCTTTGCCCGGGAGACAAGGGTCTGTGCGCCGACGATTCAGCCGCACTCTGGATTAATGCTCTGATCTGCAGGTCGTTAACAAGTCCTTATCGACTGGCGGCCTATAGGTCGTATTCGGGCTTTAAGCGGTCGGATTAATGCCGTATAAGGCGCGCAGCGAAACGCTTTGACGGTAGGAACCGGCGCTTATGACCTATTTATCGAAAACGGGTGATTCACCCGTTTCTCTTTCATTCGAGTTTTTCCCCCCACAGTCGACTGACGCGACATTGCAACTTTGGCGTTCCGTCGAACGTCTGGCGCCACTGGCACCGAAGTATGTTTCGGTCACCTACGGCGCGGGCGGCACGACGCGCGCACGGACTCAGGCTGCCATTCGGACGATCCAGGATCGGGCACGCTTGTCGGTCGCGGGCCATTTGACCTGTGTCGGTGCCTCGCGGGATGAAACCATGGCGGTCGCGCGCAGTTATCGCGATTTGGGCCTGCGGCGCATTGTTGCCCTGCGGGGCGATCCGCCAAAGGGGACTGACAGGTTCCAGCCCCACAGCCAGGGGTTTTCGGGATCGGTGGAGCTGGTGACTGCCGTGGCCGAAGCCGGTTTTGATGTCACAGTATCCGCCTATCCCGAAACCCACCCCGAGGCTGCATCGCCCGAAGCTGACATCGCCATCCTCAAGCGTAAAATCGCGGCCGGGGCGGATCAGGCAATCACACAGTTTTTCTTCGAGGCTGATCACTATCTTCGGTTCCGCGACCGGGCGGCCGCCGCGGGGATAACGGCGCCGATCATTCCCGGGATTCTACCCATTGAGAATTTCGAGCGCATGGCCCGTTTTGCGATCAGATGCGGGGCCAGCGTGCCGGACTGGATGCACCGTGCCTTTGCCAACGCCCGGACAGAGGACGATCAGACCCTCCTCGCCACCGCTATTGCGACCGAGATGTGCGATCACCTGATCAACGCAGGGTGCGAGCATCTGCATTTCTATACGCTCAACAAACCGGACCTGACGTACAGCATTGCCCGCGCGCTGGGGTGTGAAACCGTTCCAATGGCCATGGCGGCACAGGGCGGCGCCGGCTGACCTGTACCGCGACAACGCACATCGGGGTGGCATGCCGACCCGAGACCGCCGTCCGGGTCGCCGCGCCAAATTTAATCCGATCCGATGCGCGCCAAGGTTGCGCGGTAGCCGTGTCATGATGTAGCCTCAATTCAAACGGTCCCCGCACAACCGCGGGTCCTGCTGGATTGGCGAATACAATGGCGCAGAAGATGTCTCTTTCTGCGCAGGAAACATCCCGGCGCGCCCAGGCCAGTGGGCGAGTGGCGCGCGCCCCTGCGCAGGCGTCCGGTGAGCTTTATGCGGCGCTGGACCTCGGCACCAATTCGTGTCGTATGCTGATCGCCGTACCGCACGGACATCAGTTCAAGATTGTGGATGCATTCGCGAAATCGGTCCGATTGGGGGCCGACCTGGAGCGCACGGGTGCTTTGTCGCGTACGTCGATTGAGCGGACCGTTCGCGCACTTCAGGTCTGTGCGTCAAAGCTGCGGAAACTCAACGTCCAAAACACCCGGCTGGTGGCGACCGAGGCCTGCCGCCGCGCACGCAACGGCGTATCTTTCCTGTCACAGGTTCAAAAACGCACCGGGCTGACCCTGGAGGTCATACGTCCGGAGGAGGAGGCGCGGCTTGCCGTAATCTCCTGCGCCCCGTTGGTTGGACCGGACTCGGAGCATGTGCTGGTTTTCGACATCGGCGGCGGCTCGACCGAACTGGTGTGGATCGACGTGTCAGACGTTCCGCCGGACAAGCGGCCAGCGGCGGTGGCGGATCTGGATATCCGGAACCGTGCCAGCGCGGGCGGCAAATCCGGTATTGCGCGGATCGTCGATTTCATCTCCGTGCCCCTGGGTGTCGCGACGCTACATGAAATATACGATGACGTGGAAGATGAAAGCGCCCGCTTTGCGCTGATGTCCTGGTACTTTGAAGAGCACCTCAGCAGCTTTCTTCCCTATCAGGATCTGGGTGTCTTGCAGGGGGTTACCGGGTTCCAGATGATCGGAACCTCGGGCACTGTAACGACGGTTGCATCGGCACATCTGGGTCTGAAGCGTTATGATCGACGCAAGGTCGACGGCCTGACCCTGACCGAGGCGCAGATCGAAGCGGTGATCTCGCGGCTTGTCTCTCTGGGACCCGAGGGCCGTCAGGCTGAACCCTCTATCGGGAAAGACAGGGCAGAGTTGATCCTGTCGGGGGCAGCAATCCTGCAGACACTTCTTCGGATCTGGCCAACCGACCAGTTGGGTGTCGCCGACCGTGGCCTGCGCGAGGGGATCTTGCTTTCGATGATGTACCGCAAGGGTGCTCTTGTCGCGGGGGGACGGTATGTCGGGCGGTAAGCGCACGACTTCGGGGCGCGGACAACGGGATCTGAAGGTGCGTGTCAAATCCGCCAAGGGGCGCCGCCTCAGCTCAACCCGATGGTTGGAACGACAGCTGAACGACCCCTATGTCCAGCGGGCCAAGCGCGAGGGGTATCGCGGGCGGGCCGCATTCAAGATACTGGAGTTGGATGATAAATTCCGCTTCCTTGTGCCTGGGGCGCGGGTGTTGGACCTGGGATGCGCGCCGGGCGGTTGGTGTCAGGTGGCCGTGCCAAGGGTCAACGCCCTGGGTGAAAGGCGGGGCAAGGCTGTCGGCACCGTGCTGGGCATTGACATTCAGGAGGTGGAGCCGATCCCGGGAGCGGAGCTTCATGTGCTGGACTTCCTGAGCGCAGGCGCGGAAGACAGCATAAAGGGCTGGTTGGACGGTGCCGCGGATGTGGTCATGTCCGACATGGCGGCGGCCTCCAGCGGCCACAAACAGACCGACCATCTGCGGATCATGGCATTGTGCGAAGCCGCCGCCGAGCTGGCGCGGGAGGTGCTGGATCCCGGCGGGACCTTTGTTGCCAAGGTACTGGCCGGGGGCGCGGAACAGACATTGCAGGCGCAATTGAAACGGGACTATGCGCAGGTCAGGCATTTGAAACCCCCGGCGAGCCGGTCCGACAGTTCCGAAAAGTTCGTCGTGGCAACCGGTTTCCGCGGCAATGCGGCGGGGTAGGGCGGGTGCCCGCGCCGATCCCGCATAGCCCTGCCGACGCGGGGCACGCCAGCGCTTAGGTGCACATCCTGATCGGTGTCGCGGCCGTGGATCAAAATCGATCCCGGCGCGGTGCTTACCTCACACCCCCAACGGGGCTTCCTTTTTCCGCCGTTGCGTGGAATAGGAACGTGCCAGACGGGCCCCAGCAGGAGCAGACCATGGAGATTCGCGAGGCACTGACGTTCGACGATGTACTGCTTGTACCGGGCGCATCCGCCGTGCTTCCCGCAGATGCAAACACGGCGACACGGTTGACCCGGTCCATCGCACTCAACATCCCGGTGGTCAGCTCTGCCATGGATACGGTGACCGAGGCAAAAATGGCCATCGCCATGGCGCAGGCGGGTGGCATAGGGGTGCTGCACAGAAACCTGTCGCAGGATGAACAGGCGGCCCAGGTTCGCCGTGTAAAGCGCTTTGAAAGCGGGGTCGTCTACAACCCTATAACCTTGACCCCAGATCAGACGCTGGCGGATGCCAAGGCACTGGCAGACCGGTACCGGATCACCGGCTTCCCGGTGGTGCGCGACGGCCGCGTCGTGGGCATTCTGACCAATCGGGACATGCGGTTCGTCACCGATGAGGCGACCCCTGTCGCCGCGATGATGACCAGCGATGGCCTGGCTATGCTGCGCGAACCGGCCGATCTGGCCGAGGCCAAAAGCCTGATGCACGCGCGGCGGATCGAAAAGCTCCTCGTCGTGGATGCCAAAGACCGGCTGACAGGCCTGCTGACGATCAAGGATATTGAACAGGCGGTGCTGAACCCGCAGGCCTGCAAGGATGCGCTTGGACGTCTGCGTGTTGCCGCCGCCACCACTGTTGGTGACAAAGGCTTTGCGCGCTCCGAGGCCCTGATCGATGCAGGTGTGGATGTCGTTGTCATCGACACCGCACATGGCCATTCCGCCAGCGTGGGTGAGGCAGTCAGCCGTGTAAAGGCCCTGTCCAATGATGTGCAGGTGATCGCCGGTAATGTTGCCACCGCTGCCGCGACCCGGTCTTTGATCCTGGCCGGGGCGGATGCGGTCAAGGTCGGCATTGGGCCCGGCTCGATCTGCACCACGCGGATTGTGGCCGGGGTCGGCGTGCCGCAGTTGACGGCGATTGCCGACTGCGCCGAGGCGTCGGACGGAACGCCGGTGATTGCCGATGGCGGGATCAAGTTCTCGGGAGATTTTGCAAAGGCCATCGCTGCAGGAGCCGATTGCGCCATGGTGGGATCAATGCTTGCCGGGACTGATGAGGCGCCGGGCGAGGTCATTCTGTATCAGGGCCGGAGTTTCAAAGCCTACCGGGGCATGGGTAGCGTCGGGGCGATGGCGCGCGGATCTGCGGACAGGTACTTCCAGGCCGAAGCCTCGGGCGACAAGCTGGTCCCTGAGGGGATCGAGGGGCAGGTTCCCTACAAAGGTGCGGCCGGGGCGGTGGTGCACCAGCTGGTCGGAGGGTTGCGTGCCGCCATGGGATACACGGGCTGTGCGACCATTCCCGATATGCGCAGTAACTGTGCCTTCGTCAAGATCACCGGCGCCGGGCTGACCGAAAGCCATGTGCACGATGTTCAGATCACGCGCGAGAGTCCCAATTACCGGATCGGGTGAGTCCTTTTGACGCCCGCCGCCCGCCTGTCCGCCGCAATTGAGGTGTTGGATGATATCGTCCGTGACGAACCGGCCGAACGGGCGCTGACGCGCTGGGCGCGCCGGAGCCGGTTTGCAGGTTCAAAGGACCGCGCTGCGGTCCGCGACCTGGTGTTCGACACGCTGCGGCGGCGGAGCAGCGCGCTATGGGCCTCGGGCGCGACCGACGAGACCGGTCGTGCGCTGGTGACAGGATTGCTGGCGTTGACCAGCGCCGATGGGTTCCTTGTATTCGGAGAGGGCCCCTACGCGCCATCCGCGCTCACGGATGCCGAGGCCGCCGCACTCAGGGATCTCGCCGGGGCGCCGCGCCCGGTGGCCCTCGATATGCCAGCGTTCTTACTGGAGGCCTGGGGGGAGGGCGGTCTGTCGGCACAACAGGTCGATGCGGAGGCTCGTGTGCTGCAAGGCCGGGCGCCGGTCGACCTCAGGGTCAATCAGCTCCGGGCGACACGGGCGCAGGCGCGCGACGCCCTTGCCGCAGAGGGGATCGAAACCGCCCCTGTTGAGGCTGTCCCGCATGCCCTTCGCGTGCTCAGCCAACCGCGCAAGGTTGCCGGTAGCGCGGCCTACCAGAATGGCTGGGTGGAGTTGCAGGATGCTGCCAGCCAACTTGTGACCAGCGTTATCCGGCCCGTGCCGGGCGAACGTGTGTTGGATCTGTGCGCGGGTGGTGGCGGCAAAACACTCGCCCTGGCTGCGGTGATGGGGCCGGATGGTGAGGTCACCGCCTACGATGTCAATCCGGCGCGGATGCGCAACCTGCCGGTGCGTGCTGATCGGGCGGGCGCACGCATCCGGCTGGCGGATGACGCCACGCTGGCCGATGCCGTCGGACAGTTTGACCGCATCCTGATCGACGCGCCCTGCAGTGGCACAGGCGCATACCGGCGAAATCCGGACCAGAAATGGCGAATCTCGGCGTCTGTCCTGACCGGACTTGTGCGCACCCAGGGTGAGATATTGGACCGTGCAAGAACGCTTCTTCGCCCGGGCGGGCAGTTGGTTTACGCAACCTGTTCAAGCCTTTGGTCAGAGAATGAAGCGCAGCCAAGGGCAGCGCTGGAACGCTGGGGCGCCGGCAAGATCCGACAGGAGCGGCGTCTCGCCCCGGGTGAGGTCGGTGACGGTTTTTACATTTGCGACCTACAACCTTAGGTAGAAATTGTCTTGACCTGTGCAAACCTTCGGATATTGTTAACGCGCCTTTCACTCTGTTTGCGTAACTGTTGCTGAAAACTGAGGGTTGTAGCGTGACATCGATGGATTTTTCCGAGGGCCAGCGACTTTTTGCTGCGGGGGGGCATATGACACGCGTCTCGCTTGTGCTCATCGGACTCGTCGTGGCGGGCGCAACAGCCCTTATGCCGATTTGGATGTCGGATGATCGGATCTGGCCGGTTGCGGTCGGTACGCTGACCTTGGGTCTGGTTTTTGGCGCCCTGCTGCGCCTGACCGTGCGTGGCAGCGATCTGGGTTTGCCAGCACTCACCGAAGTTCTGAATGCCTCGCCATTTCCAAGCTATCTTGTGCGCATGGATGGCGCGATCGAGACGCATAACGCCGCGGCGAGCCGGGATGCGCCGCTTGGGCAGCACCTTAACGATGTGCTGGGATCCAAGGACACAAGCCCCGAGGGTCAGATATACCGCCTTGGACGCGAAGCGGCGGCAAAGGGCTATGCGCGCTGTCAAATCGCCCTTAGCGGACGCAACTGGACATTAACCGCCGAGCCATTCGGACGCTCGCGGCAGGTCTGGCGTCTTTTGCCGGTCAGCACCGGGGAACCTATTGCGCCGCCTGCCCCCGTCGGGCCTGCGACCATGAGTGTAGGGCGGGTTGTGCCGCCCCTGCCGGACGGCCGTTTGCGCTACAGCCCGGACACCCTGCTGGAGGATCTTCCGGTGGCCCTTGCGCGGCTGGATCCGGCAGGATCGGTATTGTTTGCCAACCGGGCGGCCAGGCGGCTGCTGGGTGAAAACGGCATTGAGGGGCGGCCCTTTGGCACCCTGCTGGAGGGGCTGGGCAAACCCATGCCCAACCGGGTTGCCGACACGATGGCCGGGAAGTCACAGGGTCGGTCCGAGGTGGCCCGTAGTCTGAAACCGGGTGCAGAGGGCTTCCTGCAAGTGACCATGACCCGGATGGAAGGGCCCGACGGCCCCACGTTGCTTTCCGTGTTAAGCGACGCGACAGAGCTTAAGACGCTCGAGGCCCAGTTCGTTCAGAGCCAGAAGATGCAGGCCGTCGGCCAGCTCGCTGGTGGCATTGCGCATGACTTCAACAATCTGCTCACGGCGATCAATGGACATTGCGACCTGTTGCTGCTGCGTCACCTGCAAGGTGATGCTGATCATTCCGATCTGATCCAGATCCGGCAGAACGCGAACAGGGCGGCGGCCCTTGTCCGACAGTTGCTGGCGTTTTCGCGCAAGCAGACCCTGCAGCCGCAGGTCTTGAACCTGTACGATACCCTCGCTGAGTTGGCCAATTTGTTGAACCGTCTACTAGGAGAGAAAGTCGCGCTGAAGATCGAGAATGCCGAGGATATCTGGTCCGTCCGCGTCGATGAACGTCAGTTGGAGCAGGTGATCGTCAACCTTGTGGTGAATGCGCGCGACGCGATGCCAACCGGCGGGGTGGTTGGCCTAAAGACGGAAAAAGTGACATTGGAAGCCCCGCTGGAGCGGGATCGGGCAATTGTTCCGACCGGGGACTATGCCGTGATCAAGGTCTACGACAGCGGGATCGGGATCCCCAAGGATCAAATTGCCAAGATATTTGAACCTTTCTTCACCACCAAGAAAGTGGGCGAGGGTACCGGACTGGGGCTTTCGACAGCCTATGGCATCATCAAACAGATGGACGGCTTTATTTTCGTCGACAGCATTCCGGGGGAAGGGTCCGAGTTCAGTGTGTTCCTGCCGGCCAATGATGTCGAGGCGCATGGCAGTGCCAGCGAGAGCGCGGCCGTACCGCGCAGCAAGCCACGCGCCCAAACCGGCTCGGGCGTCATTCTCCTTGCCGAAGACGAAGCACCCGTGCGCGCCTTTGCCGTGCGCGCCCTGCAGATGCGCGGCTACACGGTGCTGGAGGCGGATTGCGGTGAACGCGCACTGGAAATCCTTGAGGATCAGAGCCTTAAGGTTGATCTATTCGTCACGGATGTGGTTATGCCCGGCATCGATGGTCCGAGCTGGGTGGTGAAGGCGCTGGAAACGCGGCCAAACACAAGCACGGTGTTCATCTCGGGTTACTCGCAGGACACATTTGTGGACGGCAAGATCAGCGTGCCCAGTTCAACCTATCTGGCGAAACCGTTCACTTTGAACGATCTTATTGAACGGGTGCGTGAACATATGGAGCGCTATGTCGAGGATTCGGGCCCGGATGTCCGCAGCTGAAAGAGGACCCGGCGGTGCATGGTGACCGGTGCCTTGGTTTAGCGGGGCCGGTTTTCCAGTTGCGCGGACCGGGCAAGAAACGCCTGAATGCTTGGCGCGATCTGTTCTTCCGCCACGCCCATGGCTTCGGCGCGGTCGATCGCATCCTCTGATGCGGCGAGAAATCCGTTAAAGACCTTGAAGCATGTGCCGAGATCCCGGTTAAGTGATTCGCCGGTCGCTGCCGGCAGGGTCCCCAAAACCGTCCGCCCATATGTCCGCACGCGGTTCAAATACGGCGCGATGGCCGCGGACCCGAAACTGACCACGGTGCCAAACGGCGCGATTTGCCCAAGCACCTCGGGACCGCAGCTGTCCTGTTGTGCCGCATTTCGTATCGCCATCCCCTGGTTCAACAGGACCATATCAAAGCCCCCTCCCCAGGTCGGATCGACATGCGTCCCCAGAATCAGCAGTGCACAGGGCTGCTGCTTCGCCTCCCGCAATGCCTCCCGCAATTCCCGCAGTTCCGCCAATGCTCCGGGAACCGCCAGCGTCGAGGCTTCGGCCACGACGAGACACTCCTCCTGCCGGCCCAATCCGCTCATCAGGCACCGCACGCCAAAGAATTCCTGGGTCAGGTCGCCATAGGTCAGACCGAAGGGACGCCATACTGTCAGATCCCTCCGGGTTGCTGGTAGGCTCCCACGCATTTCGGCCCGCAGGTTTTGCAGCGTAAGGTTGACCACCGGTGCGACCTTGCCGGACCGGCCGACATCCAGATCAATCTCCATGGTATGCAACCGACCGGCGCGCGCGATCGCGGGAAGTCCCCACCGTTTGCGAACCATCTCAATCACCGTGGTACTCGACATACAGACAAGCTGGGCGGCCGCCTGTGGCAGATCGGGGCGACGGGCTGGATACAGCCGGATCATTTCATCCTCGCCGGAGGCCGCATTGAATTGCAGGCTTGCGACATCGGTACTGTTGGCCAGATGCTCAGCCTGCCATAAAGCCCAGTCCAGAAGACCTTGCCGCCTTAGGGAGGCGAGCACAGCACGCGGTGCTAGCACAAGATACTGAGGCACCCGTGCGGTGGGCAGGCGGCTGACCTGCTGAAGATCGGACACATACTCCGCGGTCGTTATCGCGGTGCCCTGCGCCGTGGCCGAGGTTTGGATGCGCAGATGTTGATACTCATCGCCAACCAGATAACGCGGCAGCTCTTCCGCCTCGGCCATTAAGAAGAAGTCGGGATTGAACACATCCGGCAGGCTCAGCCGTATATCTGCCTTGTTGCTGTCCGCCAGTTGCATGGCGAATGAGGACATGCTGGCAGCCCGTCGCCGATAACGAAAACCCAGATGCGGGATAAACTGTCCGCGGAAGCCGCGGCTCAGGCATTGCAGCCAGAACTGCCAGTCTTCGCTGCCGCTTTTCATATCCTCGCGAAACCGAATACCGGCGCGATACACATCCGCATCGCAAATTGATGTGGGGCAGTTCGCGCAGCCCGCCATGCTCCACAGCGCCGAATATCCGTGCGTGCGCAGCATGACACCGTCATTTCCGAAATGATCGGGATCCTCGAATATCCAGCCGACGCGCGGCTGTCCCGGTTTCGCCCCGGCCCGCGCCGTGCGCAGGGCGTCGACCGACCGTTGCAGGAACAACGGATGTAACCGGTCGTCCCCGTCAAACGAAATGATACCCAGCAAATCCGGCCACCGCTCGAGCGCCAGTTCTGCGCCCCGGTTTCGCATCGCGGCCAGACCGCGGTTCTCCGGGCTGCGCCAATACAGCACCCGGTCCGGGTGCGCGCGCGCAAATCGATTGCAGGTATCGACCGTCTGTTCTTCGGGGCAGGCGTCATCGACAAGGATGATGCTATAGGGAACATCCGTTTCCTGGGCGAGGGCCGAGCCGATGCTTTCGCACAAAAGCGGCCCCTGGCCCCAGACCGGCATGATGATAGCGACTTCAGCCAAGTGTCGGTCCGAACCAATTGAAACCGCCATACGGCTGAAACGGCGACATAAGCGTGGCGGCCGCTGTCCCGCGCAGGGGTGGCACCAGTCGGCGATGCTGCCCCGCCGACATCAGACCCCCCCGGCGGCCACAGCCTCGCGACGGTCGTCATTCCATGGCGACACACAGGGGATCTTGGTCCGGTCACAGCGGTCCGCATATTTGCGCGTGATCTCGGTCACCTCCCGCAGCAGCCCCGCCTCAAGGGTGAGCGGTTCCAGCCCGAGCGCCAGGAAACGGTCATTGCGGACATGCAGATCATTCTCGTCCGCTTCGGCCCTTGGGTTCGGAATATTCTGTACCGTTCCCCCCGCAATATCAGCCACCATCTTGGCCAGATCGCGCACCCGGTGCGTTTCGGTCATTTGGTTGAGAATGTTGACCCGTTCACCGCTTTGCGGCGGGTTCTCGACGGCAAGCTGAATACAGCGGACTGTGTCCTGTATGTTGATGAAGGCGCGCGTCTGACCCCCGGTACCGTGAACGGTCAGCGGATATCCGATCGCGGCCTGCATCAGGAACCGGTTCAGCACCGTCCCGTAGTCGCCATCATAGTCAAAACGGTTAATAAGCCGCTCGTCCAGCCGCGTCTCCTCGGTCTGCGTTCCCCAGACGATACCCTGGTGAAGATCTGTGACGCGCAGGCGATCGTTCTTGGCGTAGTACTGGAAGAACAGCTGATCCTGGGTCTTGGTCATGTGGTAGATGGAGCCGGGATTGACCGGATACAGGATCTCCTGACTGATAGTCTCGCCCGCTTCGGTTTCCACCTGAACCGGCAGGTATCCTTCGGGAATGCGCATACCCGCAGTGCCGTATCCGTAAACACCCATCGTTCCCAGATGAACAAGATGGACGTTCAACCCGCTTTCGGTGATGGCGGCACAGACGTCGTGGGTCGCGCACAGGTTGTTGCGCACCGTATAGCGTTTGTGATCGGCGGATTTCATCGAGTACGGGGCGGCGCGTTGCTCAGCGAAATGGATGATAGCGTCAGGCTGTGTGTCGAGTATCAGCGTTAGAAGCCGATGGTATTGCTCTCCGATTGTGAAGCTCTCGACCTTGATATCTTTGCCCGAAACCTCCTTCCAGGCCGCGACGCGCTCTCCCAATGGGCGAATGGGCGTCAGCGACTGCACTTCAAGTTCATTGTCGATATTGCGCCGCGAAAGGTTGTCCACAATTGTGACATCATGACCCAAATTCGACAGGTGCAGGGCGCTTGGCCATCCGCAGAACCCGTCGCCGCCGAGCACTATTATTTTCATGTTAACATGACCTGATCCAGTTTTATTGCCTCCTGTATCGCAGACGGTCCTTGGAATAACAAGGTGGCGGGTCTTGTGCGTTCGGATCGACTTGCACCGGCGCGCTTTGGCCATTTCAGGCGCAGCGAGACTGCTCATATGCAGCGAGGCCCTGGGTCCGAAACCCGTCAAGGTTGAGTTGCCGCCGGAAGGGGTTTCTTTAATGCACTTGTGTCGTGTGCCGCCACCAAGTAACGCTTGGCGGGCTAGAGACGACCGATATTTCAAGGAGAACATATGTCAAACGCGGTTTCTCTGTTTGACGCACGTTCAAAAGTATTCGTGACCTCCGCCATTGCCGCAGATCTGCGCTATTGGATGGAGCAGGGTATTCATCGAGACGGCATGTTTGCACTCTCGATGGATGGCGATACGCTGATGGCAACCGACTCCGATGGCATCGCGCTTCCGGTGACTGCGCCGCCTGCCGGTTCCGTTGTCCTGGTCACAGACGCGGTGGACCTGCCCGAGGCTTATGTTTTCACCACGCTTTGGCGGGAAAGCGGGCTCGAAATGCCCGAGATTATCGAGATGGATCGGCAAGATCCCGCCGCCGCAGCACTGCGCGCCGCCGCCGCCATCAACCGCGCGCTTCAATCTGAACTTGAAGTCACGGCCCGTGACGCCGTTAAGCTGGACCGTCAGATCGCGGTCCTGAGGGACAGTCTTGAAGACACGCGCAGTGCACTTTGGGAATTGAGGACAAGCGCCCATATGCAGGGCCGTACGGCGATCGAAAGCTTTTCCCGGGCGCCGTTGGGGGAAACGGTGACCCTCGGCGAACAGATGGAAGTCCGGCAGATGTTGCCGTTCGCCGGGCATTTGATCCGGGCGGTATCGATATGCCTGGACGCCAAAACGCAACACTCCGAGAGCATGGGCACGCTTCACGCGACTTTGGTTGCGGTTGAGGATGGCAGCATCTGGGGAGACTGGGAGATCGCCAAAACCGACTGGGGCGAACGCGATCATGTCTGGGTCACGCTCGCCGTCGAGACCGAGGTGCCGCGCCGTCACCGGTTCCTTGAGCTGGTCGTAAGCTGGCGGGGACTGGCCGAGGGGAAACCGGTATTGCGCCTGGCGAGCGCGGGCGGGGATAAACGGGCCGAGGTCAAGGGGCCGACGGATGGCTCTACCGCGGATAGGATGCTGGCCCTACGTGTCCTGACGGGGATGCCCTATGATGCTGAGCGGCGCAACGACACGATCCTGTTCAACAATGAACTGGTCCCTGACGAGGACGGGACGTTTCGTGTTGTCATCCCGCGACATGCCTTTGCAGGTGTGACCAAACTGTCCAAGGCAGAGCCGGAAATTGAGTGGTGCCGGACCGACGGCAACGGGATCTTTGTGCATCCGGCAAAAAACGGACCAAGTGTCGCCGGGTTAAACCTCCACATGCTGCCCGAGATTGCCGGCATAAGCACCCGGCTTGAGCTGGCCCATCAGCGCGCCTTTCCGACCGAATTCGGCATCGTATGTTCCGCCTTCGAGCTTGAGCCGGAGGCGATTGTCGCGGCGGCCGACCCGGATGCCGATCCGGGCGACGGCATTGTCGCGCGTGCGCCGTGGACCGGGTTGAACGGTGGGTCAAGCCGACCTCTGCAGGTGCGGTTTGACACCCCAATTTCACATGTGAATGTCTATTTCACCACCCGGACCACCGGCGACCGTGTGGATTTTGCCCATGCCTGGTTCCGCGACGTGATGGCGCTGCGCTGAGGGCGCCGAGGTGAACCTGGTCCCCTTACACGATCAAATGCAGGCCAGCGCGCCGGGCACCGGCAATATCGGCGTTGTGATCACCGCCTACAAGATCGGACCGGTGCTTACGGACACGATCCAATGTATCTTCGAGCAACAGGGGATCGACCTGACCGCTGTGGTCGTGGTGGTTGATGGCTGCAGTTTTGTCCGATCCACGCGGGCGATCTGCAACCGCTATGCTCGGACATATCCCAACTTTCATACGATCTGGCTGACAAATGGCGGCGTGTCGCGCGCACGGAATGCCGGTCTGCGGTGGCTTTTGGATCAGCACGAGGATCTGGAGGCGGTGTTTGTTTTGGACGGGGACGATATTATTCTTCCCAACGCCATTGCCTCGAACCTCAAGGCGCTACGCGATCATCAGCAGGCCGAACCGCAACGCTCGTTTGGCTGGGTCTATTTTGACCAGCAGGAGTTTGGCACAAGCAGCAAAGGCCTGCGGTATCCGCGAACATTCTCGGCATTTCGGTGGTTTGGCTCGAACCTCAGCCAGCCGAGTTGCCTCTATGCGGCCGAAATGTTTCGCGCTGGTGTGTTCTGGGACGAGGATATGCGCAACGGGATCGAGGATTGGGAGTACTGGTACCAGGCTGTCTCGGCCGGTTTCGTCGGCGCCTATGATCCCAACACCACATTGCGGTACCGCCGGCTTACCGGGAACCGCTCTTCGTTGAACAGGGGCAAGGATGCGCTCACCAAACGGTACATGCGTGGAAAACACAGTGCTTTGTTGACCCCCGCGAAGTTCCTGGTCGCCGAGCAAACCGACTTCCAACGCTGGGCACAGTTTGACCAAAACCTGGGCGGATGGACGCTGGGGACGGATCCGGATCTGCCGGGAACGCGATTTGTATCCCCCGCCGTTCTGGAAACCGCTGTTATGGTGCGCAGCCAACAATACGCGCGTGCCTCCTACTTTTTCGACCCCTATTTTCCCGACCTCGTGATGTCGGTATCGCCGCTGTTCAAAAGTATTTTGTCTGGGCTCAAGCTGAGCCACGGGCTTCTGTTCAGTATTGAACAACTGCTGCAGTCCCATGTCTTCTGTACGGTAAGGTTTGTCGTGGGCAACGGCGATGAAACACGGATTACGACAGAGTACCATGATATGACGGCGGACCGTCTGGTCGGGTCCGCGCTGACTGCCGTTTCAATTACACGGTTTATTCAGGCATGCCGTACCGGTTTTGACTGGAATACCCTCAGCACGGAGCCGGGCGACAAGGTGATGCTGTTGCCGCCGGTTCCAGCCCAGCAAAAGGGTGTGCATGCTCAAAAACAGCCTGAGCGCCAACCGGTAAAAATGGCCGAGCTGACCATCCATCTTCCCAATGGCTCTGACCCACCCCGGCCGCAGGATCACGATCTGCACGCAGGGGCGCTGAAGGTCCTCAACTCTGTGGTGCGCAAAACCATAGACGCGTTGGGTGACCTTCAGTTCATAATTGACGTCAACAAGTATTGCGCCGCGGATAAGGCGGCGCATGCGCCGTTAGCGCGCGAGTTATTCGGGATCTGGCCAATGCTGCCCATGGTCCCGTCGCCGGACAGCGTCGACGTCGCGCTTATCCTGCCGCATGAGTGTGGCACCGAATGGTTTGCCCAGGCACGACACCTGATTGACGGGCTGCCCGATGGCGGGCGGCTGCACTTGGCGGCACTCGGCGGCAAAGTGCCCGCCGTTCCACAGGACATCGCGCCGCATGTAGGCAGCCGCATGACGCTTGGCTTCCCGATCAAGCCGCCGTCCGTCGGGAAACTGCCGCATTACTTTGGCGTACCGCTGTATGAACGGGCACTGAACGACCGGCACCAAAGCCTGATTGGATGCCTGGCGGGGATGACAGGGGTCATGAACCTTGCCGGTCCCCAGGTGTCGGGTGCATTGGTCAGCCTGAAGAAACTGGGCGTTAGAACCGCGGTTGTGTTTCCCGACAAGGGGCGTTTTGCTTCGTCGGCGTGTTTGGGCACGGCGCAGGATCCGATGACCGTCCAAAGCTACATCAATGCGTATGATGCCGTGGTGGTCGCGGACACCGAAAGCCAGGATGCGCTGGAGAGTATCGGCGTCCCCGCGGCGCGCATTGATATCGGCGGAGCCCGGTGGATCGAGGTGCTGAGTGGGACGGCGGAGGCGGAAAGCTGACCGCGAGGCCCCGGCTTGATCCGTGCAGGGACGTCACTCAATCGGCAATTCGCCCATATGCATCGCCCATGCAGTGGCCGTTCCTCCTTTGCCGCGGCAGCGTCATTTCTTGGAGTATGTGGCCCAGGTCATCTTATCAGGTGGTTCCTGCAGATCGTCCTGGCCATCGCGGGTAAACAGATGCACCTTCGCAATGAAGTTTCCGGTAATCGGGCCGGTAAAGAATATGAACGCGATCACAAGCAACTCATGCAGTGATCCCGTCTGATATGCGAATGCGTTGATCACCGACGCGACCAGCAATGCACCAACGCCCAGCGTCGACGCTTTGGTCGGTGCGTGGAGCCGGGACATCGGGTCGCGCAATTTGATCAGACCGACAGATCCGACAAGTGTGAAGATGCCGCCGATCAGCAGGAAAACCGCAATCAGGATGTCAAACAACAGCATGGCGGGTCACTCGATGATGTCGCGGCGCAACACAAAACGTGCAAGCGCCACCGAAGAGACAAAGCCCAACATCGCAAAGATCATCGCACTTTCGAAATAGACCTGTGTCCCCAGAACAACCCCGAGCAGAATGATGATGCCGATGGCATTTATCACCATCGTATCAAGCGCCAGAATGCGATCGCCGATGTTCGGACCGATGATCAGGCGCACCATCGCCATAAGCTGAGCGACGGAAACCACAGTCAGAACGAGGTAGAGAGTAATATCGATCATTCGAAGATCTCCTTCAGCCGACGCTCGTAGCGTTGTTTGATCTCATCCCGCACAGCGTCCGGATCGGGTGCGTCGAGCGCGTGAACCAGCAGCGTCTTGCCGTCCGATGACAGATCGGCGCTGACCGTGCCGGGTGTGAGGGTGATGGTCCCGGCCAATATCGCAATCGCTTCGGGCGTGCGCAGGTCGAGCGGGATCGGTACCCAGTTCGGGCGCATGTCGTCGTTGCTTTTGAACAAGACAATCCTGGCAACTTCGATGTTTGCCACAATGACATCGCGGATAACGATGCCGACATACACGATCAACCGCCAGGGTCGCGGCACCGGGGGGCGATCAGGCCAGTAGGCGGCTGTACCGATTGGGATCAGAAACCCCAGGATCACACCGAACACCACGGTTCCAAGGCTGAGCCGGTTAACCAGCAGGCACCAGACGATCACCAGAATGACGGTCAGTAGCGGATGCGGGAACAGTTTGTGCAGCAGTCGGTACAGCATGTCAGTGTTCCTCCTGTTCCGTTTCGGCATGCCCGTCTACTTCGGTACTGTCCTGCCCGCTGTAGGAGATCACCTTGCCCGGCGTGTTCAGCACGATCTGGATGTAGGCGGTCGGTGCAAACAGTTGCGCCGCCGTTGCACCCAGAATGCGATGGATTGGCCCGGCCGCCACAGTCAGCGAGATCTGGAGGGCCAGGAGCCCGCCGATCGCAACCATTGGCAGGTTCAACGAAGGTGGCGCACTGCGCAGCGTTGTCTCTGGCGTCCGCTCGGGTTCCGGGTCGGGCGGCGGGGCCGCGTCGGCAGCCACTTCATGCGCGCGCCAGAAGACCTGCGACCCCGCGCGCGCGAACCCGACCACAGCCACCAGCGAGCCGGTGAGGATGACAGCCCAGATCCACCAGATCAGCACAGTGTCCCGGGCCGCATCAAGGATAAGCAGCTTGCCCACATATCCGGACAGCGGCGGGAGGCCGGTCATGGCGATGGCCGCAAGAAAGAACATCCCCGCCACCAGCCCGCTGCCTGCCATGGTTGGGGCATCGACCAGGCGCGCGCCAACCTCGGGCCTGCGGTCGCAAATGACGTCAACCAGCAGGAACAGCGCTGCGGTCGCAAGCGTTGAGTGCAGCGCATAGTAGAGCGCCGCGGTGACCCCTTCGGGTGTAAAGACGGATACGGCCGTCAACAGCATCCCCATCGAGCCGATCACTGAAAACGCCACCAGCCTGTCGACGCGCCGTGCGCCCAGAACGCCGATCATGCCCAAGGCCAGCGTCAGAAGCGCTGCCGGCAAAAGCCAAGTGTCAAACAGTCCCTGGGTCATCTCCAGTTCCGGCGGGAACACCAAGGTGTAGACCCGGATAATGCAGTAGGCGCCCACCTTGGTCATGATTGCAAACAGTGCCGCCACCGGCGCGGGCGCCTCGGCATAGCTTGCAGGCAGCCAGAAGTGCAGCGGCAGGACAGCCGCTTTTATGGCGAACACCAGCAGCAGCAGAACAGCCCCGACCCGGATACCGGCACTGTCGGCCGGGTCGAGTTCCGCAATCCTGACCGCAAGATCGGCAAAGTTCAGTGTCCCTGTCTTTGCGTAGAGCGTTCCCAAGGCAAACAGAAACAGGGTCGATCCCAGAAGGTTATAGACCACATACTGCGTTCCGGCCCGCAACCGTCTGGCGCCACCCGCATGGATCATCAGGCCGTAGGACGCGATCAGCAAAACTTCGAAAAACACGAATAAATTGAATGCGTCACCGGTCAGGAAAGCCCCATTGATGCCCATAAGTTGAAACTGGAACAGCGGGTGAAAGTGGCGCCCGCGTTCGTCCCATCCCGAACCGATGGCGTAGAGCAGGACCATCGGAGCAAGGATCGCCGTCAGCAACAGCATCAGCGTCGACAGACGGTCGGCCACCAGAATGATGCCGAAGGGTGCTTGCCAGTCGCCCAGCAGATAGACCGAAATGGTTCCGTCCGATGCCTGCCAGAACAGCCCGACAGCCAGGCCGAATGTTGCCGTCACCCCCGCGAGTGAGAATACCCGCTGCAGCGTCATGTGATAGCGGGCTGCCAGAATAAGTACGGCGGCCAGGAGCGCAGGCAGCACCACCGGCAAGACAATCCAATGGCTCATTGCGCGGCCTCACGTGTCTGCGTCGGGGCAGAGGGTTCAGCCGCGGCTGTTTGTGTCGGCGCGTCGACAAGATCGTCGTCGCAACTCAGCCAGGCCCCAAGGGCGATAATCACGACCACCGCCGTCATCCCGAACGAGATGACGATTGCCGTCAGTACCAGCGCCTGCGGCAGCGGATCGGTGTAAACGTCGACACCGTCTTGCAGGACCGGGGGTGCATTAACAGCAAGTCGTCCTGAGGCGAACAAGAAGACATTCACCGCATAGCTCAGCAGCGATGTGCCGATGATCACCGGAAATGTCCGCAGGCGCAGGACCATGTAAATTCCCGCGGCCGTCAGGGCGCCGATGGCTGAGGCGATCAGAAGTTCCATCTCAGCGCTCCGTCTCGGTTGCAGTTGCGCCGTTTGCGGCACGGGAGGGATTGATGTCCATCGGGTACTCGCTGACCTGATCGCCCGCCCGACGGCTGAGCCGCGAGAAACTTTCCATCGACAGCATGACGGCCCCGACCACCGCAAGAAAGACGCCCAGATCGAACCCCATCGCGGTGGCCAGCTCAAACTCCTCCATCGGCGGTATGCGGACGTATCCGAAGGCGGACGTAAGAAACGGCGCGCCCAAGAACCAGGCCCCGATTCCGGTCAACCCCGCCACCAGAACACCGGCACCGATGATCCCATGGTACGGATACCGCTGGCGGCTGTCGGCCCAGGCGTATCCGCTTGCCATGTATTGGATCAGCACGGCAATGGCAGCGACCAGACCCGAGACAAAGCCGCCGCCGGGATCATTGTGGCCGCGCAGGAAGATATAGACGGCCACCATCAACACAATCGGCATCATGACCCGCGTCATAACGACCATCATCAACGGATGGGCGTCGCCTGCTTGCTCGGCTTCATGCGGGCGGTTCAGCAGTCTAGCCCGTACCGGGCCGGACAACAGTGTCTCGGTCAGCGCGTAAATCACCAGTGCCGCGATCCCCAGGACGATGATTTCGCCATAGGTGTCAAAGCCGCGGAAATCGACCAGAATAACGTTGACCACGTTATCACCGCCGCCGCCTTTGTATGAATTGGCAAGGTGGTACTCAGATATCGACGGCAGCGGAAACCCGGACATGAGGATGCTGTAGATCAGCGCCGCCGCACCGACACCGCCCGAAATGGCGATTACCGCGTCGCGAGTCCGCCGGATGGCACCCGATTCCACCGGGCTTCGGTCGGGCAGAAAGTTCAGCGCTAGCAGCAGCAGCACGATGGTGACGACCTCAACCGAGATTTGCGTCAGTGCCAAATCAGGGGCCGAGAAGTAATTGAACCCGACCGACACCATAAGCCCGATTATTCCCATAAGGATGAGAACCGCCAGCCGGTTACGGTGCACTGCCACCAGAAAGCCCGCGGCCGACATAAGCATCAGCCAAGCTGCTACGGCGATAAAGGTCACCGGCAGCATTTCGCGCGTGTACCCGCCATGTGATCCGGTCAGCCAAGCATGGCTGGCCAGCACAAGTACCGTCACAATCATAATCGCGGCATAGCGGGTAAAGGCGCCATTGTGCAGACCACGTGCCACCCCGCCCGCGGCAAAGACGAATACCGAGATCAACGCATCAAAGATCGTTTTCGCCTCTGGCCGGGGGGCTGCCTCCCATACGCGGGAAAGCGGTGGATAGGCCGCCAGCAGCAGCGCGCCGCCGATCACCGCTATGATCGACATCCACAACGCAGGCACCAACCCATGCCAGATCTTGAGGTGGGCGTCCGGCATCTCGGCCGTTCCGCCGATAACGGCTGATGTCACCAGACGCACAAACGGTTCTGCCAGATGCGGGGACACGCCAATGACCACCACCGGTATGATCAGCAGTGCCGGTGAAATCCAGAGCCCCGGCGCGGGGTCATGCGGTGTGGCCGGGTAATCATGGCGTTCAGACCCCAAAAAGGTGTGTGATATCAGCCGGAAAGAGTAGGTGGCCGAAAACAATGCCCCCACGGTCGCGACGACCGCGACCAGGATCGGCGATCCATAGAGCGTGGTGTGATAGGCCTCCTCAAGCATCATTTCCTTCGAAAGAAAGCCGTTGAGAAGCGGGATTCCGGCCATGGAAAGCCCGGCCAACAGCACAATCGTAAATGTGATCGGCATCAGGCGCCGCAACCCGCCAAGCTGCCGGATGTCGCGGGTGTGAACCCCGTGGTCCACAATCCCCGCAGCCATGAACAGGGCGGCCTTGAAGCTGGCATGGTTCAGAATGTGGAATACCGCCGCCATTGCGCCAAAGGCGGTCCCGGTTCCCAATAGGAATGTGATCAGCCCCAGATGCGACACGGTCGAGAAGGCCAAAAGCGCCTTCAGATCATCCTTAAAGATTGCAATCAGCGCTCCGATGACCATGGTGGCCAGCCCGGCTGTGCAGACGATGTATGTCCAGACCTCCGTTCCAGACAACGCCGGCCACATCCGCGCCATCAGGAACAATCCGGCTTTGACCATTGTCGCGCTGTGCAGATAGGCCGACACGGGCGTCGGTGCGGCCATCGCATGCGGCAACCAGAAGTGAAATGGAAACTGCGCCGACTTGGTAAAACACCCGATCAGGATCAGGATCAACGCGGGCAGATATAGCGGCGACGCCTGTATTTCCTCGCCTTTGGTCAGGATCACGCTCAGATCATAGCTGCCCGCGATCTGACCCAGGATCAGCATGCCCCCGATCATGGCCAGCCCGCCCATGCCGGTAACGGCAAGCGCCATGCGCGCACCCTGGCGCCCCGCTGGCAAATGCTTCCAGTAGCCGATCAGCAAGAATGACGAGAGCGATGTAAGCTCCCAAAACACCAATAGCATCAGAATGTTGTCGGATAGAACGATGCCGACCATCGCCCCCTGGAACAACAGCAGATAGGTAAAGAACTCGCCCATATTGTCGGTGCGCGAAAGGTAGAAGCGGGCGTAGGTTATGATCAGCAAGCCAATGCCCAGGATCAGGCCCGCGAACATCAGTCCAAGCGGGTCCAGAAACAGGTTCACGTTCAGACCCAATTCGGGCAGCCAATTCAACCGCGCCACAACCGTCTCGCCCCGAAAAACCGCCGGAGCATGAGACACCAGGCCGATTGAGGCGACCGCAGTCACAAGCAGGGTTGCCATGTAACAGGCGTGCCGTCCGGCCTGGATCATCAGACCGGGCAGGAGCGCACCAATGAACGGAAGGGCGACGATCAGAAACAATGACATATCGCGGAGTTTTACTCAGGCGCGCGGAAACGACCACCCCTCTTTTTCCGTGATAGCGCGGCGTCGACCGCTTCACTGTGTCCCACCATGGCCAAAGGATGAAGCCGCTCAGCGCCCAGCTGTCTGTCTTTCTGGACGCGGCCGCTCGGATTTGGGTGCATCACCGATCCATGTCCCAGGATCCCGGGAGGCTTGGGTACATCCCTTTGGTGCTTTCTCTGTTTAGAAGGGGACCCCGCGCATGAGCCCCGCACCTTGAGGTAGCCCCGGTCGCAGGACGACTGCGCAAAAGCGCCCCGACCACCGGCTCCGCTGACTATCGATGCCGGGTATCCAGGGGCGATCAGTGAGACAAGACCTCACAGACATCCCTACTCCCACTCGATGGTTCCGGGCGGTTTTGAGGTGATGTCATAGGTAACCCGATTGATTCCCGGCACTTCGTTGATGATGCGCGTTGCGGTCTCGCCCAGGAATTCATGGCTGAAGGGGTAGAAGTCGGCGGTCATTCCATCGACCGAGGTGACGGCGCGCAGGGCGCAGGCAAAGTCATATGTGCGCCCGTCGCCCATTACCCCCACCGTTTTCACCGGCAGGATGGCGGCAAAGGCCTGCCAAATCTCATCATAAAGCCCATGCTTGCGAATCTGGTCAATATAGACGGCGTCCGCTGCGCGCAGGATATCAAGCTTTGTTCGGGTGATCTCTCCGGGGCAGCGAATGGCCAGGCCGGGACCCGGAAAGGGATGCCGACCGATAAAGTGATCGGGCAGGCCCAGTTCACGGCCCAGGGCGCGAACCTCGTCCTTGAACAGTTCGCGCAGCGGTTCAACAAGCTGCATATTCATACGCTCGGGCAGGCCGCCGACATTGTGATGCGACTTGATCGTCTCTGAAGGGCCGCCGGAAAAACTGACACTTTCGATCACATCCGGATACAGCGTGCCCTGAGCCAGAAATTCCGCGCCGCCTATGTCGGCGGCGTGCCTTTCAAACACCTCGATGAACAGCTTTCCGATTGTCTTGCGCTTCTGTTCAGGGTCATCAACGCCGTCCAGGGCGCTCAGGAACAGTTCAGACTCATCGGCATGGATCAGCGGCAGATTGTAATGGGTCCGAAACATCTTTGTAACTTCGGCCGCCTCATCCTTGCGCATCAGCCCGTGGTCGACAAAGACGCAAGTGAGTTGGTCGCCGATGGCCTCGTGGATCAATACGGCCGCGACGGAGCTGTCGACACCGCCGGACAACGCGCAGATGACCTTGCCATCACCCACTTGCGCGCGAATTTTCGCGATAGCCTCCTCGCGGTAGGCGCCCATGGTCCAGTCCCGGCGGAACCCGGCGAGGCGTATGAAATTCTCGTAGAGCTTCCAGCCGTTCGGGGTGTGGTGGACTTCCGGATGAAACTGAACCCCGAAGAACTGCCGCGACGGATCGGCCGTGATCGCAAAGGGCGCGCTGGGCGAGGTGCCAAAGACCTCGAACCCCGGCGCAATTCGACTCACATGGTCGCCGTGCGACATCCAGACCTGTTCACGGCCGTCTTCGAACCACCCCTCAAGAAGCGGGAGGTCCTTGTCCGACGCTGAAACATACGCCCGCCCGAATTCGGCTGTACCTGCGCCGCGCTCAACGGTGCCGCCCAGCATATCCATCATCACCTGCTGCCCATAGCAGATGCCAAGTACCGGCAGCCCGCTTGAGAATACCCAGGAGGGGGGGCGGGGTGCATCATCGTCCAGAACGCTGCATGGACCTCCGGAAAGGATGATCGCCTTGGGGTCGAAGCTGTTTAGAAACGCCTGCGTGACACGCTGGTAGGGGTGGATTTCGCAATAGACGCTTAACTCACGCAGACGGCGGGCAATCAACTGTGTCACCTGACTGCCAAAGTCGATGATCAGCAATCTGTCGTGGATTTGGTCTGTCATGCCGCCTCCGGTACGACTGTCGCCGGATTCGCGCAAGAGCCGGATATGTCGCCTTTGGGGTCCCGACCTTCGGATTTACGGCGCAAATCACGTTGAAACCGCTTATTGTCATGCGAAAGCTGCAGGATACCGGGGGTGGATGAGCATGGGAGAGGTTGCAGAAACAACGGGGCGACGCCGGGCACGTGGCGGCGGGGCCGCGCGCCGGGCAGAGCGGACGGCGGTACGCATCGAATGTGCGCCCACAATCCGACGCAACATACCGAACTATGACATTCTCTCGCAGGAGGCCCTGGAAACCATCGAGTGGAATGCCGAAACCGTTCTTGAGGAGATCGGGGTCGCCTTTACCGACAACCCCGAGGCCCTTGCGCGATGGCGCGATGCCGGCGCCGACGTGCAGGGGGAGCGCGTTCACATTCCGCGGGGTCTGGCAAGAAAGCTCTGCGCGACGGCACCTGCCGCGATCACCCAACATGCCCGCAACCCCGAGCGCACGGTAGAGATCGGGGGCGATTCGCTGGTGCTCGCGCCGGTCTATGGTCCGCCGTTCGTACGCGACGCCCAAGGTGGCCGTCGCTACGCGACGATGGATGACTTTCGCACTTTTGTGAAACTGGGGTACATGTCGAAATGGCTGCATCACTCCGGCGGTACCGTATGCGAGCCCACCGATGTTCCGGTGAACAAACGGCACCTGGACATGCTGTTGGCGCATATGACCCTAAGCGACAAGCCGTTCATGGGGTCGGTCACCGAACCCTCGCGCGCTCAGGACAGTGTCGACATGTGCAAGATTCTGTTCGGTGCCGGGTTTGTAGAGCAGAACACGGTGATGACCTCACTGATTAACATCAACTCTCCGCTGACCTTCGACGGTGTCATGATGGGCGCGCTTGAGGTCTATGCCAAGGCGAATCAGGCCTGCATCGTCAGCCCGTTTATCGTTGGGGGCGCGATGTCGCCAGTGTCTGTGGCAGGTACGCTGACCCAGGTTCTGGCCGAGGCGATGGCGGGGATTGCCTATGCCCAACTCATCCGGCCGGGCGCGCCGGTGATTTTTGGTGCGTTTGTCGCATCGATCGACATGAATTCGGGCGCACCGACGTTCGGAACGCCCGAAGCCTCGAAGATCCTTTATGGCGCTGGCCAACTGGCACGTCGTATGGGCCTGCCGTTCCGGTCCGGCGGCAGCCTGTGCGGCTCAAAGCTGCCCGATGCGCAGGCGGCATATGAAACCGCGAACACCCTTAATGCGGCGCTTCTGGGCGGGGTAAACTTCATGCTTCATGCCTGCGGCTGGCTTGAGGGCGGGCTGGTCAGCAGTTTCGAGAAGTTTGTGTTGGACGCGGACCAGTTGGGCGGGCTGCACGCGCTTGCTGCCGGTGTAGATATGTCGCAGAACGCCCAGGCAATGGATGCGATCCGCGAGGTTGGTCCGGGCGGACACTACCTTGGCTGCGCACATACGCAATCGAACTTCAAAGACGCCTTCTGGCGGTCGGCGGTGCTGGACTATAAACCGTTTGAAACCTGGTCGGATGAGGGCGCGCGCGACAGCCAGTCGTTGGCTGCGGCACGGCTGAGAACACTGCTGGATACCTATGAGGCGCCGGCTATGGATCCGGCTGTCCGAGAGGCGCTGGACGCCTTTGTTACCCAGCGCAAGGCGTCCATGCCGGACGCGTTTACCTGAGCCGGAGGGGTATCGGTCAAAGTGGGCCGGTAATCAGAGTGGCCTCGGCAATCAGCGCGGTCAAAAGTGCGATATGGGTCCCGACAGAGTAGGTCGCATCACCCGCTGTCCGGGTTTCCTCAAGCTTTGCCTCGGCCTGTAGCAAACGCTCCGCGTCGGTCCCCGTAGCGGAACTGGATCGCTTGAGCAGCCGCGCCAGATCGCGTTCCCGCCGATAGAACATAAGACCCTTGCGGGCCGCGCCCACCAGCAGTCTGGGCCGGTTCAATTGGGTGAGGGTGTTCTTGAGTTTCTGCATAGTGACGCTCCGAATAAAGCCATTGGGCGCACTGTGCAGGAACACAACCCTGCGTTGCAAAATTTTGATATCACCGTTCTCTCATATATTACCATATGTGAAACTGTTTCCAAAATGACTGTTGTTAACAACTCATTTACTAAACAACTTTAGGTAGATTGTTGGCAATAGTAATCAATGCGAGCGATCATATGTCCAAAGGCAATGTGCCTTCAGATCGCGAGAATGTAACCAGTACCTTGCCCAGTGCGGGGCTCTGCTTGGCAGCTCTTCCGTTGTCGGTCAGAGCCTATTTGGCGCATACCGAGGGGGGGATGTCGATCCGGTCCATAGCCCGGAAAAACGACCGCCCCCCCTCGACCATTTTGCGACAAATAAGGCGGATTGAAACGCGCCGGGATGACCCTTTGGTCGACCGCGCGCTTGGATATGCCTCGGCACATTGTTTGTCTTTGTTTGGTGACGCAGCTGTACCGGAGGGCTGGGAAAATATGTCTTGTAAACAGGTTGATACATCCGAAATGTCGGATAAGAGAGTAACGCGGGAGGCGCGCAGGATACTGCGGCGACTCAGCGAGAAAAACGCGTTTCTGGCCGTAGCTGAGGATATGGAGAAAGCTGTTGTCCTGCGCGAGTCCATTCCGGGAAAACACACGCGTACTGCGGTAGTCGACCGCGACATTGCGTATCACTTCGCCCTGCAGGACTGGATCACTGTCGGTCTCAACGGGCGGGTGGCTCGTTACCAGATTACGGATGCCGGCCGGGCGGCGCTGAAGCGTCTGCTGGAGGAGGAACGACAGGCAAAAGCCGGTCAGGGCGCGTTTGCGGAGAGCCCGTCACCGTTTCGAGTTCAGCATCAATCGCACGAAGATCGGGTTGAGCGGAACGAATCCGGGCAGGTCGTTCAAAAGCTCAGATACAACCTTGCCGAGAGTCCCTTGACCATACTTGGGCGTAAACGTGATAAATCTGGGGCAGCATATCTGAGCCAGGATTTGATTGATGCCGGGGAGCGTTTGCGCGAAGACTTCGAGCTGGCCCAGATGGGGCCAAGGATTACGCAGAACTGGGCGAGCTTCCTGACCCCATCAGATGGAAACACCGGCGCGCCGTCCCGGGGCCCGTGTGAGGGACCGCAGGCTGCCCGTGCGCGCGTTCAAGCAGCATTGTCCGATCTGGGTCCCGGGCTGGGCGATGTCGTGTTTCGCGTCTGTTGTTTTCTCGAGGGCTTGGAAACAGCTGAAAGACGTCTTGGCTGGTCGGCGCGATCGGGCAAGGTGGTGCTGAGGATTGCGCTGCAGCGGTTGGCCGCGCACTACGGTGCACTCGGCCCGCGCCAGGCTGTTGGCTAACTTGCGGCGGCAATAATCGGACCGAAGTCTTCGGCCTTGAGGGATGCACCGCCCACAAGGCCGCCGTCCACATCCGGAACGGAAAAAATATCTGCCGCGTTGGTCGGTTTAACCGACCCCCCATAGAGTATTCGAATTTCTTCGGCGCTTTGGGCCCCAAACCTCTGCGTCAAAGTCTGCCGCACGTCTTTGTGGACCTCGGCAATATCCTCAAGGCCCGCTGTACGGCCGGTTCCGATCGCCCAGACCGGCTCATAGGCTATAATCAAAGTGCCATCCACACCATCCGGGATTGATCCGGTCAGCTGCGCACGAACAACCGCCAGTGTTTCGCCCGCATCGCGTTGTCCTTCGGTCTCCCCGACACAGATGATCGGAATCAGGCCGGCCAGAACAGCTGCCTCGGCCTTGGCCCGCACAGTGGCATCGGTTTCGCCGTGATCGGCGCGCCGTTCGGAATGACCCACGATGACGTGACTGGCACCAGCATCCGCAAGTATCTGCGCCGAGGTATCGCCGGTATGCGCGCCGGACTGCGCTACGTGGCAATCCTGACCTCCGATTGAGAATCCACTGTTCACCCCGACCAGAACCGGGATCAGCGGAGCGGGCGGGCACAGAATGACTTCTGCGCCGGGGTCAGGATGTGCGGCGGCCAGCGCCTCAACCATGGCCGCAGAGGCCCTGGTTCCGTTCATTTTCCAGTTTCCGGCAGCAACCTTTCGACGCATCTTGTCGACCCCCATGTTGTTCAGCACGTGGCTAGCAGACGAGGGTCAATCACGGCAAGGCACAGCGCCCGCCTTTTGTGACCCCGCCCGGAAACGGTCGCTAAAGGGGGTTCTGGGATCCCGGAGGATCTACGTCCCGGCGAACTTGATCGATTCGCCGCAGCCGCACGCTTCGGTCACATTGGGGTTGTTGAACTCGAAGCCGCTTTCCAGCAGCGAGGTCTTGTAATCGATCTCTGTCCCGAACAGGAACATTTGCGCCATTGGGGCAATCATCACCCGCGCGCCGTCTTGTTCGACAACTTCATCATTGGGATCGACCGTGGATACATAATTCATGGTGTACTCCATCCCGGCGCAACCGCCCTTCTTCACCCCAATGCGCAACCCTTCGGTGCCGCCTTTGGCCATCAGTTTGGCGATCTGCGCAGCCGCCGCATCCGTTATGCTGACGGGGGCTTTTCCGGGGATTGAAAACATCGGTCGCGTCCTTTGAGCAACATCCAAATTACATAATAAGCGACGGCCGCACGCGCTTCAAGGCCGCGCTATCGGCGGGATCGATCAAATGGCAGCTGAATTGTCGTGTGAGCGTCCCGTGAGGAACGCCGCTAGTGCATCGAGTGCCTGTCGGATTGGTGGTTCATGGCGCGCCTCATGATGGCAGACAAGCCATTCTTCGGTGGTTAGCTCCGCGATGTCGCCGCCGATGCGCTGTAGCCCGGCGCGCCCATCGCCCATGAAGGTCGGCAGAACAGTCCGGCCCAAACCGGCCTCGGCCAGGGCCAGGCGTAGCTGCGGATCATTGGCAACATTGCGGATCTGCGATGCGTGATGCTGGGCGACCCAGCGTTCGGTGGGAAGTTGAGGCGCATCGTCACTGCCACCGATCCAGGCTTGGATCGAAGGATTCGCCGCATAAACCGCGAACGTCAGGGTTGCGGTGCGGCGACCGGCCAGCCAGGGCTGTTCCGGGCGACGGTTTCGTACCCCGATGTCGATCTCGCGCCGGGCAATGTCCATATCGGCGTTGCAATGGATGAACTCCGGCAGCCAGCCATCGTCTTCGGACCAATAGGCGTTGAGGTTCTGTGCCAGACGCAACGCCGTCCAGGTCCCGGCCGAGATGCGGACCCGGGTCGGGCCATGCGCCGCAGCCAGCCAGGTGTCGATATCGGCCGAGGCGGCCTCCATACGTTCGACACGCTCCAGAAGCGCGCGGCCCTCGGCCGTAACCTGATACCCGCTCTTGCCGTGCAGAAACAACCGGCGCCCGAGGCGCTTCTCCAGCGCTGTCATGCGGCGGCTGAGCGTCGCCGCGCTGACCATCGTCATCTGTGCCGCCGATGTCAGTCCGCCGCAGCGTGCGACAACCGCGTAGAGAGCATAATCGTCCCAATCGGTTTTCATAAATGAAAGTGTAGCTTCGTCTTTGCCTGTTGGCAAATTGCGCCGCTATGGTGATCTATTTCTTTGTCGTAAAAGGAGAAATTTCATGATGCCGATCCTACAACCTCTCCGTCGAATGTCAGAGGAGCCAAAGACTGAGTATGAGCGCGAGCAAGAGATATTTGCAAGAATGCAAAGGGACTTGCAGAATGGTAAGCATATCTCCAAGCAGTTGAACCGCAGGAACAGCTGGCGGTTCTGGCGCTTCCGGCGGCTAGGAGCTACATGAACCCGAGTTCAAGCCGCGCTTCGTCGGACATCATGTCCATTCCCCACTGGGGTTCCCAAACCAGCGCGACGTTTACGGTTCGGACACCGGGCAGCGGTTCGATCGCCTCGGCGACCCAGCCGGGCATCTCGCCCGCGACCGGACAGCCCGGCGCGGTCAGCGACATCACGATGTTCACATCCGCCTGATCGTTGATCTCGATGGTGTAAATCAATCCAAGGTCATAAATGTTCACAGGAATCTCGGGATCGTGCACCGTCCTGCAGGCCTCAACGATCTGCTCATACAGCGGATGATCGGTGGACGATGGGGCAATTAACGGCGTGCCCTCCATCGGGGTATCGAGGTCCGGATTCATGACTACATCGCCTCTTTGCACTTCCTGACGGTTTATATAAGGATCACCGCTGAAACGTCCAGATGGGCCATAATCATGGCGAGTTCCCTCTCCTTTCGTATTCAGGCCACAGATGGCAGAGCGCGGACCGGCGTGATCAGCACGCCACGGGGCCTGATCCGCACCCCCGCCTTCATGCCAGTGGGCACGGCGGGAACCGTCAAGGCGATGATGCCCGAAAGTGTCCGCGAGACCGGTGCGGACATCCTTCTTGGCAATACCTATCACCTGATGCTGCGGCCAGGGGCTGAGCGCGTGGCCCGCCTGGGCGGTCTGCACCGGTTCATGAATTGGGACAGACCGATCCTGACGGATTCGGGCGGATTTCAGGTCATGAGCCTGACCGGACTGCGCAGGCTCAGTGAACAAGGCGTTAAGTTCCGCAGCCACATAGATGGAGCGGAGTTTAACCTGACCCCCGAACGCTCGATGGATATACAGGCGCTCCTGGGGTCCGATATTGTGATGAGCTTTGATGAGTGTACGCCGTACCCGGCGGAAAAGGATGTCGCGGCGGACAGCATGCGCCTGTCCATGCGTTGGGCTCAGCGCTCGCGTGATGCATTCGGTAACCGGCCCGGGCATGCGCTGTTTGGCATTCAGCAGGGGAGTACATTCAAGGATCTGCGCGAGGAGAGTGCTGCGGCACTCCGCCGCATAGAGTTCGACGGATACGCGGTCGGCGGGCTGGCCGTAGGGGAAGGGCAGGCGGCCATGTTCGATGTGCTGGACTATGCGCCGTCACAACTGCCCGAGGCAAAGCCACGCTACCTGATGGGTGTCGGCAAACCCGATGATATTGTTGGTGCGGTCGAGCGGGGCATCGACATGTTCGATTGTGTTTTGCCCTCGCGTTCAGGTCGGACCGGGCAGGTTTTTACCTGGAATGGCGTCCTGAACATAAAGAATGCAAGGCATTCCGAGGATCAGGAGCCCCTGGACCCAGAATGCGGGTGTCCCGCGTGCAGGCACTACTCACGGGCGTATCTGCATCATGTGTTCAAGGCCAAAGAGATCATCAGCTCGATGCTGCTGACCTGGCACAACCTTCACTTCTATCAGGAGTTGATGTCGCAGATAGGTGACGCAATTCGTGACGGCCGACTTGCGACGTTCTCACAAGAATTCCGCGCGCGCACCCTGGGCGAATCCCCGCCTCGTAGTACAGAGTTGTAAATAATATGTATATATGTGTATGGATTTTCATAATATATCATCTTTCGACCATAAACACCCAGTAAGCGGTCCCGACGTTGAATATGATCTAAAGAGGCGAGGGGAAATCCATGGCCACATTTGTACTTGATGTGCTTGACGCAGCTAACGTGAGCTCAAACTCATCGACAGTAACGATATCGGATAACACGTTTATCCAGATAAGTGTCGACGACGATGATTCCAACTTTGACGGTGACAGCCTTGCGAACGAGGTTGGGAACGACACCAACCAGTTTCTGACCGGAACGACAGATCAGGTGTATCTGGAACGTGTTCTTGATATCACTGATGGGGTCAACACCTGGACCATCGCCGACGTTGAATCCGGCGGAGGCAACCTTGGTTGGGCCGTGGTGGCGGGGACCGAGCCCCTGCCGACTGGGAGTTTTACCGTCACAGCCATCCGGAACGTCACCGAAACCTCTAACCCAATTGACTTTTCGGATGTAGGGATTCCCTGCCTGACGCGCGGGACACTGATCGACACGACCCGTGGTGCGGTCGCGGTCGAGGAGCTGGAAGCCGGGGACATGGTGATCACCCGCGATGCCGGCCCGCAGCCGGTGCGCTGGGTCGGATCGCGGACGGTGGACGGCGCGGGCCGCTATGCCCCG